>JAGMDE010000005.1 GCA_023128855.1 Thermoplasmatales archaeon | reverse complement strand
CTAAAAAATAATCACTCAGACAAAATCTTAAATCAAATCTGGGACGAGAGAACGATGCTTACAAAGAAATCAATATGGTCTGTTGGTGGAGATGGCTGGGCATATGATATTGGCTATGGCGGTCTTGATCATGTGCTTGCTATGAATGAAGATATTAACATCCTTGTTTTAGACACAGAGGTTTACTCAAATACTGGAGGGCAGTCTTCAAAAGCAACACCAATTGGATCAGTTGCAAAGTTTGCAGCATCAGGAAAGAAAACAAAGAAGAAAGACCTTGGCGTAATGGCAATGACATATGGTTATGTTTATGTCACATCAGTAGCTATGGGTGCAAATAAAAACCAACTGATAAAAGCAATTAAAGAAGCAGAATCTTATCCTGGACCTTCCCTAATAATCTCTTATGCACCATGTATTACTCATGGAATCAAAAAAGGAATGGGTAAAACACAGGAGGAAGAAAAACTAGCAGTTGAATCTGGTTACTGGCCACTTTACAGATACGATCCAAGACTTGCTGCAGAGGGTAAAAATCCATTCCAACTTGACAGTAAAGAACCAAATGGAACATTAAAAGAGTTCATCATGGGTGAAGTAAGATACAATGTGCTAACACGAACTTTTCCAGAAGAAGCTAAAAAGTTACATCAAAAACTTGAAGATGATGTAAATAACCGTTACAAGAAATATAAAGCAATGGCAGATAAGTAATATCTGTCTCTAATTTTTTATCCACGATTCAGAAGATTTTTCCAGTGTTAATAAAAGTAGAGAAGCCTGGAAAAAAAGAATTTTGGGATGGGATGTACCCTAGAACTCTTATCCAGACTCCCCCAATCCCGGATAGATTTTTTTCTATATAAAAATATGCTTAAAAAGTCTGTTAGTTTTTAATACTCTAAAACAATACCCTATAAGTTGGTGCACTTTTTTGTTTAAAAGGGCGGAGAAGTTAGGTGAAATTGTTAAAAATTCAAAAGAAATCCATATTGTGACCCATATCGATGCAGATGGGATAACAGCGGGTTCTATTGCATATCAGACATTAAAACGTCTTGGGAAAGAATATTCCATAGAATTTGTTAAGCAATTGGACGAAGAAGTTTTAGGACGTTTGAAAGATGCAAACCATGAACTCGTCTGGTTTACAGATCTTGGAAGTAGTGTTAGCAATACATATACTGATATCAAAAAAGTAATTACCGATCACCATGCATGCCCAGAAAAATCTGATCTTCCATTCCATTTAAACCCACATTTATTTGGCCTTGATGGAAGTTATGAAATTAGTGGAGCCGGTGTAACCTATCTTGTATCAAGAGCAATTGATAAGAAAAATATGGATTTATCTTCTCTTGCGATTGTTGGAGCATGTGGAGATTTACAGGATAGACGATTTCTTAAACTTAATGGAGCAAATCGAGACATTTTGAGTGATGGAGAAAAAGTTGGCACTATTAAATCAAAAATCGATATTCGTTTTTTCGGTAGAGAAACAAGGTCTGTTCAAAAAATGCTGCAATATGCAAGTGATCCAATAATCCCAGGTCTTACAGGTCGTGAATCAGCTTGTATTTCTTTTTTACAAGAGCTTGGTATAACTATGCAAGATGGAGATGAATTGAGAAGATGGGTTGATCTTAGTAAAGATGAGAGACGCTTAATAATATCTGATATTGCACAATTGCTTCTCACTAAAGGTTTTGGCCATAAAACAACTAGAAGAATTATTGGAGAAGTATATGTTTTAACTAAGGAAAAAGAAGGAACTGAGGTTCACGATGCGAAAGAGTTTGCAACTCTCTTAAATTCAACAGCACGATATGGCAAATATGATGTAGGACTCGAAGTTTGTCTTGGCGACAGAGATAAATGGCTGGAAAAAGCAAGGAATCTTTTGTTAGGACATAGAGCAAATCTTGTTGAAGGGCTACAGTTTGCACGAGAGGAAGGCATTACAAAAAGAAAGCATTTACAGTTTTTCCATGCGGGCAGTGGCATTCGTGATACAATTGTTGGAATTGTAGCAAATATGTTACTAAACTCCGAAGATGTAAGTGGCGATTTACCGCTTATAGGTTTTGCGAATAAGGGAGATGGAGAAATAAAAGTAAGTGCCCGTGCAACACAAGAACTCGTTGAAAGAGGTCTGAATTTATCCCTTGCAATGAAAAAAGCAGCCATAGCATTTGACGGTATGGGTGGAGGTCATAATATTGCTGCTGGAGCTACTATTCCAAAAGGAAAAGAAGAAGAATTTTTAGATATTTTAGAAAAAGAAATTAAATCTCAGCTTTATGACTGAGATGTTTTATAAACTTCCTCAATTGTTACTTCAAAAAAGAGTGTTTCGCCGGCACGGGCATTATAACTCAGGGAGAAATCACTATCCATCATCCTAAGAAATGAGAACAACTGGTCCTCAAGGAGTTCTCCAGGATATGCGGGCTGAGTAATGTTTTGTGTTTCATTTCTTTGGATTGTAATAGTTCTATCGAATTCTGTGTATGTCTTATTTCCAGTTGAATCAGTAATCGATGTGTTAATTATATCAGCTGTAACATTCTCAACTGTATATGAAGCAGCAGGCATTAAGCCAAATTGAGTAAGCATACTTTCCTCTATTACTGAACCAACTGTGGGAGAATGAGTCACAATAATGGTGGTATCATTCATTAGAGTAATACTACTCGTATTTGTTGGATATTCGAATAGATTTGAGGTTTCTGAATTAACTTCGCTCCATGTGAAATTCTCGCCAATCTCGGTTGATGGTGTTGTGTACATCCATAGTAATGTTTCATTTATTTTTGTAACCACTGATGAATTATCCCAATAAGTATATACATTTTCAATTATCTCTCCAATATAATGCCAATCTTCTCTGAAAACATAGAGTGTTGTTGTGCCATTTCCATAAAATTCTACATAATCGAATGGCATAGATACATCTTCTTGGATATCCATAATTTTTAACACATAGGCCGTATCAATATAAGATGTAAGGTTTACTATGTCTCCAATCTCAGGTTTGACACCATATGCTTTTTCAGGAGATATTGGACCGATAGTTGCAGTATCACCAGATTTTAACCCAATAAGCCCCTCCATTAATCCTGTAACAATATTTGAGCTATAAGTATCATAGCCTTCTGGAGGAAATTCAGTTGCATTATGAGTGACAAATACATTTATTGGAGTTGCCCCAGATTTATTTTCAACAAATGCATAGGATGATTCAAAAATTGAATTATTTGGAGCATACCGACCAATGTAATTCAAATCAACACAATCTCCAATTTCAATAGTATCAATTTCTTCCTCACCGAATAGATTTTCTAAAATATCTCCACCATATGTCATGAATAAAAATACTGTTAAAGCTCCTATTATAATGACTGAAAAACCTATTGCAGTCAGTTTTTCTCTTTGCATGTCTGGGTTGAATAAAGTCATTATATATTAAGCTACCTGAACTTTTTAAAATAAACATTTTCAATAATATTTCTAACAAGTTTTGCAGCAATTAATGCCGTTTGACCTTTGTCATAAGGCGGGCAAACCTCTACGACATCAAATCCAAGGAGTTGAGGAGAAAAACATTCTATGCATTCAAGCACATCAAAAGTTGTTAAACCAAATGGTTCAGGTGTGCTTGTACCTGGCGCATATGTCAAATCTATCACATCAATATCTAGTGTAAGATATAGATTCTTATCTTTTAGGAAATCCTTTGTTTTGTCAAGTGCTTTTGTTATTCCTGATTTTTTTATCTCAAATGAGTCAATAGAAAAAAGATCTTGTTTTTTTGCATCTTCAAATTCTTCTTTATCAGCTGATCTTATACCAAGGACTGCAATATTCTTTATATCAATATGATCGGCAATTCTTCGTATTATACAAGCATGATTGTATGGTTCATTTTCATATTTCTGTCTAAAATCTATGTGAGCATCTAGTGATAATACTGCAGTATCCTTTGGATATGCTTGAATAATCCCTGGTGTTATTGAGTGTTCACCACCAAGAGCTATAGGAAATTTGTTTTTTTCAAGTATCTTTGATGTAAAATCTCTAACTTTTTTTATCATATCTTGAGGAGAATCATTTTTTACATCTAGATCTCCAAAGTCATGAAATTTTATATCTCTAAGATCCTTACCTGTTTTTAAATTATATGTTTCAAAATTCCAACTAGATTGTCTGATCTCCTTTGGAGCTTTACTAGCTCCTTTTCTAAAAGAAGAAGTTTTGTCATAGGGTACACCAAATATAATGAATTCTGCTTCATCAAAACTTGATTCAGCATCTGCAAAATAGTCTGGAAAATTCATATGAATCTTAAATCGTGTTTAAACTCTTGTAATTTTCTTTCTTCCAAGCGCTTCTAAGTAGGATATTTCTTTACCTGGTTCCAATTGACCTTTAAATTCAGCAGGTATCGGCATCTCAAAGGTTTCATAAGTTTCCAAGTCCATTAGCTGAACATTATCTCCAGTTAGAGCTAATATTTGTGCATTTCTTTTGTCAATTATGGGAACATGTATCTTGTGTTTAACTGGATGAACAACACTTCTTTTTTGTTTATCAAAAACACCAATTGCTTCTATTCTTGCCTTTGATTCACCATGTTTTCCAGGTTTAGATGTAGTAATACTCATAATTTTACATGGTTCTTCGTTGATAATCATATATCGATTTACTCGTAATGTTCTAACTTCTGCTAATTGTTTCATCTTTTATTCCTCTGGTACTTTATACACAACATCATGCTCTCGAACTCTGTCTTTAACCTTGATGCCAACATCATCGCCAGGTTTAACTGATTCAACAGGATTTCTATCAATCTCCATAGTTTCAATTTTTTGTTTAAAATCTGTGGTTGCACCTACAAGGTGAATGGTATCACCAACTTTTAGTTCTCCATCTGTAATTTTTATAGCAGCTACGCTAACGTGTGTGAAGAAATGTTCGACTACCCCAATTTTTTCTTCAACCATATTAAATTCACCGTCTCATAATATAATAAGATATACTTAAAGTGTCTTAAATCTAGCCGCCACTAACCATTTCATAAATCGCTTTCTTACCATGTTTTACACAAATGAAAGCTTCCCATTTTGAATCCCATGACATAGGGTTTCCGCAAACAGGACATGCCAAACTTTCGATTATTTCCCTATGCTGTTTTGTACGTGTTTTTAAAACTTCTGCTTTTATCTTTTTTGTAGCGTCAAGCGAATCCATTACGTAAACATTTCCAGCAGGAGGCAAAAATGGAGTATTATCTTGCATCATTCTTTTTTTCCTGTATGCTTTCATCTGCTGCTTGTATTTTTCCATCATTGTCTGTCTTCGGCCCATGTTATCAACCAATTACTTTAACTGAACCTGAATAAAGGTTTTTATTTATAATCCCTTTCATAATACAGGAAAACAAATGAAGCTAGAAAAACTTCCTTTAAACAAAGAGATTATCGAAATTCTCAAAGAACATGAGATTTTGGAACTCTATCCGCCACAAGCAGAGGCGTTACCTTATGTTTTAAAGGGAGAAAATGTAGTTCTTTCGATTCCTACAGCTAGTGGTAAAAGTCTAGTAGCCTATTTAGCAATGGTAAACAGATTAATTCATGAAAGTGGAAAAGCACTTTATATTGTACCATTGAAGGCTCTTGCTCGTGAAAAATATGAAGAGCTCAAACTTTTTGAAAAACTTGGATTAAAGGTTGGTATTTCCACAGGAGATTTGGATGATTCAGATCCAAGACTTGCACGTTTTGATATTATTGTTTGTACCTCTGAAAAAGCAGACTCTTTGCTTCGTCATAAAATTACATGGGTTGACAAGATTAAGGTCCTTGTAATTGACGAGGTTCACTTAATACACGATTCAAGTCGTGGTCCAACTTTAGAAGTAATTATATCCCGTTTTAAAGCACTAAATCCAAATACACAATTTATTGCACTTTCTGCAACAATAAAGAATGCAACTGATTTATCAATCTGGCTTGACGCCAAACTAATCCAATCAGATTGGCGACCTGTTCCACTTAGAGAAGGAGTTTTTTACAAGAATGAAGTTAAATATGATAACGGTAAAATCCAAGAAATAAAGGGGTCTGAAAAAAAACCTCTTGAAAGATTAGTTGAAAATTCTATTGTAAATGGTGGCCAGGTTCTTGTTTTTGTTAATACTCGCAGATCAACAGTTTCAGTTGCTAATAAGCTAGCTTTAATAATTGAAAAAAATTTATCAAAAAAAGATCTGGGCAATCTTAAAAAATTAATGACTTCGATAAAAAAGCAACTTCCAGAATTAACCTCTGTTGATGAAAAATTACTATCTTGTCTTCAGAAAGGCGTTGCTTTCCATAACGCTGGTCTATCTAGTGCTCAACGTAGAACAGTTGAGCAGAGTTTTAAGGATCGGATTATTAAATGCATTGTAGCAACACCCACACTTGCAGCTGGTGTCAATATTCCAGCGCAACGTGTTGTTATCAGAGATCTTTGGCGTTATGACCCAAATTTTGGCATGCATCCTATTCCAGTTTTTGAGTATAAGCAACAAGCAGGTAGAGCTGGCAGACCTAGGTACGACAAGTTTGGTGATGCGATTACAATTGCTAAGAATGAAGAGCAAAAAGAACAAATTTTTGATAATTATATTCTGAGCGATATCGAACCAATATTTTCTAAGCTTGGAAGTCAAGCTGCATTAAGAACACATTTACTATCTGCTATTGCTACTAATTTTGTAGATAGCATGGATGGCATTTACAAATTTATTGATAGTACTTTTTATGCTTATCAATCTGATACATTTGCTTTGAAAGATGGAATAGATGAAGCTATCGATTTTCTAATCAAAAACGGTTTTATCGAGAGTATTAACAATGATAGGTTTATGTCAACTCTGTTTGGAAATAGGACCTCTTCGCTTTATATTGATCCTCTGTCGGCTATGCAATTGAAAAAAGCACTTGAGAAATCATGTGATATGGAAACTTCGACTTTGTCGTTTATTCATGCCGTATGTTCCACACCAGATGTTCGTTCACTTTATCTTAGAAATGCTGATACATGGGTAGAAGAAAAAGCTGAGCGTAACAAAGGCATTTTTTTACTTGAACCACCTGCGGCTTCTAACGAGGACTACGAATGGTTTTTAAGTGATCTAAAAACAGCATCACTTATTGAAGATTGGATCGAAGAAGTCTATGAAGATAAAATTATCACAAAATATAATGTTGGTCCAGGCGATATCCATAACCTTGTAGAAATGAACCAATGGCTTTTGCATGCTGCTAGAGAGTTTGCAAGGATGTATAATTTTGAATGTGTTTCTGATCTTAGTGATTTACTTTTAAGAGTTCAATATGGATGTAAAAAAGAGCTCCTTAACCTTGTATCCTTAAGAGGTATTGGTAGAGTAAGAGCAAGATCTTTATTTAATGAAGGTTTTAAAACCGTTGGTGATTTACGTGGAGTACCCCTCAAAAGAATTGCAGAGGTTAAGACAATTGGTGAAGGTGTAGCCAAGAGTATTAAGAGTCAAATAGGTGAAAGCGATAAAGGCGAGGATAAGGAACTTTCAGAATTTACTAATAAAAAATGATTGACATGATAGAGATAGTTGGTGCAAAGGGTAATATTCAAGATATTGATAATTTTTTAAAAGAGATTGAAAGTTTTGCAAAGAATCATAATATTGTCATTCAAGTATTTGATGCAGACATGATTTTTAGTAAAAATCATCTTATTTCTTCTGTTAATCATGCTGTAAGATCAATAGATAGAAAAACAAATACTACAAATTCTTTAGAAATGGAAATCCTACTTTATTCATCAGGTGAAAGACAACTCAAACTAGCTATTCCAAAGATGGGTGTGAAAGATGGTGAAACAAGAGCTGCATTTGTATTTGTTGGCGATAAAGTACCTAAACAATTAATCGATGATTTCCTTTCATTGTTTTCATTAAGTCAAGATGATAAGGTTCTTGAGGGAGATAAAAATACTCTTAAAAAGTTTGGATTAAAAGAAGACGAGATAAAAACAGTCACGAAAGATAAATATGGGGATCTTATTCTCGAAAAGGTCGCAATGGTTGACATCATTAAATAAGCCCGCATGAGGTAGCTTGGATATCCTGAAGGCTTGCGGAGCCTTCTACTCGGGTCCGAATCCCGATGCGGGCGTTATATTAAGGTTAAATTAAACCTATTTTTTCTGAATTTTTTTATGTCGATAATGATAATATCCATAGGATATCCAACTTAAATAGAACAAAGAAAGGACTATAAATCCATAAAATAACGAAACTATGAAAAGTTGAAAACATTCCATTCATCTATAACTGCCATCGGTATCCTTCTATATTCAGTAAAATGATCGGTAAGACTCATTTCATCTTTTTGTAATGATTCTTTGTTTTCATGGTTCGTCCAAATCATAAACAAGTTATATTAAAAAGTATAACACTAAAAACAACAGAACCACCAGAACCGCTTTGAGATATGATAAGGGGGGTTAATACGATAGATGGAAAAACGAAAATGTAACATTATTTCATGTAACAAAAAGCTATTTTTTTATTGCGATAGTTGTATAATAACTGACAGTTGCGCTTAACCCAAGAATGATAGCTAAAAAAGTTAACCATCGGTAATGGCTGTCAAGGTTGTTTTTTTTCTTATTATTTTTAATTTTGAAAAGTCTTCTAAATAATTTACATGTATAAACGAAAAAATTTAAAACGCAGTCCCTATAGAAATATGGAGAGATATTTTTTGAAATATCAAAGAATTTAATTTCTTTAAATCCTTTTTCTTTTAAATAAAATTCGTATTCATTAATAAGAGGTATTCGAACAAAACCATATTCTCGACAGTATTCTTTATAAACTTTTTTTATAATTGAGCTCATGGAAGGTTTTTTAATAAAAACATCAAAGACAATAAAACGACCACTAGGTTTTAAAATCCTATACATTTCGTCTACAAAATCGTTATGGTTTTCAGCAAAACTTAATGACTCAACAGCAAAAATATTATCAAAGTAATTGTCAGGGAAATCTGTATTAACAAAGTTTGCTAAAATAAATTCAGCATTTTTAACTTGGTTTGTTTTTGCATATTTTTTTGCAAATTTCACCTCCTCATGAGCAATTGATATCCCAATAAATTTGATATTTGGATGTCTTTTTGCTAAATATATTGATGTACCACCAACTCCACATCCAGCATCCAATATTCTCATTGGTTTTTCATCTCTCAAATTGAGAAGACTTCCAACAAGATTATTCATATTATAAATTGCTTCTCTAGATGTTTTAGTATCATTCTTATAATAACCATGATGCAACGCCAGAGTATCGACATCATTCCAACTATCTTTTAACTCATGCCATCTTTTGTTATAAATTTCACTAATTTTTTTTTCATGGCTTTGTGAACTCATTTTCGTCCTCTAAATCTTCTTTTTCTAAATAATTTTTAATTATTATCTAGATAATCCATTATAATAAAAAGTATAAAATCAAAAATATTAGAGCCGCTTTCGTAATAAGAATGCTCATATTTTTCTTTTTTATATTCCAATCATAATCATCCAATCGATAGAACAGAAGCCAGCCATACTGTGACAAAAAAGCAAAAATTGCTACAAAGATGACCTTTAGCCAAATTATAAAACTTATATCTAATGTAGCCGCTTGAACATAAAACCCCCCCATAACTAGGAACATCGCCCCAAAAGCCATCTGTGATTCATGATGGAAAAGCCCTTCAGCATATAGAGACACCAAGAAACCTATCATTGCAAAAACCATCACAGGCCATCCCCGTTTTAAGGTTAGATATAATGCAATTGTGAAAAGGATAATAGTAGAGATTGCTATTAATATTTTTAATGTTTTTTTTGAAAAGGTTTTTCTTTTTTCGACGTTAGTATGAAAAAGATCATGGATTGAATGGGCAAGTATCCAATTAGCTATGAACCCGCCTATCATTACAAGGATAATTCCAGTAAGATATATATCTTCTATTACTTTTAGGTCAAGAGCTATTAATGATCCTAAAAGAGGAAATATACTCCCTGTAATAATGGATGTAATAAGTGTGAAAGGAGCTATCATTCCTTTCTCTTCGAATTTCATTTATTCACCATATATGAACTTATTTTGTGATATATATAAAATTTATCTTTTTATATCCTTATTTTAATAAATCTAATTAATAATGTATATAACTATTTTCTTTATATATACCTTATATATGACTACCATATATAATCCTATAGTTCTTTCAAAAGTTGCAATTAGTTATCTTTTTGATGTAAATAGAATATGGAAATCAAATGAAAAAGAACTTCGTAAATATCGGGATAAAGCTTTCAGAAAGATTGTAAAATTTGCTTACAATTCTGTACCATTATATCATGAGAAATATAAAGCAGCAGGGGTTCATCCTAACGAAATAAAAGGTACTAAGGATATCAAAAAACTTCCGTTTGTAACAAAAAATAATCTGAGAGAATATTTCCCAGATGGTATAATACCAAAGGGATTTGATAAAAAAAATGGTTTTTTGATGTCAACGTCAGGCGCCACAGGTAAACCTATTTTTGTATATTGTGATGTTTTATCCGCTATTAAAAGATTAGAATTACTTATAAGAGAATTAAAAGCATATGGTGGTAACTGGAAGAAATCAAAGATTGCTTTAATAATTGATCTCAATCCTGGCAGCGTGGAAAGTACGGTCCTCGCTGAAAGTACTATGCCTCTCATTAAAAATTTTATTTCTCTTGATAATCTTAGATATTTATCATTTAATGAAAAAACTGAAATATTGATAAAAAAAATTGATGAATTTTCACCTGAATTTCTGGGTTCAGATCCAAACATACTTCGGGAACTTGCTTTATTAAAAAACGAGGGATGTGGACAAAACATCCAACCAAATTATATAATATCAAGTGGCGCTTTCCTAGATAGCTATACAAAAAATTATGTTGAAAAAGCCTTTGAGACAAGGGTTCTTGATGTATATGGTTCAACTGAAGCAGGTTCGTTAGCATTTGAATGCCTAAAAGGAAATTATCATGTTCATTCTGATTTTGTATTTCTCGAGATTTTAGATGAAGAAAAAAATCCAGTTAAATCTGGGAAATCAGGCAATCTTGTTGTGACAACATTATACGGTAGAGGAACACCTATTATACGATATACAGGTAACGAAGATTTCTTAACATCTGTTGAACAAAAGTGTGATTGTGGTATAAAAACAGAAATCATCAAAAAAATCGAAGGAAGGACAACAGATATGATCATTTTACCAAATGGAAAAATGTTGTCACCTTTAACTCTCACGGGTATACCCGGAAAAATAATGGAGAAAAATAAGACATGCAAAATTAAACAATTTCAAATAATACAACATAAATTAGATGAAATAGAATTAAAAATCATAATAGATGAAAAATTAAGAAACATTGGTATTACTGTCCATGATCTGAAAAAGGAATTAAAAAATGAATTCTCAAAAAAAATCGGAGACGACATTAAGATTTTTGTAAATGAATCTGATGAAATAAGAACAGATAAGGGTACAAATAAGGTTAAGGTTGTAATTTCAAAAATAAAAAAGTAGATCAATTAATCATCAATTTTTTTCTTTGTTAAAAGATAAGAATCCATAGGTCCAAAAGAATATGTTCTGATAATATCTTCAATTTTAAAAAAGTTCGATAGATAGTAAAAATTTTGTTTTTTATTATCAAAGTCCCGTGAAACACGACACACAATTTTTGAATTATTAGAAATATTTTCAGATAAATATTTCATCAATTCTTCCTTTCTTTCTACTCCATAAGATACAAATATTACGTCAAAATCTTCAGCTTGATATTTTACGCCATCGAAACATGCTATTTCGATTTTTTCTTGAAGATGATGTTTTTCCACAAAACGAGAAGCAAGAACGACTGCCTTAGGATCATTATCAATTGCAATAATTTTTATCTTTGTTTTATCTGATAAAATGATAGGAGTTACAGGAATAGCTCCACATCCAACTACTAAGATATAACTATCAGCATTAATTTTTGCCATTTTTATTTCTTCCTGGACAAGCTCATAATATATTTTAATATAAGCTTTTGATAATATCTCAAAATCGTTTCCGATTTTTTCAAAAACAGATAATAACTTATCCGTATGATTTTTTTAAAAATCCAGCTGGAAATTTTGGTCCAATTTCCTTAAAAATTATACGTTGAATAAATAACAAGGTTTTTTCTAACATGTTTACAAAACCTGAGAGATAATATCAGCATAAAAGATATGCTTACTACATTTCCAGACCATTTGAAATAAATCTCCTGACATCTAACATATATAAACTTTATTTTATGTTTTTCAATGTTGAATTAATTTGTCAATATAACTTTTTTACTAAAATTTAGCTTAGTTTTCTCTTCTTTTAGAAAAGAATAATGAAAAATCAAAAAAATGGTGATAAGGTTGGTAATCATTTTTTATTTGGGTGTATATACTATCTGTTATCTTATGAATAGGCGATGCTATTGGTTATTATGTAACCTCAACAACGAAAGAAACAAAGAAGGTTTGAAAATTAATAGGGTTAGATTTTATTGGAACAATAAAAATTTAATTTATTCATTATTGATCAACCATTTTTTTCCAGAAAAACAAATAACCCAAGAATCTTGGACTGTACAAAGTTTTATACCCTTGTTTTTTTAAAAAAATATTTGAATATTTCATCCTGTTGTATATCTCTCCAACTGGTACTTTTGGTTCTATTTTCTCTGCAGCACTCCCATTTTTACAAGAAAATGGAAAAATAAAACCACCATCAAATCTAATTTTTTTAACTAAATACATAGTTTTTTCAAAATCATTATTTTTTTCTGTTGGAAATCCAGCAATAATATGTGTATCTATTATCAAACCAGGATAAGCTTTTTTCAATCTTAGAATACAATCTTTAACATTATCACTATCGCTATAACGATTCATCATCTCTAGAACTCTATTATTCCCAGATTGAATAGGGAGGGAGATTCGCCGAATTTTTTTCTTCTTAATAATCATCTCTAACTGGTCTATGTATTCTGTAAGCCATTTTGGACTAAGATTTCTTATTTCAATCTCATATGAACCATGGATCTCAGTTAATTGATTTAATAAACTAGGAAAATCTGTACCAATATCTAAACCATAGGCGCCTGTATCATCAGTATTCAACATAAAATATCTGTAGTTACATTTCAAACCATTTTTAAATTCTTCTAAACATTTTTCAATTGATTTACTCTTAAGTTCGCCGACTGCTTTTTTCCATCTGCAATAAGTACAATTCCTCGTGCATCCTCTTGAAATATTGATATAATAATACGTATCTGGCATCAACTTTGAATATATTAACGATTTTTTACCAAATATATGTCTCAAGGTATATGATTTTATTTTCTGGTAAAAACTATTTAGAACTCGCAATTTTTTAAAACAATCATTTAAGCAAAGTAGAGGGTTGGTATAATCATTATTTACAAAAGCAAAATTTGCATCATCTAAATTTTCAAATTTAACATCGTTTTTTGGGAAATAAGTGTCTATTTTTCCGATATTTTTAGTAACTAAAGTTTTTCCATTGAATATCTGACAGAGATCTTTTCTATCTACTTCAGGTAGACAACCTGCTACAATTAATTCTCCTTGATATTTTTTAAATTTTAATACTTTCTTCAATGCCTTTTTTGTTATACTGTTTAGAGCAGCGCAAGCAACAAAAACAATTACATCCGCATCATTTGGTTTGTTTACAATTTCATAATTATTTTCAATAAAATAATTAGCAATTTTTTCCGCATCTATTTCTCTTCTGATACAAGACTGGGTATTGATAAAGACTTTTTTCATTTTAAATTCAATCTCCAATTCGTCAGATAATACTTCTTTAAAATATAATATTTTCCAATCTGTAATGTCAACTAAGATTGCTAACATCATTTGTCAAAGTATAATTTGCTAAAAAATAGTAATGAATATCTCTAAATATCAAACGTAGAATAACATGCTCTCTCTCTCTCTCCTTGGAAAAATGCTAGCGATGGCTGTTGACTTTAATCAAATTTTTGGAGTATACTAAGCTTTTAATCATTAATATCTCTCAAGAAAAACTAAATAATAAGATATATATTAATAAAATGAAACATGAAAATATACAATGTTTTCATAGATAGTGGTCTAGTTTGTAAACCAAACATTATAAAATCTTCAATGCTCAATCGTTATCTAGCAGAGAATAATCATAATGCTGTGGATGATTTTACTAACGCTGATTTTATTATCATTAACTCCTGCGGCTCGACCAATAATACCCAGCAAAGATATATGAATATTTACAAAAAATACAATTCTTTGAAGAAAAAAAATGCAAAAATAATAATGTTTGGATGCCTTGTCCATATAAATAAAGAATTAATTGAATCCATTGATGTTATTGATATTGGTTTTAATGAAATCTATAAATTAGATGATATTTTCTATAATATAACAAAATTTGGAGATATAAGACCATATTGCGACGAAGAAACAAAGGATGAACTGATAAAAAAGAAAAAAAATTTTTTAAAAAGAACTGGGCTTACTAATCCAATTAAAGATTTCATAATACAAAAACATTCCTTGATTTTATCCATTATTTTTTCTAAGTTTTCAAGAAAAGTAAAAAAAAAATATGACTGGTTAATTTCGAATGCATCGGAAAAAGGAAGGATTTTTATAGAAATAAGTACTGGTTGTACCGGTAATTGTTCCTTTTGTGTAATTAAACGAGCTAAAGGAAAAATAAAATCAAGAAATTTAAATGATATTATTCAAGATACTGATAAAATCTATGACTCAAAAAAAAATATATGGCTTGTAGCAGATGACTGCAGCTCCTATGGAATGGATAGACAATCAAACCTAATTGAGCTAATTTATAGGATGAACAAAAAATTTTCTAATTTATCCATTGATTTAGATTATCTAAATCCATTTTGGCTTCAGAAACATAAAAACGATTACTTAGATCTTTTTAGAAATATTACTATAGATACAGCTGTGATTCCAATACAAAGCGGGTCAAATAAAATCATTAAAAAAATGAATCGTAATTATGATGTTAATAAGGTAGTTCAAACTGTCGATCTTATAAAACATAATTCACCTGATACCTTGTTGTTTGCCCAGCTTATTATTGGATATCCGGGAGAGACTATCTTAGATTTTTTTAAAACTATAAAAATTGCAGGACATTTTGATTACCCATTGTATTATCCATATTCAGATATGAAAGGCACTGCAGCATATTTCCTTCCAAAGAAAAAAACAGGTATAGAAATTATGATCAGGTTTTTGTTTGTAGTAATAGTTACTAATTTTTTAATATTAGGAAGATTAATCTCTTCGAATCATTAAAAGAAACGTTTTTAAAATTAGCAGGGTTCAGGTTAATACATGCGATTTTTGAAAAAAATCTCATATGGAAGGTCAGTAATTGGAGAAAGCTTCCTATTATTAAGAAATTTCAGGACATTTCATAATACATATAAATTTTTAAAAAAATCACAATGGTGGGATAAAGATAAACTTAAAAAATATCAATTTGAGCGATTAAAAAAAATTATCGATAACGCCTATAGACATGTACCATATTATAAAGACCTGTTTGATAAAGAAAATATCAAACCAGAAGAGATAAAAAAATTTCAATATTTTGAAAAGATACCTTTTCTCACTAAAAAAATTATTCAGGAGAACATTGAGAAATTAAAAGCAGATAATATCCCCTCACATAAATTTGTTTATTGTACTACAGGCGGCTCAACAGGTGAACCTCTTGGTTTTTACTTGGAAAAAGGTTCATCATTTGCAAGACAAATGGCTTTTTCTAAAATAGTAATGGATAGAGCAAACTGTCATTTCAGAGAAAAATCTGTGAGAATACTGGGACATGATACTCCCATGGAATATCAATTACTTAGAAGAAAACTAGTCTTATCATCCTTTGATTTCACAGAAAAAAATATGTCGTTATTTTATGAAAAAATAAAACAGCTAAAACCCAGACAAATATGGTCTTATCCATCTGCAATTGTAATTCTTGCAAATTACATAAATAGAAAAAAGTTGGATGTTTTTCCTAGCTTAAAAGCAATATTTTGCTTAGGAGAAAAACTATATGACTGGCAACGGGATTTATTAGAAAAAACATTCTTGTGCAGAATAATTGGCTACTATGGAAATCTTGAACATACAGCATTTGCTGCTACCTGTGAACATAGTAATTATTATCATCTATTTCCAGAATACAGTTATGTAGAATTAATAGGAGAAAATGGAGAAACTGTGAAAAGGGATGGAGAGATAGGAGAAATTATTGCAACATCTTTTAACAATGAAATTTTTCCTTTTATTAGATATAAAACAGGTGATCTAGGAGTTTTTTCTTCTAAAGAATGTTCATGTAAAAGAAAACACATACTTCTTAAAAACATAGAAGGAAGAGTTCAAGAGTTAGCTGTTACAAAAGATAATCAAATAGTTCCGATAACTGGGACATACGGTTTTGCTGCTTATGTCTCATCTCATGTAAAAGAAATACAGTTATATCAGAATAAACCTGGGATAATTAACATAAATGTTGTAGGGGATGATAGCTATACAAAGCATGATTCAGATAAAATCATTAATATGTTTAAAGAAAGATTAAGAGACCAATTTGAGTTTAATATTAACCTAGTCGATAAAATTCCAAGGACAGAAAGCGGAAAATTTAGATTCTTTGTCCAAAAAATGCCAGTAGCGTTTTGTAGATTTTAAAATATAATAAAATTATTCTTGGTTTTTCAAGGAGATAAACCAACCTATAAGACCAGGGAATATCGTTTTGACTAAATAACCAGTTAATGAAATAACAAAAGCAGTTTCGGGTAGTACACCATATTTTGTGCTTAAAAGGTAAACAAACACTCCTTCTCTTACACCTAGACCTCCAATCGAAATAGGAAGTGCATTACCAAGAACGATTGAAATAATTACAATTAAAACAAAATTTAAATAGGGAATTTCAAGAGAAAAAGCAAGTGAGATAATAAAAACTTGTGTAGAGGCGATAAACAATCCGACTATTTCAATTAATAGAGGTATAAATGTATCCTGTAACTTGGGTAAATCCTGATACAACAATTCAGCGGATTTGAGGTATCCTTCTTTGTATTTTTTTGGGACCAAAAACTTAAAAAAATTTAGTATTTTAGTTCCTGTTTGTTTTTTAATAAAAACAATCAGAATCAGTATATCAATTAGTAAAAAAAGTGCTATTATAAAAAATATCCATGGTATTTCTCTGATGAAAATAGTAGATCCAATAAGTGCTAGAGATAATGCTGCGATACCACTAATATGATCGTCGAGTAAAGAGTTCGCTATGCTTTTCTCCCAGGGGTAACCTTTTTTCTTGATATGATATATCCGTATATGCCAACCAAGTCCCTGTGGTGTGATACTTGAATAAAATAAACCTAGTAGATAGACTTTTAGTAGATATATTAAACTAAAATCCATTTTCTGTTTTTTACATATATATAACCATTTTAGGGATAGTAACCCTGTTCGTGGTACAAAAAGAACAAAACCTAATAAGTACAGATAAAACGGTATTATACTGAATGTTAAATAAATTCTTTCGATACCTATATCATATATTATATAGATAAATATGATAATTCCAAACATTGGAAGGCATTTTCCAATTATCTTGAAAAACTTATGTTTATTCATAATGCCATCTTCAAACTATCACCCATTATCCAATAAAGATATATATTTAGAGTGTATATAAGCATAAAGTGATGGAAAAAAAACTTTTAAGTACAAAATTATTATTCTTAAAAAATGGATATAATATTTATGAATCATTTAAAAATTGATCTTCATGTTCATTCAAAATATTCATTTGATTGTTTTACTCCAATAAATATAATCATTAAGACAGCTAAGAAAAAAGGTTTAGATGGAATTGCAATCACCGATCATAACACAATAAAAGGTGCCTTGAAGGCAAAAACCGTAAATTCCGATATAAAAATTATTATCGGTTCAGAAATACCTTTAGACAATGGAGCTGAGGTACTGGGGTTATTTTTAAATCAAGAAATTAAAAGTTCTACATTTTTTGAAGTATATGATGAAATTAAGAATCAAGATGGAATCATGGTTTTACCCCATCCATTTAGAGCATCTAAAAACAATATCAAGATTTTGACAAAAGAAGAATTTTCGATTATTGAAATAATTGAGGGGATTAATGCTGGTAATTATCCTCAAGAAAATAAAAAAGCCATACAACTGGCTAAAGAAAAATCCCTGATCGTGACTGCTGGAAGCGACTCCCATCACTATTCTTCCATAGGAAAAGCATACACCATTTTCAATAATACCGTTGATTTAAAAAAAGAATTAACTCGAGGCAATGTTCAAATATTTGGTGATTGTCTCGATAAGCGTGAAAGGCAAAGGGAATATCTAGGTAGAGATTTGAAATTAAAAAAATTTAGAAGAATTATAAACAGCGAGATAATGTCTATTTTGAGGAAAAAATAAAATGGGTTTATTTAGACAACTTTATTATTTACATAAAGTTCGTAAAAATCAATGGAAATCAATTGATGAATTAAGAAAAATTCAAAATAAAAAACTTCGAAAAATTGTGGATTATGCATATAGTCATGTCCCTTTCTATCATGATCTTTTCAAAAAAGTAAAAATTCATCCGTCAGATGTCAAGTATGTTAGTAATCTAAATAAAATACCAATAGTAACTAAGCAAGATTTAAAGGATAATTTTCCAGAAAAAATTATATCAAATGAATTTGATCATAACAAACTTAAGATTTGGGATACAAGTGGATCAACAGGTCTACCTTTGAAAATCGCATATGATAAAAAGGCTGATGATTTTGTAAAAGCAGTTCTTCTTAGATCATACTTTAGTATAGGTGTAAGATATTTTGATAGATGGTGTTATGTGTCCCCACCTGAATTTGAAAAAGAAAAAGGTCGGCGATATGCTATAACCCAAAAATCAAGGTTCATTTCACCCTATTACATCCCTTTGTATGAACCTATTGAAAAAAAAATAGAATTATTAAAAAAATTTAATCCCAGAGTATTAGAAAGTCAAGCTACTGATCTTTTTTTGATAGCTCGTTATATTCAGGAAAATGATGTTAAAGGGATAAATCCTGAAATAACAGTGAGCAATGGAGAATTATTAGATGATTACATGAGAAAGTACATTACTGATGTTTTCGGTGTGGACCATTTTGATGTATATGGATGCATGGAACTCAGGAGAAATGCATGGGAATGCCCCCAACATGAAGGCTATCACATGGATATAGACAGTGTAGTTATGCAATTTATTAAAGATAACGAAGAAGTATCAGCGGGACAGGAGGGAAAAATTACCTTCACTGGTTTATTCAATTATGCTATGCCAATTATAAGATATGATATTGGAGATGTAGGTGTTCCTTCTAAAGAAATGTGCTCTTGTGGCAGAGGGCTACCTCTGATGAAAATTCTTGAAGGAAAACTTATGGATTTTTTAAAAACTACTGATGGCAGGTTGTTATCTCCTCATTTAGCTAAGGGATTTCTTCTGTTTGTACAAGGAGTAAATATGTTTAAAGTAATTCAAGAGTCTAAAGAAAAAGTAAAGATACTAATCGTTAAAAACATTGATTACAAAGAAGAAACAAATGTTACTATTGAGAAAACATTTAAGAAGATGTTGGGTGAAGATGTAGTTGTTGATATAGAATTCGTTGATAAACTCAAGAGGGAGGGAAGGAAATATAAAGTCATTGAGTCTAAAGTCACAACAGCAAAATTAATTTAAGCATAATATTGTAGATTAATTATTTCTTATTTTATATGTGCATTAGAATTGAGATAGTGAATTGTTTAGAAAATATGAAAGGTAAACATGGAAAGAACAAGCTAAGTTAAAAACTTAAGAAAGATGGTTTATCTGATGAAAAAACTCTTTTCTTTATGATTGAATCTCTTTAGAATTATATTTCTTGTAGTGTATCACTCTTTTTTACTGAACAAGAAAAATTCATTCTTTGGAAAAGCAGAATAATTTTCAAATAGTAAATGCGGCTCTTCGATTTCATGAAATTTAATAAAATTTTCTGGAAAGAATTCATCAATATTCTCAATGTTTTCTGTCGTAATGGTGTTTCCATTAAAAATCCTTGTTAGTTTTTCTCTCTCTATTTCAGGAAGGCATCCGATAACAAATAATTCTGCATCATATCGTTGAAATGTTGTTATCAACGAAAGCATCTGATCAGTAATATTATCTGCTGCTGCACATGCAAAGAAAATAATGATATCCGCATGTTTTGGATTAGAAACAAGGATATGATCGTTTTTCAAAAAATAGGACATAAATTTTTTTACATCAAGAGTTCGTGGAGCACAGGCATATTTATATATGAAAATATTGGTCATGGAGCGTCTACCCTAGTTTTTGTTAGTAGCTAACCATTCCAGCATCGTATTAAATCCAATTTTATATAACCGCCAATCTTTATAGATAAATGATTGGATCAATTGATCAATTAAATATGTAGGTCTCACATAAAAGCGGAATGTCATCCAAACACACCATTTATCAAGTTCCTGCTGCGAAAAGCTGTTAAGTCCATGTGATGAGCTTGCTTTTACAGCATATTCATTTTCCTTTATTTTTCCCTCCTGATTAGCCATGCTCCATAATTCACTACCTTTGTAATACATTAAAGGAAAAAAGAATGCAATATCCAACGGCAACTGTGTCGCAAATTCAAAAGTGTTTTTGAAATGTTGTTTTGTTTCAAATGGGGCACCAAGAATAAAGTTACCACCTGTAAAAAAACCCATTTTTCTCGCCATGGTTACTGTATTCTTAATTTCATCAAACGTTGTTTTTTTGTTGTAAAAATCAAGAACATCTTGATTTCCAGATTCAATACCTATCTGAATAATTTTTACACCTGCTTTTTTCATTTTTTTAAAAACGGTCTTATCAGCCAGTGATGCTCTGATACCGGGGATCCAAAATTCAAACTGATAGTCACGTTTGATGATCTCATCTAAAATAGCAACCGCTCTTTTTTTATTGACCAGAAAATTATCATCACGAATGTAAATTGTGTCGTACATGCCCCGGATGTGTTCCATTTCTTCTATCACATTTTCAACAGACCGATACCGATATTTTTTTAAAACGTTTGGAACGCAACAGAACTTACATCGAAACGGGCATCCTCTACTAGTTAGCAATGACGTTAATTTTCCTTTGAACCAGCTATGAGGAATCCGTTCTATATGTCCATAGTTGTAATTATCGACCAAATGTCGAGAAGGAAATAAAATGGAATCAAGATCTTTGATAAGTTCAGAGGGGGGGCCTTTTTTAATCGTCCCTGCATCTTTGTAATATAGACCTGGAATGTAACTCAATGACCCTTTTCCCACTAGTGCATCAGCGATTCTTCCAATAATTTTTTCACCTTCTCCTTCAACACAAACATCCGCGTTTGTATCGATAAGTGTCTGCCGAGGTTGAATACAACACATCGGTCCACCAATTATAACAGGAATATGTTGATCTTCACGTTTGATAATCTGAGTGATCATAGCAGCACTTTCAACACAAAATGCGGTAATGGTCATACCTACTGCATCTGTTGATGGGATGACTTTTAGGATTTTTTCTTCAGTAAAAGATTCTATAGCAAAATCCAATATTTTAACGGTATGCCCCTGTTCTTCTAATATTCGTGCAATATAGAGCAAACCTAACGGTGGAGCGTGTGAAAAAGGACCTATTACTTTCCTACTATCAATTGGGGGTTGTAGTAATAAAATTTTCATAATATTATCTATAAGCGATTTGTTTTCATTATTTAATTATTTGTACCTATTTAGCCATTTGAAGCTCTTTCCTTATAGCGATGATTTTTATTTTTTGAAATATATTGAAGTATATCTTGGGGATAAACGTTTTACTTCAGATGGCTAAATAAACACAATTATTTTTTCTTTATCTCCACCATTAATTTATTACATTGGCCTTTGAAAGTAGTGTCTTCTACCAGTAAGATTTGATGAAAAATTCCAAACCCATGAATATATATCTCGCATGCCCATTCCGAATATTCTCCTTAATACATTTGATCTTGTGAATAATTCTCTACCAATCCGATCTCTCCCGGATTCAAGTGTTTGTGGTGACATTTGTTTAGGTTGAAAAACCACATGGGTCATGTCATATTTCCCCCAATTCCAGGTAAATATGCGTTTTTCAATGTGAAGTCTGGTAAAGAGAGGAGTTCCTGGAAAAGGGGTGAGGATACTAAATCTTGGTAAATCGATGTCTAATGAACAAATATGTTTCGCAGTTTGATCAAATACATCTTTTTTGTTGGTATCAAAGCCAAACATAAACCCACCAATAATATTCATCCCGTAATCATGTATTTTTTTTATCGCAGAAGCATACATTTTTACTTTATTTGATTTTTTTCCAATTTTATTAATCGTTTCTTGAGAACAAGATTTAAAACCTACAAACCATGTTTTACATCCTGCCTCAGCCGCAAGTTTTAAAAAATCATCGTTTTGACCTAATTTATTTACATTCCCAAAAGCACCAAATTTTTCTCTCAAGCCTTTAATTTCAGTGACGTAAAGTGTTTCACTGCTTAAATTCCATCATTTTGCCAACACTTCATATTTCTATTTGCCCCTTGCGCATTAGCATAGGCTACGAATCATTCTACCAAATTGCATGAACTTTTAATGGATAGACCAGCAGATGTTGGCTTCTTTAGACCAGTTGGCAGCTTGTCCACGATATAAAAATGTAGATTACCAACAATTCCTGCTAGCCAGTACCCAATTATTCACAACCCTCTAATTTTTATCAATTCCTCTATCAATAAATCATTTTCTTCTTTAGTTTTAACAGCTATGCGAATATGTTTTTTATCTAAACCTTTGATGTTAGAACAATCTCTTATTATTATTCCTCTTTTTGCTAGGATTTTAAATAGATCACTAGCAGTAAATTCATTCAAAATTTTAACAAGGAAATAATTAACATCGGTATCTTCAACTTCTAACCAGCTTATTTCGTTTAGTTCTCTGAAAAGATGTTTTTTTTCTTTTTCGATTAAATGCATTACTCTTTTTTCATAGAATTTATCCTGTAAAAACTGTTCTGCATAATACATTGTTATATTACAAATAGTCATTGGAAATTTATGCTTTATTAAACTGTTGATAATGCCCTTAGAAGCAAATCCCCAACTAAATCTCAATGAGGGTAATCCATATAATTTACTCAGTGTTTGCGATACAATTAGGTTTTTATAATTTTTAATTTCTTGAGCCATAGAATATGATTTTTTTTGCGAAACAAAATCCATATAAGCCTCATCGAGAAATATTTTTGTATTTGACGGATATCTTCTTAAAATATCTATTAATTCTTCTTTTCTAATTAGTTTACCCGTAGGATTATTTGGATTACATATAAAACTTAAAGTTGCATTTTTTGGTGAATAATCGTTGTAAAAACTGGATTCACCACCATAATTTTCTACAGCACATTCATATTCACTATATGTTGGTATTTTAATTTGTGTTTTTTTACCAAAAATCTTTGAAACAAGATAAATTAATTCAGTAGACCCATTTGTAAGAATTAAATTTTTCTCATCAACATTATATCTCTGTGAAATAACTTCTCTAATCTTAGTGCACTCTCTATCACAATAACTTTTTAGAATAAACTCTGGTGGTTCAGGTAACTCTGGGTGAATCGGGCTGACAATATTAGCAAAACTTACTATGTTTTCTATAGGTATCTTGTATTTTTTATGAACATACCAAATTAATTCTCCACCATGAAGATTTTCCATTTTGTTCATTTATCCAATCTAAAAGTTTATATTTAGTTTTTAAAACTTTCGTATTTGTTTAGTATAGGGTAAGCCTCAGGAGAACCAAGAGATTTGCTAAAATTGGTTTCCTGCGCTATTTCCTCAGCGCTACTAGAAGACGCGAGTAACTGAAAAACCTCGAACCCATTTTTAAACGAACAGATTAGCTAAACAAATACAAAAATTCTAATATGATTTCCGATACCACCTGGTGTTAAAATACCATAAAATGTACTTATTAAAAGTATTTTAACAAGATAAAATAAACTAAAATCCATTTTATGTTTCTTGCAGATATACTGCCATGCTAATGCTGAAAGTAACAAACCAGGGATGAATAAAAGAAATGATAGAACATAGTATTCTAAAGGGATAATAGTAAAGTTATAGGCAATTTTTTCAATACCAATATAATAAATAATAAGACCAAAAGTTATAATTCCAATAACAGGTAATATCTTGCTGATTTTATCTAATTTTATTTTTGGCAGCATCATTTTGATTGTAATACCCTGCTAGGGTTTAATATTCTTTCATTATTTTATTCAAAAAAAACCTAATCATAATTATCATAATTATAGAGAAACGGTTTTATTCATTATAATATTAGTAATATACGGTATAAGTCTAAATACGGATTTAACATTTTTTACAAAAAAAGGCAAAGGATCATCTTTTGCATAAAAAGCATACACTTTTTTACCTCTAAGAGAATCTATCCACTGTTGGAATGATAGCTCGTTATTAAGTGCTTCCATAATCGATGCGCTTAAATCATCAATTGATGATATCCATTTGATATAGCCTGTATTTTGCATTTCAACGTTTATTTCTTTACCAATTGAGTCCATGTATGCCATATAGCTATGGTCAACACCATCTCGTGCAGGTAGCGTAATTTGCATCCATGGTCTTGCATTGATTTCAATTAGTTTAAATTCACCATCTCGTTTATCCTTTTTAAACTCAGCATCAATAATACCATAATATTTTATCTTTCTAATCAATGGATAAACAATGTTTAAAAATTTATAGTAAGATCCTTTTTCTATTAACGAACTACATCCACATTCAGGCGGCCATTCTCTAATACGTCTAGAAATAAAAACACCCTTTGCTTCAAATTTTCTATTGAAATAAGCATTTAGACAATATGTTTCTTTTTTTTCACTTGATATACATTCCTGAATTATAGCATCATTATTTATCGAAATAGATTTTTTATAATATTTAATAAGATCCTGGGAAGAATGTGCTATAAATGCCTTAATTTGAAAAGCCTTTTTAAAATAGCAAGAATAAATTGGTTTAACATAACATGGATATTCAATTTCTTTACCTATCTTAAAAACATCTGAAATATCATTGGGGAAATAGGATACGGGATGTTCTATTCCATATTTTTTCAAGGTTTCATAAAAAATGCGTTTATTTATGAGTTTACAAGACGAGGGCCATTCCGACATTGTAAACCGATAATATTTTTCCAATTTTTTTCTATTTTTCAAAATCTCTAATAGATACATATCTGTAGTAGGAAACAACACTCCTTTCTGACTCAGTTTTTTTCCAAGGTTTAAAAGGAATTCAACGTATCTTTCCTCTGAGTATCCTGGATTTGGTGACTTTATTCCTATACAATATCTAGAGAATTTTCCTACCTGCAGAGGATTTGGATCTAAACCAATAACTGGGATTTCTTTTCTACCAAGGTTTCTCATAACCCCCAGGCCTGTTACGTGACAACCTAACACAAATGCAACAGGATCCTTGGTATTTCTTAAAATTTCATTACAATTCTTATATTTCATTAGATGCATCTCCAAAAAAATTGGAGGGAATGACAAACCCCAAATCTTTTACATCTTCAGGGGAAGTTGTAGATTTAATTGCAGATATTTCTGAGGTAGGTCTCGGAACAATTCAGCAAAACTACATTACCATAGCCATCCAAGCTAATTTAATTTGAATAAAAGTAATGAAAGAAACAATAAAAAAGTTATGGTTATGAAACTGCTTTGTGTAATTATTTTTTAACGATTTGTAAGCGAGAAATCCCCAGACTTTAGTCTATCCATTACCCACATCTTCCGACAGATTGCATAGTTAGATGATGGTCTTTTGATTTAGAAAGTGATGGTAAACTAGATATGAAATGTATTTGGCGGGGGATTTCGAAGACTCTACAATGATACGAAAATGTGCCTAAAAGGAAGCTCCGGCATTCATGCCGGAGAGGACGTCACGTATAAAATTATCATTCTTAAAAAATGGATATAATATTTATGAATCATTTAAAAATTGATCTTCATGTTCATTCAAAATATTCATTTGATTGTTTTACTCCAATAAATATAATCATTAAAATAGCTAGGAAAAAAGGTAATTCTCATACAAATATCTCAGAAAACTGATTATCCCTAAAAACCACATGATTATCTTTGGTATTTTCTGTAGGGCATTTAACCTCCGGCCCTTATTCCCGATGCGGGCGTAATATTATCACGCACAATAAATAATAATATACCTTTCTTTTTGGCAACTTCACACAAATAGAACGGCGGTATTTATCCGATGTATGTGAAGACGATTGAAAAACTTTCTTTATAATGTAAATATCCAGACCTCTAGATCCTCAGGTAGATCCTCCTGCTCAATATCTATCTCACTTCCAACACGAAGAACTTTAAACTTGTTTTTTTCTAAAAAAGGATCAATTCCTGTGATAGGTAGTAATAAACCCCCGATTTTATAATGCATCGGAACAACTATCTTTGGTTTTATCAAGTTTATAACTTTCCAAGCTTGCTTGTCATCCACAGTAAACGTTCCACCGATTGGCACAAAAAGAATATCAACATCACCTATTTTTCCAACAGTTTCACCATCAAGCTCGTGACCCAAATCTCCCAAATGACAAAACTTTATTTCATCCATTGTAAATTTATACATAATATTTTTACCACGTTTTGCTCCTTCAACTTCGTCATGAAAAGAGTCAATGCCTCTAATTTCAATATCTGAGATGTTTCTCTTTCGTCCATCTGTTACAACTTTAGATCCTTCTTTTTCCACAGTTTTTACACTGTTATGATCATAATGATCATGTGATACTAGAATGACATCACCTGCGACCTCCGGTACAGATATACCTATTGATTTCCCATCAGGAGGGTCAGTCACTAGGGTAATTTCATTTGTTATCTCAAAGCATGAGTGACCATGCCAACGTATCCTCAACAAACTTACCTCCTCCCAAACTTCCACTAATCACGAAGTTGATATAAATAAATTATGAAAAAAAAGCTTAGATAACACCGTACTACAAAAAAAATCTAAGAAAATAATATAACACCAAGATT
>JAGMDE010000049.1 GCA_023128855.1 Thermoplasmatales archaeon | reverse complement strand
TTAAGAGAGTTAGAAAAAGAAAGGAAAGGAGTGTGATGAATTGAACATAATTGTATGTGCAAAACAGGTTGTTGATGTATCTGAGATGAAAATCGATTCAAGTACAAAGAAACCGATTTTACAGGGTGTTCCACAAAAGATTAGTGATATCGATAAAAACGCAATGGAAGAAGCAATAAAAATCAAGGATAAACTCGGTGGAAAAATAACTGTTCTTACCCTTGGTCCATCTGATGCTAAAGAACGAATAAAAGAGCTTCTTGCTATGGGTGCTGATGAAGGAGTATTAGTAACTGCTCCTGATAACGTCGATTATCATATGACATCTACCCTATTAGCCGAAGCGGTTAAAAAAATAGGAGAATATGACATGATTCTCTGTGGTGAGGCATCAGTTGATCTATTTTCAGGCCAAATAGGACCAAGATTGGCCGGATTATTGAATATCCCACAGATAACATACGCTCTTAGTGTAACAGCTGAAAAAGACAAAGTTACAGCTGAGAGAAACATGGGTGACAAAGCGGTTACAACAGAGGCAACATACCCTGTGTTAATTACTGTTACAAAAGAAATAAATGAACCAAGATTACCAAGTTTAATGCAGATCTTGGGAGCGGCTAATAAACCAATTAACGAATGGACAGCAGATTCACTCAGCAGTGGTTTAAAACCATTGGTTGAAACAGTGGATTTGAAAGGAGTTCCAATGGAACGTAAAAATGTCATCTATCAGAATGATCTTGATGAATCAGTGGGTAAACTCGTTGATAGTCTTGCAAAAGAAGGAGTTCTAGGAGGGTGAAAAGTATGGTTCTTGTTTATTCTGAAAATAAAAACCTCACAATTGAAATGCTAAGCAAAGCAACTGAAATAGCAAAAGAACAGAAAAAGAAAGTAACCTCAGCAATAATTGGAAAACCTGATGAAACTCTTGCAAAAGAATACATATCCTACGGTGCAGATCAGGTATTCATAGCAGAAACAAGCTTGGAATCCTTTAAAGCAGAAGAATATGCAGACATACTTGTAAATATTGTCAAAGAAACAGGTGCTGAAACAATTTTTATTGGTTCAAATAAAAACGGAAAAGAGCTTTCAGCCAGATTGGGTGGAAAACTCAATGCAGGTTGTGTCGTTGATTCTAATAACATATACCTAAAAAACAATAAGTTAATTGCAGAAAGAGTAGTCTACAGTGGAAACGCAATTGCGGTAGAGCAATTTAACTCTACACCTGCAATTATAACAGTTCCTTCAAAAGCTTTTGACCCACTTAAAAAGGATGACAGCCGTAAAGGAGATATAACTAAAAAGAAAATTGATAGTGAAAAATCTGCATCTAAAATTGTAAAAGTTCAAGAGATGAAAACTGAAGGTGTTAACGTTGAAGATGCAGAGATAATTGTTTCTTGTGGCCGTGGTTTCAAAAACAAGGATGACATAAAAATGGTACAGGAACTAGCAGATGTATTAAAAGGCAAAACAGTAGGTTGCAGCCGTCCAATTGCTGCTGATCTAAAGTGGATGTCGGAGGATCATTGGATAGGACTTTCTGGTCACAAAGTAAAACCAAAACTGTACATCGCTGCAGGAATATCTGGTCAAATACAACATATCGCAGGTATGCGTGATTCAGGCATAATAGTAGCAATTAACAAGGACCCCGAGGCACTTATTTTCAAGTCTGCTGATTATGGCATAGTTGGAGATCTTTACGAAGTTCTACCAAAGTTTACTAATGCAGTTAAAGAGAAGATGGGATAATCATCTCATCTTTCAATATTTATCCCATACTGGGGGAGATACGTATTAGTAGAGAAAAAGAAAGAGGATTAATTGAAGGAATTCCAAAGGATAAAATTTCTGATTTTATTTTTATGCATTTACGCAACATGTGGGCTGTTGATGGCCTCTATTACCTTGGCATTGAGGAAAAACGGGGAACAGAAGAGGCAACAGGAGTAGATAGAAGAGTCTGGGAAGTAATGGGTAAAATTGAGGCTAAAAAACTTAAAAAATTTTTAAATATCCAGGGAAATGATATTCCTTCTATGATGAAAGCTCTACAGTATTCAGGTTGGGCTTTGGATCTTGAAGATAAAGAGGTTATAGTTGAAGAAAATCGTGGGATTATTCGAAACGTTAAATGTCGTGTTCAAAATACTAGAATTTCAAAGGGTCTTGTCGAATTTGGTTGTAAACCAGTTAGATGGGAATTTCTAAAATCCTTTGTTAAGGAATTTAGTCCAGATATTATTGTTAATTGCAATGTTTGCCCACCAGATGATCATCCTAGTGATTTGTGGTGTGAATGGGAATTCGTAATAAAGAGGAAATAAAGTATGAAAACATCCAAAGAATATAAACAAAGTCTCAAGAAAATGAGGCCGAATATCTACAAATTTGGAGAACTAATAAAAGATGTAACAACTCATCCTGCAACTAAAAGAACAATTGAGGGACATGGCCAGATTTTTGATGCTGCTCAAAAGCCAGAGCATAAGGATATTCTCACAACTAAATCTAGATTAACTGGTAAACCTGTAATCAGATATCTTTCTATTCTCAGCAGTGCAGAAGATATGATTGCAAATGTAAAGATGAAACGACTCATGTTTAATTTAACAGGGACTTGCACTGGTGGAAGATGCGCTGGTTTTAACGCATTAAACGCTATGTGGGCAGTAACATATGATATGGATAAAGATCTGAACACTAATTATCATGTTAGAATAAAGAATTGGCTAAAAGATGCCCAAGAACGGGATATTACACTTGCTGGTGCACTTACTGACCCAAAGGGAGATAGATCAAAAGCTCCATCTCAACAAAAAGATCCGGATATGAACCTTCATATTGTTGAAGAAAAAGATGATGGGATCGTTGTTCGTGGTGCCAAAGTAATGATTTGTGGAATTGCTGCAGCAAATGAAATCTTTGTTATGCCGGGAACAGGTTATAAAGAGCAAGATAAGGATTATGCCGTTTCATTTACTATTCCCAAAGATATCGAGAATCTTACAATCGTTGAAACAAGGAGACCAAGTGATTCTCGTGAATTAGAAGAGGGATTTGATGCTCCTGTTGATATTGGAGGCATTACACAAGCATATCTAATGTTTGAAGATGTGTTTATACCAAATGAACGAGTTTTTATGTATGGAGAGTTTGAATATTCTCTTAAAGCTGTAATGAACTTTATTGCACCTTATAGATCAGCAATAGGTGGTTGTGTTGCTGGTCAAGGAGATGTGATGATTGGTGCTGCAGCATTAATGGCTAGGGCAAATGGACTATCTGAAAAAGTCTTTAGAGAAAAAATTACACAGATGATTATTAACAATGAAACTACCTTTGGACTAGGTATAGCAGCTAGTTCTCTTGGAAAGAGCCATCCATCTGGCGTATGGATTCCAGATCAGCTTTTATCAAATGTAAATAAAGTCCATGTTGCAACACTTCCGTATGATACAAAAAGAATAACTCAGGATATCGCAGGAGGTATTGCTGAAACTGGATGTTTACCTTCTTGTAAAGACCTCAACGATCCGAAATACGGTAAACTCCTCCAAAAATATCTGACAGCCAACTGTTCAGGTGAAACCAGAGCTAAAATTGCACGTCTAATAGAATGGTTAACTATAGGATCCGGAGTTCCTGGATGCATGCATGGTGGTGGTTCACCTGATGGCGCAAAAATAATGATTAATGCAAAAACCGATATCAACCATTATATTGAACTTGCCAAACGTCTTGCAGATATCAAAGAGGATGTTCAAGTTGAACCTAAGAAAAAATAGAGAATTTAGTTTGGGAAATATCAAATGAATACTCAACTTAAATTAAACAATATTTACAAAATGGACTGCATCAAAGGAACAAAACTGATGAAAAAACAGTCTCTTTTTGCTGATGTAATTGTTACATCTCCTCCTTATAACATAGGTAAAAAATATAACAAATATAATGATGAAAAACCAAGAATTGCATATCTTGATTGGATGGAAGATGTAGCAGAGCAATGCAAAGAAATTATGACTGATCAATCCTCATTTTTTTTAAACGTTGGTGGTAAACCATCAGATATGTGGATTCCATTTGACATTGCACAACGTTTTAGGAAAAAATTTGTCCTTCAGAATGTAATTCATTGGATTAAATCAATTTCAATTCCTAAAGAAGATGTAGGAAATTATCCAAATATTAAAGGAGATATCTCTGTTGGACATTATAAACCAGTAAATAGTGATAGATATATGAACAGCTGTCATGAGCTTATTTTTCATTTTACTAAGAAAGGAGAAGTAAATGTTGACAAATTAGCTATAGGTGTTCCATATCAGGATAAAAGTAATATTGGCCGTTGGAAAATGGCAAAAGATGACCTTCGACCTCGTGGCAACACCTGGTTTATCCCTTATGAAACTATAAAGAAATCACGCCCGCATCCTACTGTTTTTCCAGAAAAACTTCCTGAAATGTGCTTAAAACTCCATGGTTTAAAGAAAATAAGGCTTGCAATGGACCCCTTTATGGGAATAGGTTCATCAGCTATTGCGTGTAAAAAGCTAAATCTTGATTTCATAGGCTTTGAGATAGATAAATCATATATTGATATTGCAAGTAAAAGATTAGCTGAAATTTAGTCATTTTTTATTTTGATAATAACTGTAAAGATAGTTGGTAATAGTTGTACAACAAGCCCTTTAATAGAGGAAAAACAAATATTGATTTGAGGAGACAGGAAATATGTCATATAACATCGAAAAAACAAAATACCCAGAAATGGCTTTAACAGCTATCTTATCATTAGCTCTATTTTCGTATAGTATAGCCATACTGGTTCTTTTTGCATAGTATAGTTGTTAAACTTTCCATTTTGACATTTTAACACATTAGTTTTATATATAATCAGTGTCAGAGATTAACGTGCCATAATGTGGCTAGATTAAGATGAAAGGAGGATATAAAATGAAACACAAGAATAGTAAAATTGGAGAATATGGGATAAAATATGAACCTGTTGAAGGTTATAGAACAAAGGATGGTAAAAAGATATCACCGCATTACAAAAAAGTGGAATATAAGTGGAAACACGATAATTAATTTATTATTCCTATTATTCCGGATATGATCCAATAACTCAATTATAAGAGATATATTTTTAAACTGTTGTTTTTATATTGTTTACAACGGGGGCATTATAATCAAAAAAGAGAATTGTCCTTTTTGTGGACACAGGTGGATCCGAAGTTCGCAGGAATCTCCAATAAAATGCCCGAAGTGTAGTAGTAAATATTATAGCCAAGATGAGTTAGCAAAAAGACAAGTAGAAGAATAATTCAAAAATCTCATTATCTATCGTTTTTAAAAGAATCCATAACTTCTTTACCAAAAGGAGTTAAACCATATAACTTAATGTTTCTACCGCCACTTTTTTCTTCGACCAAATCTAAACTAAGAAGTGATTCCTCTTCTTTATATCTGGAACCCATACCTCTGATAGCTCCAATAACATTGGTAGGAGTTGTCTTAACATTATAAGCAATCTCAGAAGTATAGCTACAGCTTGGACTAATATCAAAGAGGTATTCTGCAATCTTCTTCCTAACATTACTTCTTCTTAGAGCCCTTACTACAAGAGGTCTTTTTATATCTATAGTGGACTCTAATCGATTTTCTTCCTGCATCCCGTCCAAGTGTGGATGGATATCATCATTAATAAAGCTATTCTCTAACGGATAATTACCTGCATATGTACATGCATATATACCTGCACATACAAAAAGTCGCATAATATTTAAAATAAAATTATATTAAGATATTAATAGCCGAGGGAAAAAATGAATTTTCCAAAAGGAACAAAATTCCGTGATGAAGTTGATCCAGATACTGGTCAAAAAATTAAAGTGGCTATTCTGCCAGATGGTACGGAGCTAAAATTTTTCACGGAAGAGGATTTAGAAAGCATTTAAAAAAGTTGAAAAAGACAATGAATACTAAAATTGATTTAGAGGGACTTGACAACAAATTACAAAAAAATGGTTGGAAATTTTTAGGACCCATTCTTCATTATGAAAAAGCCTGGAAAGATCAAGCATCAGTATATGAAAAAGATGGCAAATATATAGTATCAGGTATCGATACAAGTGGAGAATCTGAACTTAATGAACCTATTTCTAAAAAAGAAGCTGAGAAAAGGTTGGAAGAAAGTTACAAAGAAATAAGAAAATATATGTTTGGAAATTCAAAGTAACTTTTTTGTAAAAAAAGAAGGAGAGGTTGTTGTAACTAGATTTTTGCTAGTATCTTTTCTAGTACTCTTGCTAGTATTGGGAAATTTGTCATAAATTTCTCAAGTACATTGAAAACTGGTTTTGGACGTGGTGCTGGTTCATCGCCATCTTGTGCAGCTAAAGTTGGATCTCCAAACATTGAGTATTCAAGCATTGTCTTGTAGTCGCCATCCTTCAAATCTCCTGAGAATGTATTATAATAATCTGTTACAGAATTCGCCCATACCTGGCCTAAAATCTTTGTAGTAACTAATTCTTCAAAGGTATGAACCTCCATCCAGCCAAATAATCTCTCTGTTTCTTGAGTTCCATGAGCTCCATAAGCAATACCTGATGCTCCAAATGCAATAACACCTCCACCGTTTGGCTTTTTCAGTGTCTTCCAAGATAAACAATTGGCACCATATGTGGAATTACTATATTTGTTGTTTGAACAAGCATTGTGGAAAACTATTGCATATTTCTTTGGATTTCTAACTAAAAATAAGTCAAAATCAAAATTTAGCCATCCAGTCCATCGTGAAAGTCCTTCCTCAGGTGGAATCCATACATTTTCTGGACCAAAGGGTGGGTGTGTTGCAAAACTTGATGTGCTACCATGACCAGAAAAGTCTACAAAATCAGGCCAGTTATTATATCCACTAGCAATATTTGATTTTTTCAAATTACCAAGTGATCCCCACAATTTTGTGCTAACATAACCTGAAAGTTTGGATAAAACGACAGTGTTTGCATATTCACCTTCAAAAACACCTTGTTGGTCATCATGGAATGTGTCGCCACCGATTTGAACTATTTTTCCTGTCATCTTGTTGTGTTCATCATAATAGATTGCTTTGTCAATATACGTATTAAGTTCATTGACATTATTACAAGGGATTTTTCCTAGATAGACATCTGGTATAGCATCGACATGAGTCTTATCCCATGGGTATTCTGCATATTTTCCATTACCGTTTGCATCCCAATCTGAAAAACCACCAGTGGCATTATATATATCAGCATAATAAAGATCACTTGGGAATTTTTGTTCATGTTGACCAGAGGGCATCCAAGCATATCTTACTGGGAATAATTCATTGTCTTCAACACCTGCTCCAACCAATATTAAATATTCTATTCCCCAGTTTTCAATGGCATCTTTGATATAAAGTTTAATATCTTCCTGTTCATCTGCACCACCAGAAGAAGGAATTTCATCTAGTGTCACTAATTTAGTATCGATACCCCGCCCATTCTTATGATTCACAAATTTCTGCAATGTTGATTCAAATTGGCTTGGTGTTATTATCAACAAATCATATTCATCTTGGAAAATGATTGGATTAGCAGGTGTTGTATATTCAATCTCGATGTCTGCTCTTGTGGAATATAAAATAGTATTATCTTCTGAGTTAAACTGAACAGGGTTTAAATTAACTGCACAAAAGATAACTCGTTCGTTGTCTTTTATCCCTGCTGAAGCTTTATAGCTATATCTTTCACTTGGATAAATTCCAAGTCCTTCATATGAAATTTCTTCGAATGTTTTAACACTATTTTGTACATTAATTGTTGATACTATTTGTTTTTCAGGTGCAGGTTCAATAAGCTTCGATAATTCTTGTGTAACAGGGTTAGAAAATGTTACTTCAACATTATCGATAATTGTTCCAAATGGAAATGTAAACACTTTACTCACACTTGGTAACAATGGTTTGCCTGCATCCCAATAGTTAGAATTTGCTTCTGTAATATCTATTGAAACAAAACTTTCTTTTTCAACAATTATTGGTTGTGAAAAAACCATTTGTTCAGAAATTAATTCTTTCTTCTCACCTTCAGTTCCAGAAACAGCTCCAAGTCCACTTAGGACTAAAATTCCTACCACTAAAAATGGCAATATTTTTTTCATTCACTACCCCCTTATTAACATTTGTTAATCTCCGATATCATAATTTCCTATTTAAAGGTTATTAGTCCTTTATTCTAGGTTTATCTAGGTTTAACTTCAAAATAATATTTATATATAGGTTAGCGTATTAACAATTGTTAAGATAATGTTGGGAGATATAAAAATGAAGAGAATAAAAACCTTTTCCCTTTTTTTATTTTTACTATTCATACTTAACTATTAAAAACTAGTTATCCTTTTCTAAAAAAAGATGAAGTGCACAGTTTTATTCTCAGGCGGAAAAGATTCAGCCTATGCAGCATATTTAGCAAAAAAACAAGGACATGAGCTTTCTTGTTTAATTTCAATTATTTCTGAAAATCCTGAAAGCTATATGTTTCATACTCCATCGATTACTAAAGTAAAAAAACAAGTAGATGTAATGAACATTCCCCTAATAATCCAGAAAACAAAAGGGCAAAAAGAAGAAGAGTTAAAAGATCTTGAAAAAGCAATGCAAAGAGCACAATCAGAATATAAAATTGAAGCTGTTGTCACAGGGGCAGTAGAGTCGGTATATCAATCTTCAAGAATTCAAAAGATATGTGACAAACTTGGATTGGAATGTTTCAATCCCCTTTGGAAAAAGGATCAACTAGAACTTTTAAACGATTTAATAAAGGATAATTTTAAGGTCATCATAATCGGAGTTTTTGCTTATCCATTGGATGAATCGTGGCTTGGCAAGGAAATCAATGAAGAATTCATAAAAGATGTTGCAGCTCTTTATGAAAAATATAAGATAAATCCAGCTGGAGAGGGAGGAGAGTTTGAAACATTTGTTTTAAATTGTCCACTATTCACAAGAGAGCTAAAGATCAAAGACAAACAAATACAAGGAAAAAATAATTCCTGGGAAATGGAAATTGAAGTAATATAAATTTAGATACAATTATTAAAGAGAGGAATATTTAATATCTGTAATTTGGGGGAAAAATCATATGAAAAAATATTTGTCGATAGGAATTCTACTAATGTTTGTTGTTTCAACCGTTTCGGTATCTTCAACTGTTACAAAAACAAATATCGACATGGTAACTAATAGTCAAAATGAACCAGAGCATGATTATCATGATGCTTTCATAACCTTTATGATGGAAGGATTGAAAGATTATATTCAATATGATGAAGATGGTTTTATAAGGACTACCCACATGGTTTCAATGCGAGATGGAATTAAACTAGCAACAGATGTTTATCTCCCAATAGCTCAAAATAATCCACATGGATCTATATTTTTAAGAACACCATATAACAAGGATGATCTTTATGAACTTGGAGTTGGTATAGCACTCCTTGGCTGGCCTGTAATAATACAAGACATAAGGGGTATGCACGCATCAGAAGGTGTATACGAAGGTTATAGAAAATGCCAAGTTGATGGGCCGGATTCACTAGCGTGGATTGCATTGCGAGATTGGTCAAATGGTAAAGTTTCAACAGTTGGACCTTCAGCACTTGGTATAACTCAGTATTTTACAGCGGGTGCAAATCCACCAGAGCTTGCGTGTCAAGGTGTAATGGTTGCAACTCCTGATCTACATAAACATGCTGTTTATCAGGGTGGAGAATTCAGGAAGAGTCTTGTGGAGAAATGGTTAGATGGCGTAAATGCCGAGTATCTACTTGAAGAAATATTTGAAAATGAAAACTCTTCTGGAGATACTTGGATTAATGTAACTCTTGAAGATAACTGGGAAGATGTTAATGTTCCAGCTATTCACATGGGCGGTTGGTATGACATTTTTTTACAAGGTACAATTGATGGATATCTTGGATACCAAAAATTAGGTGGACCAGGTGCAAAAGGTAAATCTAAGCTTATTATGGGTCCATGGTGGCATGAAGGATATATTGAATATGAACAAGGTGAACTTACTTATCCTGAGAACTCAATGCAAGTAGTTGAACTAGTTCAAATGTATCTAGATATGACTAATAAATATACAATGAATGAGAACAATGGTTTTGAAGCTAGACCAACCGTTTGGTATTACCTCATGGGCGATGTTGATGTTATAGATGCACCTGGTAATGAATGGCGATATGCTGATGATTGGCCAATACCCGCAGATTATGAATCTTGGTATTTCCATGAAAATGGGGTTTTAAGTAAAACAAACCCAAGTGATTATGATTCTTTAACATACACTTATGATCCAATAAATCCTGTTCCAACAATTGGGGGACAAAATCTTGAGATCCCTGGAGGGCCATATGACCAAACATCTATCGAGGGACGAAGTGATGTTTTAATTTTTACAAGTGAGGTACTATCAGAACCATACGAGGCAACAGGGCCTATAAAAGCCAGACTCTTTGTTTCATCAGATTGTCCAGATACAGATTTTACAGTAAAGCTTACTGACGTTTATCCAGATGGTAAATCAATGATTATCACTGATGGTATATTGCGTATGAGAAATCGTAATGGTGTTGATCATTGGGAATTTATGGAATCTGGTGAAATTTATGAAGTAGAGGTTGATCTTTGGAGTACTTCATATATTTGGAATACAGGTCATAAAATCCGTGTTGCAGTATCTTCATCAAATTATCCAAGATTCTTAGCCAATCCAAATACAAAAGACTCAATCAACAATAATGATACATACAATATTGCTCAAAACACACTTTATATTGACGATGAATATCAATCTTGTATTATACTACCTGAAATTGATCAGGGATCATCCAGCAATCCACCCAAAAAACCTAGTAAACCCTCAGGTCTAAAACAGATTAAGGTTGATACGTTACATAAATATTCCAGCTCAACAACAGATCCAGATAATAATCAGATATACATACTATTTGATTGGGGTGATGAGAAATCTAGTGGTTGGTTAGGACCTTACGACTCAGGTAAAAAAGTTAGTGCATATCATAAATGGACTCAGCCTGGAATCTATCAAATTAGAGCAAAAGCTAAAGATATAACTGGTGCTCAAAGTGAGTGGTCTGAACCATTTATTGTAACATTGCCAAGAAACAGAAATCTGGATAATGAATTAATCCTCAAATTCTTAGAGAAACATCCCTTTTTAGATCTTATTCTAAATTTCTTTATAAAAAACAATTATATTTATAAGGCAACTTAGCATTAACAGACGTTAATTAGGGGAGCAATATGAATAAAAAAACAACAACTATAGTTATAGTATTATTTCTAGGAATTAATTTTTCAATAGTTTCAGCTGGTGTAAATCTAGAAAATAATAATAATTACACGAATGAAAAAACTTCAGAATATATATTCAGTGATGATTATTATATTCAATGGGAGATGAACTTTGGATCAGATTGGCGCTATGGCGCAAGATATGAAGGGCCACAACCCATTGGAGATTGTGATAATGATGGTAAAAATGAAATGCTAGTTGCCGGAAGGGATAATAAAATTAGAGTTTTTGAATGGGATGATACAAAACAAACCTATCTAGAAATGCATACATTATTTCCACCATTTTATCCCATTTCAGATTCAGATGCTGGAGGTTTTGCTATCGGAGATCTGACAGGCGATGGAAAAAATGAAATCGGAGCTACTTGGGGAGCATCTGTTCATAAATGGAGCAATGGAAAATACAAAATAATTGGTTATAACTCCTGGATATTTGATAATGGAGGAGGAAGTGCTGACTGTTTTATTGGAGACTACGACAATGATGGAGAAAATGAATTAATAGTTAGTGGAGGACCACTTCATCAACGGGCTGAAGTCCCCGAAATTGTTATTTTTAAGTGGAATGGATTAGCTCTTGTTAAAGAAGCAGAATGGGATAATCCTAATAATGGTTATATTTACATGCCTGGACTTGCAGATATTGATGAAGATGGAGAAAATGAATTAGTTGTTGGATCAGGTTTTAAGGTTTTTGTACTTGATTGGAATAAAAACACTAACTCATTTGATGAGACAGTTATAAAAACAACTGGTGGAGACGATTATCCTTTTGCATGTGTTTTAAAAGATAGCGATGGTGATGGAAAAAATGAGATTCACGTAGGTTATCGGACTCCAATGATTACAATTTTTGAGTGGAATGGAGTGGATTATGAGATTAAATATGAAAAAGAATGGCCAGGAGAAGGAGCACTAATAGAAGGACTAGACGTTGGAGATGTTGACGATGATGGTAATGCAGAGGTATGCGCTGGAACACATTTAGTTCATATCCTACAGTGGGATGGAGATACCTATGTTGAAGAGGCAGTTCTTCCTACTTTTGGAGACCTTGCTGTTGTATCAATAGGAGATTGCGACAACGATGGTAAAAATGAAATTCAAGCCGGCTCAGTTATGATTGACCATGGTGAGGACTATATGTCCTGGGTTTTCAAATATGGTGATAACTCAAGAGATAAACAAACTGAACTTGGCAATGGAAGATTAAAAGTGTATGTAAAAAGAGCATTATTTGGCACACCACTTGAAGATGCATCAGTTGCAGCTTGGAATACTGAAACTGGTACATGGTATGATATTCAACCAGAGAATGATGATAAAAGCATTTATTACCGTAATGATCTTCCTGAGGGAGAATATCTTTTGAGGGCTTTAATGGAAGGATATAAGATAAAAGAGACAACTATAACAATAAATTCAGGTGAAGAAACAACTTATACATTTACATTAAACAACGATTTTAGTCGTTCATCACAACCTCATTTACACCAAAAATTTATAGAGAGGATAATAAATATGTTTCCCAGTATAGGTAAACTATTTCAGTTACTATTTATGGAGGAGTAAAAATGAATAAAAAAATGATAAGTATCTTAATTTGTACGCTTGTGATTATCGCTGTTTTACCAACAGCTAGTTCGATAAATAAATTACATATAGAACAAACAACAAATGATTCAAAAATTGATGATGACTGTGATTGTGAACAAGAAAATAAAAATTCAATATATCAAGAGTATGTTGTAATGGAAGATCCCCCAAATCTTCTAGATATAGGAGTAAATTCACCTAAACCAATTCCAATGAGTACGCCAAACGAATTTAACTGGGCGAACTATAATGGTAAGGATTGGACAACACCTGCAAAACAACAGGGGAACTGTGGAAGCTGTTGGGCATTTGCAGCTATGAGCGCTTTTGAAAGTGTAATAAAAATAAGAGAAGATTGTGCAGAATTAAATCCTGATCTTTCAGAACAATATATACTTTCATGTCTTTCTAGCGCAGGAAGTTGTCGCGGAGGAAGCGCATCTAGATCTCTTAGATACATTAAAGAAACCACCGCTGAAGGCAACTATCATAACGGAGTGGTTCCTGAGTCGTGTTTCTTATATGAAGCTGATGATGATATTCCATGCTCTGAAAAATGTTCTAATTGGGAAGAACAACTTGTTCCACTTTTAGATTATAGTTCATGGCAATCAAAAGGAACCCCAAGCGATATAGAATCAATCAAAACACAGCTTATGGAGGAAGGACCAGTTATTGTCCATATAAAAGCTACAGATCCTTTTAAGTTGTGGGGATCAATAACTGATAATCCAGAATATTATTATCGAGATTATAGACCAGTAATTGGCTATAATCATGTAGTCATTATTGTTGGATGGAAAGATGTTTCATCAATTCCAAATGGCGGTTACTGGATTTGTAAAAACAGCTGGGGAGAACACTGGGGATACAATGGTTATTTCAATATTGAATATAATGGTCTAAATATTGACATATGTACAATTATATCACCAGATTATGATCCAGACAGTGTGAGCTGGCCACCTATCATAGATACCGGTGGATCATATGGTACAATTCTGGGACAAGTAACAACTTTTGATGCAAGTGGGAGTGTAGCTGTCGAAGGTGAAATTACAGAATATGAATGGGATTTTGGTGATGATACAACTGGTAGTGGGGTTATCACAACCCATACCTATGAAGAATTGGGAGAATATACTGTAACCTTAACAATAACTGATAGTGATAATAATGAGGTTACTGAAACAACTTCCATATGGATACAAGAGACCAACGAAGCTCCAGATAAACCAACCATTACAGGTCAAACACCAGGAACAACAGGAATACCATACGAGTATACATTCTCATCAACAGATTCAGATGGAAATGATTTATGTTATATAGTTGACTGGGATGATATATCGTCCGAGGAATTAATTGGACCTTTTGAATCAGACGAGGACATAACTCTTAGACATAGATGGACTTGGATTGGTACATATACTATTAAAGTTAAAGCAATAGATGTCTTTGGTGAAGAAAGCGAATGGGGCACATTATCAGTAACTATGCCTAGGAGTAGAGAAGTCACTAGAGGAATCTTTTTAAGGTTTATTGAAAAATTGATAGATGCTTTTCCAATATTAGCCAGATTCTGGTAATTTAGATATGGTAGATATCAAGCAAGCAACAGCAAATGATTTAGAGGCCATCACTGAGATTTACAACGAAGCCATTCTAAAAACAGTAGCTACATTTGATACAGAAACAAAAACTATTGAACAACAAAGAAAATGGTTTGAAAATCATAGCTCAAAAAATCCCATATTAGTTGCAGAAGAAAATGGAGTTATTTTTGGATTTGCTTCTCTAAGCAAATATTCTAATCGATGTGCCTATTCAGATACAGCTGAAATATCATTATACATAATGGAAGAATTTCAGGGAAAAGGAATTGGTAAGAAATTAATGAAGGCAATAATAGACGAAGGAGAAAAGGTAGGTCTCCATGCTGTTATAGCAAGAATAACTGACGGAAATGAGAAAAGTATTCATCTTCATAAATCTGTAGGATTTGAGCATATTGGAACTATGAAAGAAGTTGGATTTAAATTTGATAAACGTTTAGATGTATGTCTAATGCAAAAAGTTTATTCTAAGACATGAATATTTTTCTTATTACATATATCCTTTAATTTCTTAGGCCATACAGCTACAGTGCATTCTCCAAGATGAGCTTTCTTTCAAATCAGCACATTAAGATGTATAATATTACATGAGCTTTATTCTATCTCATATATTTACTAACAAACCTATCAACTTCAGGTATACCGCCTTGTAGAATGATGTAGCCGTTATGCGGTTCCCTCTCGGTAATCTCTCCAGCAATTGGTGTTAACATTATCTTTTTTACTTCTTCTAAATTGCT
>JAGMDE010000048.1 GCA_023128855.1 Thermoplasmatales archaeon | reverse complement strand
CTTCAATTGAAATAATCTTAACAATTAAAAAGAAAAGCTAATTGATTTTTCAACTGTCTACAATATTCACAATTATCTCAAGTTATTTGAGTTTATTTAACTGTGGTTGAACTATTGAATATAAAATCTCTGTTTTTCAACACCTTTTTCCTCAGGGTTGGTTTTTTAAAGAAAGAACTGTTATAAATTGTTGTTAATCTCTGTTTCCACAATATATTTATATAGAAGAGACTCTGGTAATATATATGTAGGGGGCATATTAAAACGAAATATAGATTATTCAAAAAAGGATTGAATAAAAAAACAATAGCTCTTCTAATTGTTACATGTTTTTTAACAATATCAATAAATCAGTGTATTGCCCATCCAGAATCTAGTATAGGTAGTCAAGAAGTTGGAGAAGATACATTATGCTATGGTCTCATAGCGTCACCTGTTAAATGTGAAAATGCAACCATTCAAGATCAGATAGGCTGTAAAATACGACATATGATTAACGATCTGTTGAGGGAACAGATCCCTGTTTATTGGACAGCGGAAGATGTGGATGCGTCTATTATAGAAATTAACGGTAGTGAAGAGGAAACTGTTTCTTTTGAAAAAGGAACATTTATAATCCCTTTCACAGGAAATACCAGTGTTGATACAAAAATAATAGTTATAATGTGCGATTATAACTATAGTAGTGAAATTGAAGAGGATAATGAACTAAAAATCTCAGTATATATACTAAGAGAACCACTCTCAAATGTTCACGTGTATCCGTTATCTGAAGTAAAACTAGCCCAACATAAGAGCCCTATAACAGTTGGCGAGATATGTTTTTTAGAAATCTCGAGTGAATGTGGTTTTTTAAGTTTTGAACTCCTCATTGATAGTGTAATTGCAGAGAAACTAAACAATAATGAATTCAATGTGCTTACGCATGCTGGCGGGGTTCCAGACTATGCAACTTTTTATAAGATTGAGCCCCCAACAATGGTTTTTTATGCATTATATTCAGATTTAAAATATAGGGTGTCCACAGCGGTTAGAAAATTCGTGTCAAACGGCAGTGGATATATTGGATCTTGTTATGGTGCTGATGTAGCTGGCTCTGGACATAAATTTGGGCCGGTGACCATTCATTTTAAGAGAGTAGCATACAATCCTAAACTTCCTAGTATTGTTTATTATGGCCTTGCTGATTATATAAGTCTACGCCCTCATGTAGATACTGAACAAACCCAAGTAAAAATTGTTAATGATACACACCCAGTATCTTATCGTTTAGGCGAGGTTACATGGGAATACAATGGTGGAGGACCAGGATTTGATCGTATTGGGGAAAATACACAAGTAATTGGCGAGTTTTGTAACACGGATACAGAGTTGGATGGTAGACCATGCTGGGTTTCATCAAAGTTTGGCAAAGGAAGAGCTGTAGCCTTCAGTCGCCATCCTGAAATTTTGGGCTTTGGCTTTTACAAAAGCAATAGGACTCATATTGGAAGAACAGTCATCAGCAATGCATTGTTTTATACTACAGCTAAAGAGATGACTGCATTACAACTATCTCATATGAGATCTCTTTCATTCATTGAAGAAATACTGGCTGAAACTGGTGATATACAAATCGATACCAATACAGTGGACATTTTTAATGAAACCAAAAATGCTATCAATGAAACCATTGAGGACATAACAAATTTAAGTGATTACGTAAAACAATTGGAGTTTTTAATTGGAGAGATAGCTGATGAGAAAAAAATAAATCTTAATGAATTACCAACATTTCTTGGTGATAATTCGTTACACATAACAGTAAAGTATTACTATCATCTCTTTGTAAAATATTTAGAAAATACAATGGAGACACTAAATACATTAGAAAAAATCTATCCACTACTAGAAAGTGATCCAGAATTTGTTAAACAAATAGAAACGTTAAAGGCAGATATATCAAGTAGAATCGCTGAAATCCGAAAGATATGTACACAGGGATATGAGATGTGTGAGGATTACGAAAAAGCGTTACTTAATTATCAACAGCATCCTCTTATTCTATCGAGAGTCAAGGAGTTCTTACTGACTGATAAAGGACATAAATTCTATTGGCACATTTATTCAGTGTTTTCCTATGTTCCCCAGATTTATTTCAATTCATTGAAACTTTTAAGGAATAGCTGGTATAATTATGAAGCCAGTATGATGGAACTTTAAAAAATATCTCTTCTTTTTTGATTTTTCTGTGTAAAAATCAACGATTTTGATTACCTTTTTATATTAGCTATTTCGCTCTTTCAATTGATGACAAGAAGAAGAAAGCTTACTGATGAAGACTGTGAACATATTGCTAAACTCATTAATGAAGGACATCAGATTAAAGACCTTGCTGAGAAGTATGATGTAGATAGAAGTACAATCTACAATCGATGTAAATATCTCTATAAATCAAGACAAATCCCATTAGAAATAAGAAACAAAGTGATACAAGCAATCAAAAATGGACATACTAAAGCAGAGGCGGCACAACTATGTGGTTTGAATATTGGCACTGTTTATAATCTTACAAGAGGAATGGAGGGATACAGAAGTCAAGGTAATCATATCATACGTAAAAACGGTATCAAACTTCTAAGCAAGCTGATGAGTGACGGGTATCTTATATCTGATTTTGTTGTAAGCACTGCCAGAGGACTACAGAGACACTTCCCAATGATCATGTCAGCCAGATACAAGGATAAAACCTTTTTCTATCTACCATGCAGAGAAGAAGCAACTATCGAGGCATTCTTTCGTGAGAAACCAGACCGAATCATAAGTTACAGTGCCATAGAAGAAATGTCTTATCTTCTTGGCATTAAAATCTCAAATAAAGATCAACGAAAACTCTTAGAGAGATACAAGAAGAAACATGATGCCTATTGGAGGAGTAGACGATTGATTCAGAGAACACTATTTGATTTTATGGATGATAGTGAGTTCTTCGAAACTGAGCAAATTGGTGAGAGTTATCGGTTGATGCCAAAGAGTTAATTTTGTTGAATTGAAATCCGTATAAACATATTTTTTGTGACAAATGTTGTAAATAACAAGTGTTAAGGAAATATTTAAATTACAATATTATATTTTATGTTTATATTTTGAGGGAGGTAGAAAAAAATGAAAAAGATATTACCATTATTGGTGGTAATTATTTTAGTCCTATCTGGACTTGGAGCTGTTGCTGTATCTAAAGACGAAAATGTAATAATGGAAACAATATCGTTTTCGCAACCGAGATTGGAAGAAACTGAAGATTTTGTTAGTGTAGATTTACCTGAGGCAACATCTTATACGTTTGGATATGGAGAACCTTATTTACCAGTTATTACTAAGGTGTATACATTCCCAATTTGTACACAAGTTACAAATGTTGAAGTCACCTTTTCTGCTGCAACAGAACAGCAGTTATCAAAACTGGTTATGCCAGCACCATCACCACGGATACTTTCTACAGTGTATCCTGATGATTATGTAGAACTAGATATTGAAACTCTGTATGATGATATAGATGTTTACCCAGAGGAGCGGGATGGTTATAGGGTCAGTGCAGGCTTAGATGGAGAAGAACATGTGATTTATCTCACAGTTACTGTGTATCCGTTTCAGTACGTTCCTGAATCAAATATGCTCTATTATTCTGATAGTGCAACTATCCATGTAACATATACGCCACCTGAAAACCCAATGAATTTTCCAGATGAGTATGATTTCTTAATACTTGCTCCTGAAGAATTTGAATCAGCATTACAAACTCTTGTCGATCATAAAAACGGTTTAGACCCACCAGTAAACACGATCCTGGTAACTCTGGATGATATACCTGATCTCCCTGATAGTGATGATCAAGAGGACATTAAATACTATATCAAAGATGCTATAGAAAACTGGGGTATCACTTATGTTCTTCTTGTCGGAGCTGGTGTTAAAGGCAAAGAATTATTCCCCGTAAGATATGCATGGTGCTCAAGTACAGGTAAAGTTTACCCGAGTGATCTTTATTTTGCTGATATATATAATAGTACTGGAGGTTTCTCAAATTGGGATAAGGATGGTAATGGAAAATATGCTGAATGGCCCATTGATATACCTAATGTAGATTTCTGCCCAGATGTTTATCTTGGAAAGCTTCCCTGTAACAACATTGATGAGGTCAATACAATAGTGGATAAAATAATTAATTACAAGGCACATAATAAGATGATGAAGAAAATCTTACAAGCTGGAGGTGACTCATATCAAGGAGATCCTTCTGGCATATATGAGGGGGAATACGCAAATACTGTGGTGTTGACAAAACTACCAGGTTATTCTACAACACAGTTATGGGGATCAAATGGAAAACTAACAAAGGGTAACATAGCAAAAGGTTTTAATAGTGGCGTAGATTTTGTTGATTTTTCTGGGCATGGCGCATGGAACAGCTTTGCTACGCATCCACCGAATGATAATACATGGATTCCGCCTAAAACAATTATTTCACCATATGATGGATTTTTCTATTTTGACATTGACATATACTTGTTCAGAAACGGTGTAAAACTCCCTGTTTATGTTCATAAGGGCTGTTCCAATAATAATTACACTAAGTCACCAAATTGTATAGGTTGGAAAATGCTTAGTAAATCTGGTGGCGGCGGTATTGCAACATTTGCTGTGTCAGGCCTAAGCTATGGATACCCTGGGACTGATATGGTAAAGCGATCAACAGGATGGATGGAAGTAAAAACCTTCGAAGAATTATACAATAACAAGATACTTGGACAGGTCTGGGGTAACTGTATCACAGATTATTACAACACTTTTGAAGCTAATTTCATAATGCTAGATTATCACACAATGTTAAAGTGGTCAATGTTTGGAGATCCAACATTAGTTATAGAAGATGGTGACGATCCTATAAACATACCAGTTGATAAACCAGTATTCCCAACATTCCTTGAAAGACTAATCAATTACTTCCCATTGTTAGCAAGATTACTTGAATTAATATTTGTAAAGATAAACTAAAATAAATTATCAGAAGTAAAACATCCCCTCTAAATCTCTCTTTTTTTCTTTCTCATTTTTCTTTGTTGAAAGAGAAAAAAAATCGGTTGAGTCCTTTTGCCTATTTTCCCCCTGTTGGACACTCGTTCTTTCTCATTTTTTTGCATTCGGAACTACTGTATATTGGGCATGCTCTTCAAAAAAGAACCTTCGACTGATTGATAGTTTTGGTGGCAAACCTTTTATTCCTTTTAAAAAGAATGCAACAGGAAAACGAGGTGGTGCATTGTGGCGTAAAACTTTTCATTATTTTCAACTTCATAAAGACGAGTTTCTTGAACATTATCATAAACGTAGTAATGTAGAGTCCACGTTTTCTGCTATTAAGAAAAAATTCGGTGAATCAGTAAAGTCTAAAAACAGAATTGCACAGAAAAATGAATTACTCTGTAAGATTATAGCATACAATATCACGGTTTTGATCCATGAAATGATCCAGCTTAATGGAACATCTGAGTTTTTATCTTTTGATGGTTTACAAAAAGAGGAAACACTAAAAGAGAGTAAAAAATATAAACTTATCATGTTATGAGTAATATAGTGATAAAAATGATAAAACAAATTAAAACATTTTCAGGTTACAATCGGAAACATGTAGAAGATGAAGCAAATACATGGATTAAAGATAACAATGTAAATGTGATTGATTTCAAATTTGAAGATAAAAGCACTGCCGTAGAACTCTTCTTTGAAATATCAGTAATTTATGAAGGGTGATATTTTATGGAAAAGAAAAAAATGAAAGCGAGGCTTAAAAAGTATAAGGAGGGTGAAGTTTTATCTGGCGTGTTATATCATTTGACGACTGAGAATCCTATTCACAGAGCTTATAAAGTTAAGGAGATTTTAGATGCATGTGATGCTTTAGGATTTCATCCAAGTGATGTTGGTAATGAAAGGATTGGTTTTATTCTTAGTTGGTTAAAAGAAAACAAAGGATAAAAGATATTTTCAAGAGATATTTAGCTATTTAGCAAAAAGATGTTCTTTAAAACCAATCATGTTGGAGATAGTTTTAGACTGATGCCAAAAACGTAGTTATATTGAAATTGAAATCAGAATGTAAAAAACTAGGGTTTTTTATAACATTTTGTTACGTTTAACTATTGTTATGCATACATTTAAATCTAAATATTATATTATAAATTCATATTCTTTGAGGGAGGTAGAAATATGAAAAATAAAATCTGTATAATTGGAATCACGTGTATGCTTTTGTTAACAAGTTTTGTTGCATTGCCTGTAACAAGCAGTGACCTTGAAATCTTTTCTAAAAATCATGTAAAAGATGACACTGAAGAGAATTGGTATTATCTCCCGTCATATCCTAATTATGCGCCATGTGGTCTCCCTGATTTCAGTGAAAAACAACAGGAGGATTGGAAAAAAGCATCTGGTATGTGGGGGATGTGTCATGTGGTTTCATTAGCAGACATCTTCTGGTGGTTTGATTCTAAACATGCAGATCAAAACGGTTCTCCTGGAGACGGCAATGATACTTATCCTTTAGTTCAGGATTATAATGCACCGGAACCTCCGAATCCTGGTTCCTATTCTGATGATCATAACTTTAACAATGTTAACGATAATAGCACACCTTGGAACAGATTTAGGAAGAACGGTGAGTTTATTGAACAACTTGCATGGTATGTAGGCCGTATTGAATTTTCGCCTTTCTGGGAGATATTTGATCCTTTATTTTTGCTAGATGATTTATTTGAAATCATTCATATATGTTGGGGAGCAAGGAGATGGTTAAGAAACTGTGGTTTACAAAATCAGTTTACAATAAAATGTATTCCAAGACCATGTTTTTGTTTAGTTAATAAATATGTAAGGAATAACTGTGGTGTTATGATAGGTGTAAATGCTTTAAATTCTGAAAAACCATTTTCATTTAGGTGGGGGCACTGGGTAGCTGTTGCAGGGATTAACTCTAATGGACAAATTGCTTTAAGTGACCCAATAAGAGACGAAATGAATCCTAGTTTAGATCCTGCTGAACACAACAATGCAAGTAATGTTTCTCATGATATTTGGGCTGTCAATTTTAACTCTCCCCGTCCATTATTATCTTCTTGGTGGCTACCTGAGTATATCGCAGATGGTGCAATAATTGTTTTTGCTATTGTGATTTCTGAAAGGGAATAAAAGATAAGTCATACCTAGCAGGTATATTTTAACAGGAGTAATTAACCTACTTTTCTGCACTTTCAGCAGGTAATACTTTGCAGGTTTTTTGTTGAATTTGAAATCAGAATGTAAAAAATTCTGATTTTTTTTACAAAATGTTGCAACTAACAATTGTTATACATACATTTAAATTAAAATATTATATTATAAGTTTATATTTTTGGGGAGGTAAAAAAGGAAATGAAAAATAAAATCTGTATAATTGGAATCATGTGCATGCTTTTGTTAGCAAGTTTTGCTGCATTGCCTGTAACAAGCAGTGACCCTGAAATCTTTTCTAAAAATCATGTAAAAAATGACACTGAAGAGAATTGGTATTATCTCCCATCATATCCTAATTATGCACCAAATGGTCTTCCTGATTTTGATGAACATCAACAAGATTCTTGGTTTACAGAAGATGGGATAGAAGAGGGGTGGCCATTGTTTTGTGGTGCTGCGGCATTAGCAAACGTCTTCTGGTGGTTTGATTCTAAACATGCAGATCAAAACGGTTCTCCTGGAGACGGCAATGATACTTATCCTTTAGTTCAGGATTATAATGCACCGGAACCTCCGAATCCTGGTCCCTATTCTGATGATCATAACTTTAATAATGTTAACGATAATCGAACACCATTTCGTAGATTTAGAAGGAACGGAGAGTTTATTGAGCAAATTGCATGGTATGCAAGTCGGTTCTTATTTTTCCCTTTGTGGTGGAAGTTACATCCATTCAAGTTAATGGATACTATCAATGTCTATTTAGGAGCATGGAGATGGCTAATGGATGCTAACCTGCAAAAAAATTATACAGTACAATTAATTTTTAAACCAAATTTTTCTACCATTAATACATTCGTAAGGAATAACTGTGGAGTAATATTAGTTATAATACACTGCGATCCAAACATACCGATATGGAAGAATTGGGGACACTATACAGCTGTTGCAGGGATTAACTCTAATGGGCAAATCGCTTTAAGTGACTCAATAAGAGACGAAATGAATCCTAGTTTAGATCCTGCTGAACACAACAATGCAAGTATTGTTTCTCATGATATTTGGGCGGTTAATTTTACTTCACCTTATCCACTATTATCTTCTTGGTGGCTACCTGATTATACTAATTATGGGGTAATAGTAGTTGCAACCATTATAATTTCTGAAAGGGAACAAAAGATAAGACATATCTAGGAGGTTTTACTAAGGGCTTTATAAAAGAAAAAACACAATTGTTGAAATGAAATCAGATGTAAAAAACCTGCTTTATAGAAGAGATTGTTTGGTTTTTTCCGAACGTTTTACTAGAGTATATAAACTTTAAAAATATTATTATGTTAGGGTCTAGATTGGTAAAAAAATGAATTTTAAACAAACTATTTTCTTTTTCATTTTTTACCTCCCTCTAAATATAAGCTAGACCCTCTAAACTTTTTTTTTATTTGAAATGAAATCAGAATGTAAAAAACACAGGGTTTTTTATAACATTTTGTTGTATATTAACAATTGTTATGGATACTTTTAAAACAAAATAATATATTACAACTCTACTAATTTTATAATTAGTGGGAGGTAGAAAAAAAATGATAAAAAATGTTTTTAGGAAAAGTTTGGTAATAGGAATAATAATCCTATTTGTTGGAGCAAGTGTTATACCAAACATTAGTGGAGATCCATCAGATCCAGGCAGTGAAATTGCTCCAGGAGATTTAGAAGGATGGAGTGGACAAATGAAATTAGCAAGGACTTCCGACGGAGTTTTGCATTGTGTATATCAACGTTCAGACGGTTCCTATCTCCAAGTCTATCGTTCATATTCAAATGATAATGGTGAAACCTGGAACGAAGAAGCATTAACATCGGAAGATTATGACCAGATCTCTCCAAGTATAACTGTAGACAGCAATGATAATTTACATGTCGTCTGGCAGGGAGGTCATGATGATTCGCCTATCTGTTCACAAATCCGTTACCGAAAATTTGATATAAACTGGGGGGAAATAGATAATATCACGTCCGATTTCGATTGGGATCATAGAGGACCTGCTATTTCTGTAGACGGCAATGACCATCTTCATGTTGTATACCAAAAAATTAATTATTATGGAGAACCGTGGTGTACTGTGGGCTGTGGACCATTATGGTATACTAATAATATTCAGGGGTCTTGGAGTCCCCCTGAGATGATCAGTGAGGGAGTAGAATACCGAGCTATTTGCCCTTGTATCTCCATTGGTCCAAATAATAATGTACATGTTGTTTGGGATGCTGATGGATATCATGCCACAGACTGTTGGCATTCGGCGTATCGAAGGAACAATACTAACTTTTGGGAACCACTGGAATTTTTTCCCTGCTATGATAGTCACCCGTCTATAGCAGTTGATAGTTTGGGGAATGTCCATCATGTCGTCAAATATTCATACCCATTATCTGGCATAAAATACAGGATGAGAGATGATGTGGCATGGGTAATTGAAGAAATCATCCAAGGTACTGTACCAACTTATGTAACAAAGCGTCCATCAATTGCACTAGATAGTTATGAGCATCTGCATGTTGTTTGGAATGATAATGGCAATATTTATTATAGTAAAAAAACAACAGATTGGTCAGCTATTGATCCAATCATCTCAGATACTGATTCTGTTTACCCTAGTCTTATCTGGTCATATCATCCTGAAGTTAATGGAGCGAGAACTAACATTCCGAAGAATGGCTATGCTTTTGTATGGAATGACGGCTCAATAATTAAATTTTATAAGAGTGCGGATTTAGAATGGGATGATGGTGATAGTTGTAAGATTGAAATAATTCAACCTAATGATGGAGATATTTTCTGGATTGAGGCTGAACCTGAACCAACGATGCCAACGATCGACTGCCGAGCAAGAGTGGTTGGTATTACACCTGATCCCACTGCAACTACAGAATTTTCTTGGATTGCAACAATTATGTATGAATACAAGGAAACCGTCTTTTGGCCCAAACCAACACATGTTGAGGATAGGGTGTTTGAGCAATCTTTTCAGGAAAAGAATGTTATAGGCGGACAATGGGAACCTGAGTTCCAGAATGTTATTGCTGGTGGAAAATTACGCATCGAAGTGAAAGCAATAGTTAATGGGGAAGAATATAGAGATGAAGTCACCGTTTCTATCAAGGCAAGGAACCCAAGCGACATATCAGTCAAAAATAGACTTGGGAAACTCATCTACCAAGTAATTTGTTATAAAGAGAGCCGCCCTAAGTGGCATCAGTTTTACCCTGATGATAATCCAAAAGCAGGCCTTCCAGTTTGTGCATTCGATTATGGTTATGGTCTAATGCAGATTACTGCAAGTCCTAGTATTAGTGATATTTGGAGTTGGAGCCATAATATAAAGACTGGGAGACAACGTTGGGACAATGAATATGATCGCTCTAAAGAAAATGAGGATAAAGAGATTAATGAAAAAATCAAAGTAGGAAAACCGCCTTATGCAAAAGTTAAACATCTTTCGAAAGAACAGCATGAAGAAGCGGCATGTTATCACTATAGGGCTGGTTACAAGTATAGATATTGGGTGTTAGAACAAGTTGATGATGAGTGGTTATGGGTGGTTAATCCAAATGCTAATACTGATGGCGTCTCTTACGCAGAGGATGCAATGGAAATAAAAGCCCAATTAGAGGATTATAAAAAGGCTCTTGAAGAAGGGCAACCTCTTCCTCCTCTTCCCTATGGATGGGGGACATTTGTAGACGATTAGGATTATTAAAAGAAAGTGCAGAGGAAAGTAGATTTACTATGATGGAGCAATCATTATTCTCAGATATTGAGACTTTTTGATTACCTTTTTATACTAGTGATTTCGCTTTTTCAAATAATGACAAGAAGAAAAAAACTTACAAAGGAAGATTGTGAACAAATAGCTAAGCTAATCAATGAAGGGCATGACATCAAAGCCCTCTAAAGGTTGTCAATAATAAGTTTGGTAAAATGCTCGGTTAGATACTCGTCAGATTTTTTCCGTATTTCATCTATTTGCATTTTTGATTTTAAAGCAATACGTAATTTCTCATCAAAGAAAAATATATTCGTCAAGAAAAAAGACCGTGGCATATCTGTTGCATCAGCGACTATTTCTACGATTTTCTTTCCGTCGGCTTCTGCACAGCATCTCCATATATAACGGGGCATGCGCTCTAAAAGTACATCAAAGCCGAATAAATTATATTCTTTGTTTTCCAGAAATTCGTTTTTGAAAATGTTTGTTTCTGTTAGATATATGTCCCATTCCAAATGCCTCTTGGGGATAATCTCCAGCTTTTCAATGAAAATATTGAATTTCAGTATCCATCTATATACATCCATGAAGACAATCCTGATTTTTTCATATAATGGGATAATTAAAACAGCTGGGATTATACTTTGCCAAACTTGGGATTGGACATTAGGATTGGTGTGGAATCTGATTGGGTATCTGCCTGTTTCAATTTCGATTTTACAGAACGGACCTACTTGATCGTCGTGTGCATAAAACTTGTCAATTTTACGACCCTTTAAATTGCAATATCTTATATTCGGGTCGTCGGGAACTTCCCGATCAACATATGGGCTGTCACACAAATGGTATCCTGTAATGGCAACAGCATGTCCACCCTCTACTCCTTGACCAATAAACGCCCCACCCATAATCACAGGTATGCCCATATAAAGATATGAATAGATAAGAGATTGCAGAGGCACCATTCTATCAGTCTGGGCAATAATCTCTTCAATATCGACAACATGCAAATCAAGACCGATTTCTCTGATCGCCTGGCACATCTGCTCGATCTTAAGACCTCTGCTTGGGATAGGGCGAGTGTATATCTGGAACTTAGTAGCTGCTTTGGTAATTTCGATAGGTGTCGGAGACCAGCTTCTATCAAAAATCTTAGCTGTTTTTTGGAAAGCAGACCATAAAGCGCATGTAGCGCAAGCTGCTGTTACAGTATCCTGCTCTTGGAACGCAAGGCTAAATTTCTCCATATTTTTTCCAAATAGAGTAATGCCATATTTTCTAATAGTTGGGAAATGTCTTCCTGTTTTTTCAGTGGGATATGTTTCCAAAATTGTCCTTCCAAAAATTGCTTCTGGAAGTGGTTTTGCTACAATAAAACCTAAATAAATTTTTTGTAAATTAGCTTTTTCATTTTTAAGTAATGAAATGAATTTCTTTTCATCAAATTTTTCTTTGAAAAAATGAAGACGCTTACAAAGACGGTCATATTTTTCAAAACATCTTACATAATAGTTGGCAAAATCAATGAGATAATCTCTGTCTGTATAAAAATTCTCGACCAGAATGAGCTGGCAGCCGAGATCTGTTAGATAGTCGTAAATATATTCAAAATGTTTATTATATCTTCTCGAAGAGAATTTTCTGTCTAGAACATGTTCGTTCTTCAGGCTCTCTTTCAATGCTTCTTTGCCAAAATCATGGATTTCAAATGGATGCAACTCATTAGATTCAGAAATACGCTATTCCTCCCCTCTGAAATGAATATGATATAATAAATTATTATAATGTAATCATTTTTTCAAGAGTCTTCTGGCTAACCTGAAGACTCCGATCCACCTGCTCATCGATTAGATCGAATGTCTGTTCGACTTCTCCAAGATTTTCTAATATTCTTTTCAATTCCTTCTTTTTCATTTTACCTCCCCCATTTTATTGTTATATATAAATATTTTCCCCAATATATCTATAAATAAATATAGTACCTTCTCATTTATATGCTTTTTCCTCCCGCTGCATCCCAAAGCGGTTCTTCTCATGTCTCCTCACCTTCCAGCATGTCATGCCTTCTATATGCTGCCTCAATGCCAAAATGACATTGTGCTTTATAAATTCTTATGGAAAGATTTATATAGTACTTGACGGGCGCCCGTACCCCCGCCCCGTACGTCTCTACACCGGTCCACACATAAGATTTCTCCATATAGAAGATACATATGCCTCTACATACGCCCCCCACGTACGTACACTCGTCAAAAATATCACTTTAAAAATTACAATAATTTTGAGAAAAGATATATAGAATATCTCAGAAAATAACCTGTTTTTCAACATCTTTATATACAACCTTTTGCGGTTTTAACTGATGACAAGAAGAAAAAAGCTTACAAAAGAAGACTGCGAAGAGATTGCTAAACTCATAGAGGAAGGACATCAAATCAAAGATCTTGCCAGGAATTATAATGTCGATAGGAGCACGATATACAACAGGTGTAAATATCTCTATGAATCAAAAAAGATACCAGTTGAAACACGGAATAAAGTAATAAAAGCCATCAAAGAAGGATATACTAAGGCTGAAGCTGCACAGTTGTATGGTTTGAATATCGGCACTGTGTATAATCTCACAAGAGGGATTGAAGGGTATAAATCTCAAGGCAATCATATACTTAGAAAGAATGGAATCAAACTCCTTAATAGGTTGATGACAGATGGTTATCTCATTTCAGATTTCAATGTACCTGTAGTTAGAAATCTTCAACAGAAATTTCCAATTATTAGATCAGCTCGTTATAAGGATAAAACCTTTTTTTACCTTCCAGGTCGTGAAGAGGAGACGATAGAGGCTTTTTTCCGTGAGAAACCAGATCGAATTATAAGTTATAGTGCAATAGAAGAAATGTCTTATCTTCTTGGTGTTAAGATTTCTAACAAAGATCAACGAAAACTCTTAGAGCGATACAAGAAGAAACATGATGATTACTGGAGAAGTAGACATCTTATCCAGAGAAGTATAGATGACTGGGTTGATGACAGTATTCCATCTGAGACAAGTTTTAGACTAATGCTAAAGATTTAATTTTGTTGAAATAGAAAGTAGTGTAAACAATTTGTTACAAATCGTTACAAATTATTCTTTTTTGTTATTTTTTAACAGCAAAGTTAATATATGAATAGTAAGATAATAATATGTATTGATTTTTGAAATGTAGGGAGACAAAAAAATGAATAAGAGGAAATTTGGAAAAAAATTTGTTTTTTGTATACTAGTATTACTAATGCTTATGATAGTGAGTTTATCTGGATGCATTTTTATACCTATTGCGTTTAGGCCACAGGCACATGGTTGGTATCAAGCCAGCTCAGACGGGACTAAGGTTTATTTAAAAGCTGGACTTACGGATGACACAGGAGAGTTTGAGATGCATGTTCAAGATTTTAAAGGTTTTTTTTACTATGATACTGTAGATTATGGAAGTAATTGGAGAAGGTATCGTTATAAATCGTCTCAAACTAATATACTGAGTAGTAGTCCTTACGATTTTTTCTTTGATGTAATTGTAGAAGGACTTGATAGAACCAAAAGATATTATTACCTTGCAGCGATGATTTATGTTCCATCAGAACAACTAGTGCCAGGCCGTTCTAGTAAAAGTTTTTTATCAGGTTTGCCTATTACTCAAGCTACTGGAACTTGGGTTCACGATGGAATTGTTAATTTTAGAGGGGCTTTAAAATGGCATGGAGGAGCAGCAAGTTGTGAAGTATGGTACAAGTATGGAACAACTAGTGATCCAGATGAAATGGAATGGGAAACAGAACACATGACTTTGTATAATATCACTTGGTTTCATCAAGATTCTAAGGATTTGACTGGTTATGATAAAATCTGGTTCTGCCTCTTTGCATCTAATGATGTTGGAACAACCCATAGTAATGTCTTGTGGGTCAACCTCACTTAAATCTCTGTTAAATCCATAATAAAAAAAGATTCTTTTTTATTTTTTATTACAGTCTTTATCATAACTATGACTTAAATGAGCAGAAAAAATGGTTTTAGATCGACATCTAAACAAGGAGAATGGTGGTTTTTAAACGGATATTCATTCCACATTTTTTATCTCTTATTGTTTCCATCAAATGAATTGCACTAGATTGAGATCTATCAATTGTATCAATGACAACATTTGTATCGATGTAAATAAAAGGATTAGATGTCCAAACCGAAGAATCAGCTTTTTTTATTTTCTCCTTCTTCTCGGTTTTTTTAATCGAGGTTTTACCCGTCTCACTCCTCTCCTTTTTGCCATGGATTCTCTTTCCTCTGCATTTTGTATATCGCCATCCTCTAATTTATTATTTTCTTCTACTTCGTGCACCTTTATCACTCCTATTTATTGTTCTTTCATAGTTCCGAGCCTTTGGAATGATAAAAGACACGAAGGTGTTCAAGCGTTTTTTCTCCTGTTGGCTTGTCTTTCCTTCGTAGATTTTTACCTTACCATCTACTGTTTTAGGTGCGCCTGATGAGGACAT
>JAGMDE010000047.1 GCA_023128855.1 Thermoplasmatales archaeon | reverse complement strand
CTTCAATTGAAATAACCTTAACAATGAAAAAGAAAAGCTAATTGATTTTTCAACTGTCTACAATATTTACAATTATCTCAAGTTATTTGAGTTTATTTAACTGTGGTTGAACTATTGAATATAAAATCTCTGTTTTTTCAATCATCTTTTTTCAAACCATTTACAATCTTTTGGGCAGTTGAGCTTTCTTAGTTTATTTAGATTACAGTGAGGTTCTCTTAGTATATTTTGATTAATCTTATTCATATCAATAAGCAGTGATTTTTTCCAAGTGAAATGTTTACAGTTTGTTTTCACATGCATGTACATTATATAGTTATTTCATTGTTTAGATAGTTTTTCCAATTTTTTCTATAGAGTTGGTTTTTTAAAGAAAGAGAAGTTTATTAAATTGTAAGGAGATAAGATGTAGATGCCTATAAAAACTATATGCGAGACCTGTAGCAAAGTAATCTACAAATCACCAACAGTGTATAAGACGGCAAAGCATCATTTTTGCTGTAGAGACTGTTTTTTTAAATACCGAGTTAAAAATCCGAATGAGTATAAAAAATTATACAAATTATAGCTCTAAGAACTAATTATCTAAATTTTCAACACCTTTTTACACTCACCCTATTAGGGTTGGTTTTTTAAAGAAAGAACTTGAACAAGTGAATTATTACCTTTATCTGCCGCTGAATATACCATTGCATATTCAGATAATAATCCTTGATGCAGAAGTTTCATCACCTGCATCGGCATTTAAAGAGACAAACGCACATATATCCATATATGCAAGTGCATATCCAGATGGACAAATACTTTATTAACAGGAAAAAGCATCCTTCTAAAAGACAAGAGGATGGGATGCAAGAAGATAACGAATTAGAGATCCCTATAGACATAAAAAGACCGTTAGTCATAAGGGCTCTTAGAAGAAGTAATGTACGAAAGAAGATTGCTGAATATCTTTTTGATATAAGCCCTAGTTGTAGTTATACCTCTGAGATAGCTTATAATATTAAAACAACACCTACGAATGTTATCGGGGCATTGAGAGGAATGGGATCTAGATATAAAGAGGATGGATCACTTCTAAGTTTAGATCTAGTTGAGGAGAAAAGTGGCGGTAAAAATATTAGATTATATGGTTTAACTCCTTTTGGAAAAGAGATACTGGAATCAATAAAGGAGAAGAGATAAAAGGAACTTTTTGATAAAAACCTTGTTTTTCATCATCTTTTTATAAAAATAACCATGTGGTTGGTTTTTTAAAGAAAGAGATGTTATAAAGTTGTAATTAGGGATGAAAAAATGGTACATTGGAAAGTTTTGACAGTTGCCAGTGCCATTCTTGTAATAATAGGAATTGTCACAGTAAGCCAGCTTGGAGGGATACAGAACCCAGGGGCATCAGAACCAACCTTTTATTGGGATGAAACTATACCTGGCTTAATCATTTTAACAATTGGAATAATTTTTCTAGCAATAGGATTGATAATTGGAGTGATGGCAAAAAAGAGTGATTGAGAGTATTTTTTCCTTGGCAGAAACTATTTTATTACTTTTTGAGGCGCAAAATATTTATTAAGCTTTAGTATAATAAAATTGTTTATAAATATGAAGAAATTAGTTATATTTGTAATAATAGGCATGTTTTTGCTGATAATCATCGCAGTAATTTTATTTGGAGTTATAAAGACAGATGAGGAATTGCTAGATGGAAACATAGGAGCAAAAAAAAGTACTATACCCATGGTAGAGCATAGGTGGGATATAATTGTGCCAGATGACTATTCAACGATACAGGAGGCAATTGATTCTGCTAGCACTGGAGATCATATTTTTGTGCGAAATGGAATTTATAAAGAAAATATCGTAGTGGATAAAGAAGAATTATTCATACAAGGAGAAGACAAGTTTACTACTATTATCGATGGAGGTAAAATAACAGATGCAGTGATCATCTCTGCTTCAGATGTTACAATACAGGGATTTACAATTTCGAACGGATGGAATAAAAATGAATATCTTTGGGACGTTGCTGGGGTTAAAATATATTCATCCAATGTTATCATTAAAGGAAATAGGATAACATCAAATAGATTAGGTATCACAGTGATGACACCAGCATACAATCTCACTATCTCAGATAATTCATTTATTGGTGATAGCATTGATTTAGGCAATTATCTATATTCTTCCACTCTAACAAAAGATGATTTTCTACACGAAATTACAAACAATACTGTGAATGGAAAACCCTTATATTATTATAAAAACAAACAAGATTTTAGTGTTCCTACTGATGCAGGCGGCATCATCTTAGCGAACTGTACCAATGCCATTATAAAAGATATGTATTTGTTAAATGCTGATTTTTCTATTGTCCTTGGTTATTGTTCCCATTGTATTATTGAAAATTCAACAATAATGGATACTGATGGGGAGTTGATACTCATGCATTCTGAAAATAACACGATTCAGAATAATTATGCATCCAACAGTCTGCATGGTATATGTCTTGATTTTGAATCAAAAAACAACGTTGTCAGATATAATGAAGTCTCAGATAACTGGGTTGGTATCTCGGTACTAACATCTTCTAGCAATAATAGAGTTTATGGCAATATCGTACATGACAATGGCGCTGGCATTATGATATCTACATATGTCAGTAAATTGCAATCGCAGGGTAATACCATATCAGAAAATGAGATTTACAATAACAACATTGGCATTCAAATTGGTAAAGCCTCTTTTGATAATATCATTCAAGACAATGATATCTCAAAAAATAAGATAGGAGTACAGCTCAAAGATTCTTCAGATGGTAATACAATCAGATATAATAATTTCAAAAAGAATTTTCCCATTACAGCAGTATTCAATGGCTGTTCAACAAATACTTGGGATCATAATTATTGGAATCGGCCAAGGATACTTCCTAAACCCATTGTAGGATTTAAGATGGTTGGAAAAATACCTATTCCTTGGATAAATATCGATAGACATCCAGCAAGACAACCATATGACCTATAAATACAGCCATTAACTAAAATTCGCTACAGTAAAATAACCTTTGTTTTTCAATCCCTTTTTATCCTCCCACACAAAACCCAAAGGGCGTGGGATTGGTTTTTTAAAGAAAGAATTGTTAAGAAGTTGTAGTTTTAAGGAGAAAAGGGCATGGGACTTTTCAATAAGAAAAAGAAGATCCACATCGATAAAATAGAAATGAGTTGCACCTTGCGTGTACAAGTAAAGGATGAAGGCAGGGGGATATGGAAAAGCACTCACTTAATGACACCAATACGAAATATTGATGTTACAAAACGGGGGGACTATGTGATTACTTGTTTAGCATGTGGAACTAAAGTTCATATATCCGTGTTTCCAAATAAACGGAGAGGTAGACCAACCTTTGTTCACCATTCAAAAAGTGGGGGTTATACACACGTAATTTTCTACAATGGCGTAGGATGTACTGATATTTTATAACCTTCTCTCGATAGTCTGTGGAAGAATAAATGAATAAACATCTCTTTTCAACATCTTTTTATCCTCCCAAACAAAAAACACTTAAACAAGGTGTGTGGGATTGGTTTTTTAAAGAATAAGATGTTGAAAGTATTGATTCTTTTACTTAAAAAATTTAATTATTCAGAAGACAAATTGATCTCAGAAGAACTTCCATACCGTCATATTTGTGAAATACTTATTCCCAAAATCATCACATGCAACAACCATTATCACTTTTACTCCGAAAACTCGTTCATCCCAAGTCCAATTATATGGTACGGTTGTATCATTTGCTTTATATATATTATTGATGTAGAAATCCACTTTAGTTATATTTTTGTTTAATGTCACAACTTCTACGTCTATCTTTCCAATAATAATGGTTTTAGAAAAAGTGGATATTCTTTTTTTATTTTCTATATAGATTCCTTTGTATGGTTTGGCAAACTCTGTACTATCATTTACTTCTCTATAAATAATTTCTATATCATCATCATTTATAATATCATCACCCCATACCATAGGGAATATTAATGCATCAATTTTCCATCCATTTTTATCTATATCAATACTTTGATTATAGTACGCTGCCCATACTAATTCCATGCAATACAATTCATCAGCTGTAGGAAAAGGAAGATTCGGGTTAGCAATTTTTAGGCCAAACCAAGGTGGTTCAATAGGAACTTGATAGGGCGTACCGATTCTATCATATGCCCAATCTATAGCCGCCTGTTTCTGAGATGAGTTAGCAGATTTTACACGCAGAAAAACAAGGTTTTTAGCCCGTGTATAAAAATGGGCATAATTAGTATGCTCCTCAACTCCATTTATAGAATCAGCCTCGATGAACTTATTATCTCCCACGTATAAGACACTATGTTCATTATAAGGACCAGGTACTTTCCATGCTTCGGACTCATCCCATCCTCCAACATCGATTATAAGAATATCACCTGCTTCAACACAATCAGGAACTTTTATCTCCTCGGTTAAGCTAATTTCATCATTTGTTTTAATAAATGATGAAGTAATTATTTTTTCTATGTAACCACTAGTACTTGGCACAATACCTATCAAAATGAATAATAGTATTATGTTAATTGCAATAATTTTCTTTTTCATTTTTCCCCCTCTGTATTATTACAAACTATCAACTATTTAAATATTATCTGTAAATTTATTACAAATTGACGAATTATTACACAAATTCCTGTTTTTTCAACATCTTTTTATCCTCCCCTACAAAACTATGGTGTGTTGGTTTTTTAAAGAAATACATGTTATAAAGTTGCAATTGAGGGAGGTAAATGACAGATTGGATAATTTATTTAACATTGATAATCGCAAGCTGGGGGACTGCATTATCAACTTACATAAGATTTTATGAAAATCGGCCTTTTTTCAGTTAATCCATCAAAAATTACATAGTCAATACAAACCTACAGGATGTTTTAATGTTTACGTTTAGATAGAAAATAAAAAAAAGAAAAGGTATTTTAAGGGAAGCCACTAAAATATCTTTGGTATAATTTTACATTTTGAACCCAACAGGAGTAAACTATGATTTTTTACTAGTAAATACGTGTCAAAATCTCCTCCTCGGCGCTATTATTTAAAGCTCTTAGCAAAAGATAAATTAAAGATATTGTTTTACCTGCATTGAATGAATGAAAAAAATCTTTCAAACATATATTTCCGAACTTTTTATGTTTCAAAAGAAAAAAGTAATTGTCCATTGATTGCAAATGCTATAAGAGTTGAAAAAAAACTCAAAGAGCAAAATATTAATGATATTGTTACAAGTCAAAGATATGGAAAACGTGTCTTAATAGATTCGTTCAAGGATAAAAAAGGAGAAATTCGAGATAATTTTTTGGAAATAGTTGATTATGACCCTATTAAAAAGGTACTTTTAGCTATGGGACCAAAGGAACCTAGAATTGAAACTCCTCTTCATTGGATGATTCACCATGCGAGAAGTGAAGTCAATACAGTTGTTCAGATAAATGATAAAGAATTATCTGAAAAATTAAAGAAGACTCCTAAAACCGAAAAAGATTATTCAGTTGTAACTCTTGAGCAGATAAAAGAAGTATTAAAGCATTTAAGAGATAGTAAGAAAGTAATTTTAAAAAATCAGGGAGTAATATTTGTCGGAAATGACATTAATGAAGTTGAAAAGTTGATTTTAGAGGTAATAAAATGAAAATCGAAGGTAAAGAAGGTAGAGCTTTGTGGTTTGAAGATGAAGCAATTCAATTTATTGACCAAAGAAAACTACCTTACAAATTAGAATATTATACTGCAAAAACAGTTGATGAATGTGCTTTTGCTATAAAGGATATGGTAGTTCGTGGCGCACCTGCTATTGGTGCTGCTGCTGTATATGGTATGGTTCTTGGAATAAATAATTTAGATAAAACAGCGGAAACTCTAAGAAAAACTCGGCCTACGGCATATGATCTTTTTTATGCAATTGACTATATGATCGATAAAGTTAAAAAATGTGAAGATCCACTTGATGCAGCAAATGAATATGTTGAAGACATAGTTGACAGATGTAGAAGGATTGGTGAGAACGGGGAGAAGCTAATTAAAAATGGCATGAAGATTCTTACCCATTGTAATGCTGGCGCACTTGCTACAGTTGACTATGGGACGGCTCTTGCACCATTTTATATTGCCCATAGAAAAGGAAAGAAGTTTTTTGTTTATGCTGATGAAACCAGACCTCGTTGTCAAGGTCTTTTAACAGACTGGGAACTTGAACAAGAAGGAATTCCACATGCAGTTATTGCAGACAACGCAGCAGGTCACTTTATGAAAAGCGGTGAAATTGACATGGTAATTACTGGTGCTGATCGTATTGTAAGCAACGGGGACTTTGCAAACAAAATCGGAACTTATGAAAAAGCGGTACTTGCAAAAGAGAATGGTATTCCATTTTATGTAGCAGCACCAATTAGTACTTTTGATAAAACAATTAAAAGTGGGGATGAAATCATAATAGAAGAAAGAGGCAGAGAAGAGTTGGCTGTAATTAATAACTGTAAAATCATGCCAGATTACACGAAAGTAAAAAATCCTGCTTTTGATGTAACACCTGCCAAATATGTTGCAGGCTATATAACAGAAGATGAAATATTAAAAAAGTTAGGTTAAAGAATATTTTATATTTCATTTGGTATTAATGAAGGTCTCCAATCATAACGATAGAAAATCATACCTGAGCCGACACCGTTTATTCTTTTTGGTAATATTCTTGGCCTACCCCAATAATTCTTGTACCAGCAATTAAATGGTGAAAACCATGAATATGCTTTGATTAAACATTTATTAATATTATTTTCATGGATTTTATTATACTTACTCTTTTCAATAAAAATTCCACATGTACAGTTTAGTATATTGTTATGATGGATATCATTATTATCGCTGTCATCGTAAATACCAATTCCAGTTTTAATTCTTCCAGAAATATTGTTGTTATAAATCAAATTATTAGAAGCAGTATCTAATTCTAAACTGCTAAGAAATTTACCTGAAAAGGAATTATTATAAATCGAATTGTTGTGTGAAGAAATAACCATTATACCATCTTGGTCAGTTAAATGACTCTTAATGAAAATATTGTTACTTATAGTATTATTATTGGTGCCTAAGAGAAATAAATTTTGATCAATAAAAACATTTGATATTATTTTGTTATTAAGACAATCAACTGGATAAGTATAATCATGTAGGTAGATTCCAAAGAAATTCATAGGATTATTATTATCAATAATGTTGTTTTCTATAGTACAGTTACTAGAAAAAATATGAATATTTGCTTCATTTAATAATCCTGGTTCAAATCCGTTTCGTACAGTAAATCCATTAATAGATACATTGTCTGCATTAATTGTAATTACATTATTATGTTCCTGTTCACCATCTATTATTGTATTTTGATTGCTTTCTCCAATTAGAGTTAAGGGTATATCTATATCAAGAGTCTCATAATAAGTCCCATTATATACAAAAATTGTATCATATTCATCAGCATTATTTATCGCACTTTGGATATTTGTATACTCTGCTCCTCCATCATCATCAACATAAATGATTTTTGTTGAAATATTATAGGAAGCATTTGCTGGAAGAGAGCTTAAAGTTGTTGATATTATTAGGATTAAGCTAATACTTGCTGATATCACATTGATTTTCATTATATTGCCCATTATTATATTTTCATTTTATAATATAAATTCATCATATTTATAGTTTTTTAGGACAAATATTAAAATCTATGGATGGAAAAAGGATTGAATAGAAAAAAGCTAGATTTAGAGGATATCTTCTAACCATGCAAGTCTTGGGAATATGATCCCATATGTGACATTTGTTAAAGTGTAAGCATTGTTTGAGAAATTATTATCGCCTAAAGAGTCATTAGGATCTACTGTTACTGTTATGTTTTGTATTCCTGCAAAATCTATAAGAGCGTTAATAAATTCTATCACAGTGAGTCTGAATAGAGGCCTTTCAATTGTCTTTTCTGCTCCTACATTCAAGTAGGTTAGAATAGATTGATACTCTGTCTTTTGTGGGTCTTTACCAGAACACCCATATGTTATTTCAATTGGTACATCTTCTACAAATTGACCGCCGTTGTTTCTTACAGTGAATTCTATCCAGTTTTTTGCTTGAATGAAATTAAAACCTTCTGTTGAAAGATTAATGCTTCCAGGAACAATCAATAAATCTATTTCTGGAGTTGCTCTTAAAGCAGAGTAAATGTCTTTGTTTCCATCTCTATTATCTGTCCATACAATATGATCCATACTGCCTATTTCAGCAAAGCGGTAGTCTTCTACAACTGAATCGTTTACACTGTTTATTTGAATAGGTCCAGCCCAATTTTCACTTACTGTAGACGAATTTGTAAAGTATAGGTCATTACCCTCCATAAAAGTAACATACATTTGAGTGTCATTCACCATGATATCCGGGAATTTTGGCGCGGTTGCATTCGGCGGGAATAAAATATCATCTACTGGATTCATAACATCCCAAGTTTCACCTCCATCGGATGAATAAATGAGACCTATTGCCTGATTAAACTCTCCTTCAATCAAGCCAGATAATGTGGCAGCAATGTAAACGTCATCATTTCTTACAAATATTTGTGGATGTGATAAGTTTACAGTTGGGAACCATAATGATAAATTTTCGAGTTCCTCTTCTTCATTAATCCATGATTCAGGGTTTCCTTTAAAGAAGAATAAATCTTTTCTTGATCCATTTTGTTGTTCACAAACTCCATAGATTGTATCATCACCAAAATGATTTGCAATTGAAACATTACTACAGTTTTCAAATTCTGGGAACCATGCTGTTGTAACACGAGGAGAGCCATCCAAGGTGTTGAAAACAAACATTGGAGAATTCTTACAAGGCCCTAATCCAGAATTAGGATCTACATAATCTGTACTACCTATTTGAACAAAAACCCATGGAGTTATAGAATTATCAAAAGCAACTATGTCAGGGTGCTCAAAATCATAGAAATCATGGACTGACCAATCAACCGTGTGGACTTCTGTATTTTCTAAATTTGAACCAACATTTGGAGTGATTAAATATCCATTTACACCTGAGTTATTGAATGGTGAAACAAATGCACCATATGCATTATAAGGAGATTGTGGTGATACACTTAAACTTGGATGTTTAACTTCGATATCTGGATTTTCTTCATCCAAGTATGCTACTATCTTACCTTCATTTGATGACCAAGATTGTCCATAATTTCCTGAATTTCTGAAATAAATTCGAGATTTACCTTCTTCATCTTCAACTTCAAATGAAGCAAGTGCTCTGTATGAACCAGTAACAATCGAAGGGTATGATTCGTTTCTTGCTTTATTTGTAACAACTATATTTTTTGAATTATTAAATGGAATGTCATTTAGTCCATAGATTTCTGAAATTTTAATTGTACTTGTGCTAATTGAAGCTTGAAGGCTAACTATTGAGCTACTACTAGTTGATTTATCATTTACAACATTTAATTTGGTAGAACTTCCTAAGGAACTAAATGAGCTTAACAATAGTATTACTACGATGGAAATTGAAAAAACTATGAACTTAGATTTTCTATCTTTCATGAAGGACACCTATGTATTATTAAACAATTATATTAATTGTACCCATATAAATAGTTTATCATCTACGTGTTACCAAAAATCTTACTCTTTTTTAGAAGGCTTTTTAGCGCTACATTCAGAATTTAAACAAAGCTCCCAAGCTCTTTTATCTTTAGCTTTTACTTTCACAACAGGAGCATTACATTCACTACATATCCTATCAGTAGGAATAATTCCTCCTTGTTGCGGGAGAGAATAAGTGTTTTTACAATCTGGAAAACCGGTGCAACCGACAAATCGTTTTTTCTTCTTAGATACTCTTACCACCATTGGTTTTCCACATTTAGGGCATTTTCCAATGGTATTTTGTTCTCGTTGAGCATCTTTAATACTTGCCCGTATCTTATCCTTATCTATTTCCAAGGCATTCATTACTTGCGTAAGCATTTTTCTTGATTCTTTCACCGTTTCATCAAGAGTTTTTTTACCTTCGGAAATTAAATCCATATCATTTTCGAGAGTGGCAGTCATTTTAGGCTTAACAACATCATAGTCTGCTAAGGCATCAACAACAGCAAAAGCTACAGGTGTCGGAGCTAATGGAGAAAGAGTAATGTATTTTCTGTAAAACAATTTATTAATAATTTCATGGCGAGTTGATTTTGTACCAAGAGAAAGCTGCTCCATTTTAGCAATAAGAGAACCTTGTGTGTATCTTTGTGGAGGTCTTGTTTGGTCCTCTTTTAATCTAATTTTAGTAACATCCACCTTCTCCCCATCAAAAAGCTCTGGAAGAGGTTTTCTTTTTTCTTTGAAATAAATGTAAATTGCTCTCCAATTTGGTTCGATGAGTCTATACCCACTTGTTTTAAATTCTTCCCCAGAAATATCAATAGAAACATCAACAGTTTCGGATATTGCATCCTTTGCAAGGGTAGCTAAAAACCTTCTGCAAATAAGTTCGTAGATTTTTTGTTGATCTAATGTTAAGTTCCTACCACCAGGAGCACCCACAGGGTGAATTGGAGGATGATCTGTAGTTTGTTTTTTACCACGTGTAGGGTAATCCCTACCATTTTTCATAACTTCATTTGCTTCTTTTGAAAATTTGGAATTAACCAATTTTTGTAAAATACCCTTAATATTTAATGAAGACGGATAAACAGTGTTATCAGTTCTGGGATAAGAAATCAAACCGGACATATAAAGCTCTTCAGCTGTGCTCATAGCCTTTGAAGCAGAAATACCAAGGAAAGAGGCAGATTCTAAGAAAGTAGTTGTACTAAACGGTGACGGTGGAAATTCTTTTATGGTTTTTTTATCAACTTTTTTTATCTTTGCTTCTTTAGCGTTTTTAACTTTATCATAAATTTCCTTTACCTGTTTTTCATCCCAAAACTGCCCTTCGTGATGTGTTGCATCAAAAGATTCGGATTTTTTAAGTGTGGCAATAATTTTCCAATATGTTTTTGGTTCAAAGTTTTTAATTTCTGTTTCGCGTTTTACTAGAAGTGCAAGTGTTGGTGATTGTACTCTGCCTATTGAAAGAAAATCTTTTCCAAATCTCTGAGCAGTTAATGAAATGTAACGAGTTAAAACAGCACCCCAGATAAGGTCAATAACTTGGCGAGATTCACCGGCATTTGATAGATTATAATCAACTTCTGTTAACTTATCAAAAGCAGATTTAATTTCATAATTTGTTAAAGCACTGAATTTTGCTCTTTTAACTTGGTTAATATTCTTATTATATCCTTTGAGAAGGTTGATAACTTCAACGCCGATTAATTCTCCCTCTCGATCAAAGTCAGTTGCTACAATTAAAAAAGGATTTTTGTCAACAAGTGATTTAAGTGAGGCGGCAATACCTTTTTCAGTGACTCTTTTACATGGTTCAATTTCAATTAATTCTCTAGGAGGGACTTTGTTCCATTGATTAAAGCCTTCTGGAAAATCAAGATTTATAATATGACCTCTAAGCCCTATAACTTTCCAAGTATCACCATCTTTTGAAAACTCATAAACTGGTGTTTTTCCAAGCCTTGTGCTTTTTGACTTTCCTCCAGATAAAATGTATGCGATTCTTCTTGCAGCAATGTTTTTTTCGCAGATGACGAGTTTCATTTTAATTCCAAATGTTGTTTTGACTTGAACATTAAGATCTTATATAATTAGTTTGTGCCACAGATCTTAAAATTTTCAGAGATTTTGTTATTTAAATTTCGATAACTGCCCCATAAATTATATAAAGGTAAGAAAAACATAACTAATTATTAATGAAAAAATATATTATTGCAATATTTTTATTTTTCCTCTTAATTTTTACTATTATACCACAAGCAAAAATATTACAGAAAAAAGTATCAAATGTTGAAATCAATGAAAATAATACATTAAAATTTCAAGATGTAGAATATAGTACTTTTATCGGAGGATTTGGATTTGAATGGGCAATGGCAATAGCAACAGATAGTCAAGGTAGTGCTTATGTTACTGGTATTACAAGGTCAATCCTATTTCCTACTAAAAATCCATATGATGGAAGCTATAATTTTTTAGGTGATGTTTTTGTAACAAAACTAGCACCCTCAGGAAAAACATTAGATTTTAGTACCTTTATTGGAGGGAGTAATTCAGAACATGGAATTATGATAACAGTTGATGATGAAGGATATATCTATGTATGTGGGTGTACCAGTTCAAAAAATTTTCCTTTAAAAAATTCTATACAAAATAGTAACAATGGAAAAAGTGATGTATTTATAGTTAAGTTATCTCCTTCAGGAAAAGATATAATCTATAGCACTCTTGTAGGAGGAAGCGGTATCGATTTAGCAAGAGACTTTGACTTAGACAAAAATGGATCGATTTATGTTACTGGAAGAACAACATCAAAAGATTTCCCAATGAAAAATGCATATGATGAAACACATAATGGTACTTGGGATGCTTTTGTATTTAAAATATCTCCTGAAGGAGACAAAATAAATTTTAGTACTTTTATTGGTGGGAAAGAAGATGAATGGGGTTACGGGATTGCAGTAGATAAATCTGAATGTATATATGTATCTGGAAATACAACTTCACCTGATTTTCCATTAAAAAATGCATTTGATACTACCATGGAAGTTGAAGAAGCATATATCACGAAAATTAATCCATCAGGAAATTCTTTAAATTACAGTACATTTCTAGGAGGTAGTAAGGGAGAAAAAGGGTGGGGTTTAACTATAGACGGACAAAATTGTGCTTATATCTGTGGAAGAACAAATTCAACAGATTTCCCAGTTCAAAATCCAGTTCAAAAAACGAAAAATTATGGTTGGGATATGTACGTATCAAAAATTTCAAAAAATGGTGATGATTTAGTTTATAGCACATACCTTGGTGGTAACGGCATTATCGAAGAAGCAAACCGAATTACGGTAGATCAACAAGGATGTGCGTATATTACTGGATTTACAACCTCATCTGATTTTCCGGTGATGAACCCATTTGATGGGACATATAACGGAAAATGGGATTCGTTCGTAACAAAACTTTCCTCAGATGGAGATAAATTGGAATACAGCACTTATTTAGGTGGCAGAAAAGATGATAATGGTTATCAAGTTGCAGTTGATAAAGAGGGAGGTTTTTATGTCACAGGGTGGACGGAATCCCCCGATTTTCCAACTAAAAATGCATTTGATAAAAAGTATGGTGGATTCAGAGATTCATTTGTAACAAAATTTTCTCCAAGTGGATACAATCCTATTAAAACAGTAAAAGGAGGATTATTTCTAAACGTTGGAATAAACTCAAATAAAAGTAAATTGAATTGGTCAATTAATGTTACTGGAAATATATTAACAGGTGGCTTATCAAATGGAACAATTCCTGCTTATTCTTATGAGGTAGTTCGACTTGGGTTAACAATAGGTTTTGGGAAAGTAAATATAAAGATCATGTTAAATGATCTTGAAAAACATTATTCCGCAATAATGCTGGGTCCATTTTTTTTAAGGGTGAGAAAGGTTTAAATTAATCATTTTTTGCTAATTTTATAAGCATTAATTGTTTGGTCGAAACTATTAACTAATATATGCTCATTCCCAGGTTTGATAGATATGAAAATCCAGATAATACTTGGATCTAAATCAGATATGCCTGTTGCAAAAAAGGCGGAGAAGATTCTGAAAGATTTTAGTGTAGATTATGATATTAAGGTTGCATCTGCTCATAGAACTCCAGATTATCTGAAAAATATTGTTGAAAAAAACGATGCAGATGTTTTCATTGGAGTTGCAGGGCTTTCTGCGGCACTTCCAGGTTCAATTGCTGCACATACTATAAAACCAGTAATCGGAGTTCCTGTAAGCGGCAAAGTCAATTTTGATGCAATACTATCTATTGTCCAAATGCCACCTGGAATTCCAGTTGGAGCAGTTGGGCTTGATAGAGGAGATAATGCTGCTCTTCTCGCTGTTGAAATCCTATCAATTTCAGATAAAAAATTAACAAAAGAGTTAGAAAATTATAGAAAAAAAATGAAAGAAAAGATTCTTTCAAATAAGTGATAAAAAATGTTTAATGCTGAAAAATTCATTGATGAAACCGTTGCAAAATTAAAAGAGGAGGTTCCAGGCAAGGCATTAATTGCTTTTTCCGGAGGAGTTGATAGTGCGGTTTGTGCCGCACTTGTAAACAAAGCAATTGGTAAACAATTGGTTGCCGTTCATGTTGACACCGGATACATGCGGAAAGACGAATCTAGAAATGTTAAAAAATTAATGGATAAAATAGGGCTTAACTATCATTTTATCGATGCAAGTAAAGATTTTTATTCTGCTTTAAAAGGTGTTGAAGATCCCGAGAAAAAACGCAAAATCATTGGAGAAAAATTCATCAGAATCTTTGAAAAGGTAGCAGAAGAAGAAAATATCAAATATCTTGTCCAAGGAACTATCGCCCCCGATTGGATTGAATCAGGTGGCGAACTTAGAGATACAATAAAATCACATCATAATGTAGGTGGCCTCCCAGAAGAAATGAAGGTGGAACTTGTTGAGCCTTTACGTGATCTCTACAAGGATGAAGTTAGAAAGGTTGCACGTGAGTTAAAATTACAAGTTTCCGAAAGACAACCTTTTCCTGGACCCGGCCTTGCAATTAGAATAATAGGTGAGGCAACACCTGAAAGAACTCAAATCGTTCGTGAAGCATGTGATATAGTTGAAAAAGAAATCGAAGAATCAGTTGAAAAAGGAATTATGGAAATGCCATGGCAATACTTTGCGGTTCTTTTACCAATAAAATCAGTTGGAGTTCAGGGTGATAAAAGAGCTTATGGTTATGTTATTGCAGTTAGAGCAGTTCATAGTATCGACGCTATGACCTGCGCTTATAGTAAGATTCCTGATGAGGTAATTGATAGAATATCAACTCGTATTACGAATTCAATGAAAGAAAAAGTAAATCGAGTGGTTTATGATGTAACCAATAAACCTCCAAGCACTGTAGAATGGGAGTAATTTATGGTGAAAATATTCGTTGTTGACAATGGCGGCCAATGGACACACAGAGAATGGAGAACTCTTAGAGATCTTGAGGTTGATACAAAAATAGTTCCTAATACTACTTCTTTTGAAGACATCGTTAAAGAAGAGGTGGATGGTTTAGTTTTATCAGGCGGAACTCCAAGAATTGGTTTTGAAGATGATCTTGGAAAGACTGGAGAATATCTTGAAAAAGCAGATTTTCCTATTTTAGGGATCTGTGCAGGCCACCAATTTATGGGGCGGTTCTTTGGTGGGAAGGTCACAGAATCTAAGACACCTGAATTTGGAAAGATGGAACTTACATTAATCAAGAAGGATGTATTATTTGACGGAGTTCCAGGAAACGCTATTGTTTGGTTATCACACAACGATGAAGTATCGATACTCCCAAAAGATTTTGAAGTACTTGCAAGTAGCGAAAGCTGTAAAATACAAGCAATGAAACATAAAAACAAACCAATTTATGG
>JAGMDE010000046.1 GCA_023128855.1 Thermoplasmatales archaeon | reverse complement strand
AAAGATAGGTTTATCATTACTGAAATCTGAAGCATGTGAATTCATTTCTTGTTTTTCCATATTTCTACCCTTCTTTTTTTAGAGTATTTTAAGATTATATTTTCCTCGCCCCCAAGTTTTACAACTTGTGGTGTAAGTTATTAGTCTAAGGTTCTTCTTTTTCTAACTTATTTTTTTTATTAATCGCCTCGTCCAAGGCCTTCTCAAATTTACTATATTCCTCATTTGTCCAGTCAAATTCCTTTATTACTGCGATATCTTCACTTTTTTCTGGATTTTTCATTATACTTTCTTGAGGGATTACTCCTTCGGTTACGATTTTAACCTGACTTTCTGTAAATTGTTCACCAATTTCCTCAATTATTTTGTTTCTAATATCTAACTCAGCTATTGTTGATTCAAGGTCTCCTTCACTAATTTCAAGTTTAGATTCTAGCTGACTAACAATTTCTGTTTTCTCACCTAAAACTTGTTTCATTATTCCTACTTCTTCATTTCTTAAACCTAATTCTTGCTTCGTGTTTTCTAAATCTCTTTTTAGCGATTTTATCATATTTGTTTTCTCTTCTAGATCTGTTTGATTTGTTACTAGTTTATTTGTAAGATCTTCAGTTATTTCTTTACGAGTTTTTAATTCAGAATTAATATTGTTTAACGTATCACATAAATCAGTAAGCTCTTCTCTTTTCTGATCAAGCTTTGTATCATTTAAAATCAGTTGTTCTTGTTTACTTTCTAGTTCGGATTGTAATTCTCTAAGGGTTTGTTGATTTTGATTTAACTCTTCGGTTTTAGTATAAAGCTCTGCTTTCAATTCGTTTACTTTTTCAATTTCATATTGTTGCTGCTCTAACTGGTTCTCTAATTGATTTAGTTTATCATTTCTGAATTCAAGATCTTTAAATCTTTCATGCAACTCTGTTTGCAGTTGTTGCATGTTTTCTTCTTTTAAGTTTAATGATGCTGTAGTTTTTTCAAGGTCTTTATTTATTATATCTACAAAATTAGCTTTTTCAATTAATTGACTAAGTCCTATGTTTAGTTGTTTACTAATATCTCCGATTATGTTTCCTCTTGCTTCAAGTTCTTCATCTTTCTTTTCAAGTTCAGATTTCAGTTTTTCAAGTTCTTCGTTTTTATTATCCAAATCTCCTCTTATTGTTTGCAATTCTATTTGATTTTGAACTATTTCATTATGCAGTTGGTCTAACTCTTTATTTATAAAATCTATATTTTTGTGTCTTTCCTCTAGTTCTGTTTGTAGTTGTTGTATATCTTGTTCTTTTGTGCCCAGTTCAATTTCAAGTTCGCCTGCTAGGCTTGTTTTTTCTATTATTTTCGTCTGTGTTTCTGATAGCTGTTTGGTGATATTATCAATTATTTTATTTCCAGTTAATAAATCATTTTCAATTGTTTCTAATTCTTCCTGCAAACCTATAATATTATGTTGTCTTTTTTCTATTTCAGATTCTAAATCAGCAATCTTTTTATTTTTCTCTTTTAGTTCTTCTTCAAAAGGTCTTAAGTTTTCTTTTTTACTTTCCAGTTCAGAATTTAATTTATCAATTATTTCATTTTTATTAGTCAACCCTATATGGCTGACCAATAATTCTTCTTTAACATTTTCTACTTCTTCACATTTTAATCTTATTTCTTCCTCTTTTTTCTGAATCTCCGTTTGCATTTGGTCGATTAGATTATTTTTATTTTCTAACTCTGAATTTAGATGTTCAATTCCTTTCTCTTTCTCGTCTAGGACTGCTTTTATTTGGTTTATTTCATTAGTAATATTTTCTTGCTCGAGTTTACTAATACGTAAATCATTACCCTTTATGTCTAAATCTTCATTTAATGTTACAAGTTCTCCTTTTCTACGGCTTAGTTCTGCTTGTAATTCTGTTGTATGCTTGTATCTGTATTCTAACTCTTTTTTTAATTTCTCTATATCCTCATCTTTTATGTTTAGTTCTGTTTGTAGTTGTTGTATGTTTTGTTCTTTTGTGTTTAGTTGTGTTTCTAGTTGTTCGTTTAGGTTTGTTTTTTCTACGATTGTTGTTTGTTTTTCTGTTAGTTGTTGTTTGATTTGGTTTATTATTTCGTTTCTTGTTTGTAGGTCTGTTTCTAATTCTGTTATTTGATGTTTATTTTGCTCTAATTGTTCAGTTGTATTTTGTTGTTCTTTTTTGTTCTGCTCTATTTCGTCTTTTAACTTGTCTAGTTCTTTATTTCTGTACTCTATATCTTTAAGTCTATCCTGCAATTCTGTTTGTAGTTGGTTTAGTTGTTTTTGGTTTTGTTCTAATTCTTGTGTTTTGGTTTGTAACTCTATCTGTAATTTTTTTAATTCCTGTTCTTTATTTTCTAATTCTGTTTTTGTCGTTTTTGACTCATTTTGTACGTTTTCTCTTTCTGTTTGTAACTGTTTTAACTTATGTTTTTCTTCATCAATTCCCCATTGTTTGTTTCTAAGTTCTCTTTGTAATTCATCGATTTTTTGTTGTTTTTGTTCTAAATCGACTTTTAAGCTGCTTATATTACTATTTTTTTCCTGAAGTTCTCTTTGTAAATTATTCTTCTCTGTTTGCAGTTGTTTAAACTTATAAGTTCCTTCACCATTTTGCCAATGATTGTTTCTAAGTTCACTTTTCAAATCATTGATTTCTTGTTCAAGTAACCTTATCTGTTGTTGTTTTTTCTCAAGTTCAAATTGCATTGTCCTTGCTTCTTCGCTTTTCACTTCAAAATTTTGTGACAACTTTAAAGCCTCCATTCTCATGGAGTCAAGTTGTTTTTCTTCCCTCTTTGTTTGAACGCTATTCTTTTTTGGTTTAGTTTTTTTATTTGTGCTAATATCTTTTACAATACCAATTTCACCAGCAACTTCACCCTCCTTAAAATACAACTTTGTTTCAATATCAAATGCTAAACTATCTCCTTTCTTTGTTTTAACGTCTAAGCTGTAAAATGGTGTTTCTTTTCCAATTAATTTGGCTATCTGTCTATACATTGCTTGTTTACGTGAATCTTGTGTTAAAAAATCTGAATCCTGTAAGAAATTACCTATTATTTCTTTTCTAGTAAAACCTACTTTTTTACAAAAAATCTCATTTGTATCAATAATCTTTCCTCTTTTATCTATAATAAAGATAGGCTCATCGCTATCTAAATAAAAAGAATTAGACTGTTCATCTAGGTTATTTCTCTCCTTTCCTTTCATCTTTATCAGATCTTTAATCTATATCGATCTTCCATTCTCCCCGGATTTAATCCAGTTGTCTTTCTCTATAGTTCGCCTTTAGAAATTAATTTTTCTACAGCTGATTTTAATTCGTTATAATCCTCGGTTAATTGCTCATAACGGACTTTCATATTATCGTATTTTTGTTTATAGGGATTTTCAATTTGATCAGCCATAAATAAATTACTTTCAGTTTTGTTGCTATCGCGGGTTTTTAAATATTGATATTCATTCTCTGCATCTGTATGAGTTATGATATGTTTGCCAAGTTTTCCAAAAGATGTAGAATCTAATCGTTTTATCAACTCTTTACATTTATTAATATTAACATCGAGCACGTTTACCTTACGTCGGTGTGCCATTACATCCTCAGAAAACTCCCTTCTATCAATATCTTTTATTAATCTTTTTTCTGTTAGGTCCATTAAGCTGTCTTTTAATGCTAGACGCTGTTTTTCCAACGCTTTTAGACGCTTATATAGGAGTTCTTTAAGCGATACAGCTTCCTCGATGTAATTTGCCATTTGGTCATCATGTTTTACAAATATGTTATATAGCTCTTCATTAGAGATAGTATCATCAGTAATGAGTGTTGTAAGCTCTGGAGATACTCTCTCCTTGAATTCCAACTTCTCTAAAGTTTTTAATGCGTTGATATACCAGCTTTGTAAAAATATCAATCCATCTTTAGTTTGATCAAACTGATCAATTGGGAAAGACAAAACTGATTCAGATTTTTGATCTTTAATTTTGTATCCGACAATTTTCTTTTCCCCATCTAAAATCATATCAAAAACTATGCCAAGTTTTTCACCTGTATCTTCAAGGAAGACTGGTTTTCCTTTCATATCTGTCGTAATAATTCTCTTCTTCTTTTTTTTGCTAGAAGTCCATTGTGTTTCTTTTTTTAGAGTATCTGATCCTTCGTCACCAATTATTTCATCAGGAAGAGCTTCTATCTCATCAGTATTAATTTCACTTTTTTGTTCAGGGGTATCAGTGTTTTCAATTTCAAATCCTTCTTGTTCAATTTCTACACTAGTTTCTTCCTCTTTTTTGGATTGTTGAGATGTATCTTTTTTAAGTTTTTCCTTCTTTTTGGATCTAAAACCGATTTTTGTTTTCTTTATTACTTTAGGCTCATTAGATCCCTTTTCTTTTTTACTATCTTTTGACTCTTTAGTATCCTTATCTGGAGATGCCTTAGTTCTTTTAAAAATAGACATCCTCTATCTCTCCCTCCAGGGTCTATAGATCACAGCTTCCCTCCAATGAGAGTAATGGGTCTTTCCGTTCTTTAAGATTTCGGATAAAACGAGTTAAGCCCCAGGAGATTAATGCAAATGGTACTAATAATACTACTAAAAGTAGTAAATATATGCCAAATGCCCCTACTGAGAGTGCCATCGCCTCCAAAATTGTATGTTTTTGTGATATTATTATTATGTTTGATGTTATCAGCATATGAGTTATGGCAAGTGACATTACTATAAAAGTAGTTAATATGATTTTATTTCTTATTTTACAGCTTATAAAATAAGCTAAAACCCCAGCTATCAGAACTGCAATAAGCATTGCTAGCACTTTGTCTTCTAGAATGAATATTATTGGCATAATTACTAATGAAGCTATCACTGGTTTTTTTGCATATTCTGAAACCTTCTCTTTAAATTTAATTTCAGTAAGATCTGTGTTTATAATGCTCCCTATACCTCTTCCAACAGTATTTTTTACTTTACTTTTTACAAAAGCTACTTTTTTAACAGTTTTCCCTTTAATTATCAACCTAGATGGGTGACGCCAAGATTTATCTACCAACCAATTACTGATTTGATCTCCTGCAAAAGTTATTGATATCAGCATAAACATAGTAATGGATGTTAAAATCAGAGCGGATAAGAAATCAAGTATGAATACGGTCGCTTCAGTATTCCAATTAAGTATACCTTGGATAAACTCATCTGGGAATATAAGCCAAAATGGAGAGGAAAATATCATTACATCACCTGAATATGCTCCGGTTATTGATCCATTTGGAGCTATTGCTTTTACTGTAGCTGATTTTTCTTCTCCTCTCTCTAATATAAAAACCTGCCCGGAAACATAATTATTTAGTTCTCCATTGCCAAAAATTACACCTTTTACTGGCATAGTACCCGGGTTTATTAAAGGCAAACTTTTTGGAACTGATTCAGTACCCGGATTGATTCTTCCAAAATTTAAACCACTGCTTGGACTATCCTCATTAATCCCAACTGATCCTGTTGTTGAGTCATAAGCAAAAACGTGTATAACAGATAAAAAAACAATATAAGCAACTAAAAAAGCGATCAACGTTCTTTTTATTTTCAGTGGTTTACGTCCAAATATATTCAAATGTATCTTTTCTTTGATAGTTGTTGCTTTTTCAGGTAACATAAATATTAAAACTACTAATAGTACAATAGAAATTGTTAATGGTGCAAAGATACCTGCGTAGCTAACGGATTCCTTTGATGATGAGGGCTGCGATATCATATTTAATCCTTGGTTTATCCAAAGCCCAATATAACCAATAAATGGTATTTTTAATGGCTGTTGGCCTATAGATAATACCTTCCCCATCAGATTACTTTCTCTTATATATGGCTCAGGTATATGAGGTCCTGCTTGGTCTGTATACTCGTTATTATCTCCTTTTGTTTCTAATAAAATTCTGCCACTACGTGTTGTCTCTATTTTTGATACTCTGTGGACTAATATCTTTTCATCTGGCCAGTGTATTTCACTTTTAAAAACTATGACATCTCCAGCCCTTACATCTTCAATATTTGTTGGAGTCCACGCTACAATATCACCTTCCATTAGTGCTGGGCTCATTGAGTCAGACGTTACAAGATCTATTGGGAATGGTATTCCAGTCCAGACTGTTAAGAAACGAGCTATGATTAAGAGTAAAGCTGCTAGGAAAATAATGTTACCTAAAATTGATTTTATCTGTACTTTAATGCATCATCCCATCCCAATTGCAACTACGTATATATTTTTGGATATATTATATTTATGCTAAAAGAAGGTTCTAATGTTATGTTTTCTTTACGACCGTGATTGTTTGCTGTCGTAAGTAATAAAAGTAATTGTATTTGTCATTGTATTGGAACAAGTGTTTATTCAAACCAGATATTTTGCCCTTTGTTTATGTTTACTAATCTTTAATCATCATTTCAATTTCTTGAATTAAAGTAAACTGCTTTTTCATTGACATAGAGCATAGATTTTAGAGAGGTTTAGGTTTCATATTTGGGAAGAGACTGAGGGGATGTAGTGTTTCGACGGTTAATCATTGTAATGTTCGATGTAGTACCCTTCTGCAACAAATTCAATTTTGTTGTAATTATTTGGTATGTTTAATTCGAAAAGGTATTTGTCTTCTTCGTTCATTATTAGATATTAGTTGCCTGATTATTTTAGGAGTTGTTTGTCTGAAAGAGAAGAAGATTATCTTAGGGCAGGTTGCAATCGTCAGATATTTTTTTTATAATTCAAAGAGTATACTTTTATTTACTTTTGTATAAAAGCGATAGAGTAGCCTTATTAGTCTTGCTCTCAGAGAATGCGATATGTTTATAATTATTTCTGTTGGATAAAATTCTCTATTTTTTCGATAAAATCATAGAAATCTTGGAGATGTTCGCTCATAATCTCAAAGGCTAATTCGTCATTGATTCTACCATAGCGATGAACAAGGATATTTCTAAACCCTCTCATAGATTTTAATTTCTCTCCTAATCTGTCATTTATGACTTTGTTTCTTATTAGATTGTCTACAATATTTTCATCGCTTTCTGGGATTCCAAGTTCAAGATCAGTATTTATCACAGCGCAAATATCAAACATGTTCTCAATACAAAACTCTAACCTTTTATATATCCCATCCTTGACAAGCTCTAAATTTGAAAATTCTTTAAAACTGCCTGGCAGATATTTTTCTACTAGTTTGAGGCTTTCCTCCATCTCTTTTATCTTTGTTTTTATAATGTCATTTCTCATGCGATCACTCCACCTCTAATATAATCATAAAACTTGTATTTGAATTCATCAAAATCCCTGCTTGTTCTACGTATCATTTCATATAAAAATCTACTTTCATCATAGTAAAGAATCTTTCCGCTGAGAACCTCTTGTTGTATATATAAAGGCAAGTCTTGGAAGGTTTGAATATCAAACTTATCACTAACTCTGCCGAGGATTTTCATTCTAAATCTGAAACGTTCTCCTTTGGGTCCCTCATAATAAACAGCTAGGTCTATATCAGATAAAGGTGTTTGATTGCCTTCAGCGGCAGAGCCAAATAGAATTATAAATTTTACTTTTTTTCCACCAAGTTTTTTTATCCGATTGACAACAGAACGAATATCTTCTTTTGAATTAACCATATATATTGCTCAATACCGTTTCTGTATTTAAATGCAACTCCAAGGATACATTCAGTTTTTACTATTACGAATGTGGGAAATATTTTGGGTCTCGGATTTGGGAAGTCGTTTTTGGAGAGATTTTTATCTTAGGTCACATATATTGGAAGAGACTAAAATATGTTGAATTGCCTGTTTTTAAGGAGAAACTGAGAGGCTTGGGTCATGGATTTGGGAAGAGACTGTGTAGGTGTGTGGTTTTGTTGTGTTGTGTGGTTGTTATCCAATCTCTGTTTCTACCATGTTAGATATGTAAAAAAAGATTGTAATATATCAAAATCGAGTCTAAAAAGCGATAAATTTAAATATTTACACAGCCTACACAGTATATAATAAATAATGTGAGATGTTAAAATATGGCAAATATAACAATATCTATCCCTAAAGAACTAAAAGCAAAAATGAAGAAATTCCCAGAGATAAACTGGTCTAAATTGACTAGGATCTTACTTACTCAAAAAATCAAAAGACTTGAACTTTTAAAAGAACTTGATGAAATGCTAGCCGACAGCAAACTAACAGATTCAGATTGCTTGAAATTAGGTAAACAGTTAAAAAAAGAAATTGCAAAAAAATATGAGGAATCAACATAAATGGAACTTGTCATCGATACTAACATATTATTTTCCTTTTTCAAATATGATTCAACAACTAGGAAAATAATATCTAATACCTCATTAAAATTATTTGCACCAAAAGAAACATTCACAGAGCTGCTAAAATATAAAGAAGAAATCTGTAACAAATCTAACATAACTGAAAAAGAATTCAAAAAGACAATAACAATTATTTCTTCTCTTATTGAAATAATTCCAAAATCAAATTTCATTAAATTTTATGAAAAATCTAAGGAGTTTCTCTCAGATAATGCAAAAGATGATGCACCCTTTGTTGGATTGGCGTTATACTTAGGGGTTCCTTTATGGTCAAATGATAAAGCACTTAAAAAGCAAGGTAAAGTTAATGTATTTTCAACCTCTGAATTGATGAAACTATTAGATGTAAAAGAATAATTTTTTTGGGGCTATGGTTTTTGATTCATTTGAAAACAGCAATATATCTATAAAATATTTTATTAGAAGAGTAGGTCATGAGTCTAGGAAATGCTAGGTCTCATATTTGGGAAAATTTTTAGGTCTTGGATTTGGGAAGAGACTGTGTAGGTGACTGGTTTTATTGTCTTCGAGGGTTTGTTATTAGTGCTATTTTTATGATCCTGTTGAAGCATGTGACATATCTATCTTTTTAATTTTTATCTCTCAGTTTTTTAGAGGTGTGATTTCAATAATGTCTCCACAATGAATGTTAAAAGCTTCTACAAGTTGACTAGGTATTGTTACAACGATGCTGCTGCCAGATGCCTGTGTTTTACGTGTTAACATTTTTTGTTTTTCTGAGTAAACCCTTTTCAGCTTTTAATCTAGTTTAAGAAGCTAAATCAAAATCTTTAAATATTTTAACGTAATTATGTTTTTTTACATGAGGTATTGAAATGGTATCTGTAACATTATCTGTATCACAAAAAACAAAGGAATTAATGAACAAATTCTCTGAAATAAACTGGTCCGGATTCATTAGAAAATCTATAGAAGAAAAAGTAAAAGAATTAGCTTGGAAAGAAGAAATGGTAAAAAAACTTAAAGAGGAAGAAGCATTTAATGAATGGGCGGTTGAAACACTACGCAAATCACGTAAAGGACGAGCAAAGGAATTAAAAAAGAAAGGATTGCTATAAATGAGATTAGTAGTGGATTCCAATGTATTGTTTACTTTTTTCTGGAAAAATTCTGTTTTAAGAAAGATATTGAATAAATCAACTGAACTTTTTGCTCCTGAATATGCCTTAGAAGAAATTAATAAGCATTCATCAGAATTAATAAAAAAGGTTTCGTGTTCAAAGTCGGAATTCAAGAAACTTAAAATGGATCTGGCATTAAAAGTTAAATTCATCCCTTTAGAAGAATATTCCTCAGCTTTTCCTAGAGTGCTATCAATAGCAGACCGATTATCAAAGAAAGAATACATTGAATTTGTTGAAGATATAGACTTTTTTGCTCTAGCATTAAAAATACGTTGCCCTATTTGGTCAAATGATAAACTTTTTAAAAAGCAATCCAAAGTATTAATATTTAATACTAGAGAAATTATTGAATTGTTTGATACATTATAGTAATAAAAATCATATACTTTTAAACATATCTTGCACCTAGGAATTATGCATAAATCACTCTTCTCTGCTTTTATTGAGTATATTTCTCATTTTTGATGATAACAATTTTTTTTCATTCTGATATATGTAAAACATCTTTTTCATTTATTTGCCTTATTTTTTTGATTTTTATTTCACCATTTTTTAGAGGGATAATTTCAACAGTGTCACCACTATTTATATCAAAAGCTTCTACAAGTTGACTTGGAATTGTAACAACAATGCTACTTCCCGAAACTCGGGTTTTTCTTTTTAAGGTCATTCGCCCTCTTAAATATATCTACTTATATATCTGCTTATCACTCTTATGAATATGGTTGTTCACTACCAAATGTGACAAATGTGGTTTTATTATGCATTGTATTATAGCAGGTATTAATCCATGTTGTAATGCGTCCTGTTTTTGAAAGACGGACTTCATCGAGGGTGCAATCAAAACCCATGTTGCTATCAAACTTTGTTACCCACTCACTCTTATAGGAAAGATGCAAAGATTAATAATGCTAAAGGTTATAATGATGGATGAGCAAGCTAATTATGGGACAAGAAGAAGAGATAAAAGGTATTATAATTGATACGTTAAAAAAATTCGGAGTGAAAAAAGCATCACTTTTTGGATCTGTTGTTAGAGGTGAAACTACCAAGGAAAGCGATGTTGATTTGCTAGTTGAATTCAAGGGGAAAAAAAGTCTACTAGATCTTGTTCGTTTGAAAACGAGACTTGAAGAATTATTAGGTAGAAAGGTAGATGTTCTCACTTATAAATCCATTAACCCCCTTCTCAAAAAGAGAATCTTAGATGAACAAAAAGTGATTCTATGAAAAAAGATCCCAGGACATTTATCGATCATATATTGGAATGCATTGATTTAATTGAAAAATATACAAAGGGTTGCACCAAACAAAGCTTTATGAATAATGTTCAACTTCAGGATTCAATTATTCGACGTATAGAAATCATAGGAGAAGCCGTGAAAAACATTCCAAAGGAAATAAAAAATAAGTATCCAGAGGTTCCTTGGAAAGAAATTGCAGGAATGCGTGATATCCTTACCCATGAATACTTTGGAATAGATTTGGAGTTAACCTGGGGAACCGTTAAAAAAGATATCCCGCGGTTGAAGAAAAATCTATTAAAAATAAAGAAAGAATTATCATAGATTTTGGACTTGATATGGGTGTTCAGGTTACACATATGGGAAATAACAAATGACGTATATGGGAAATGTTTTTTGTTTGCTACCAGCCAAATTTGGGAAACTGTAGGTCTCGGATTCTAGAAATGGCTTTAGGAGAGATTTTTATTTTGGGTCACAGATATTGAAAGAGACTAAAACGTGTTTGAAGCCTTGGTTTCTGGATGGAACTAAAGTCGGATTTAAATAGGCGGTTTACAGGAGAACGAAGCTTCTGATAGGTCATGGACTCTGAACAACGTTGTGATGGTGTTTAGGTCTTGGATTTGGGAAGAAACTGTGCAGGTGACTGCACTTGATAAAAAATAATAGAGTGTTGGCTTGTGTTTTGGGAAGGATTGTGTAGGGGATTGGTTTTCTTGTGTTTGTAGGTTGTTGTTTGTTAGTTTTGTTGTTTTGGACCTGTTAGTTCTTGATTGTATTTTTTAATTCTTATTTCACCATTCTTGTATGGTATAATTTCAATAATGTCTCCGCTATTTATGTTATATGCTTCTGCTATCTGACTTGGAATTGTAACAACTATGCTGGTTCCCGAAACTCGGGTTTTTCGTTTTAAGGTCATCCGCCCTCTTAAATATATCTATTTATATATCTACCTATCATTCTTATGGGTATGGTGTTCAATATAATAACCTTCAGCTGCAAACTCGATTTTATGACAATTATCTGGTATAACAAATTCAAGAATGTATTCGTCTCCTTCTTTCAAAATGAGATAATGGTTATCTGAATGTTTTAAAAGTTGTTTGTTTGTCTGTGATAAGAAGGATTGCTCTGCTAATGGTTTCAATTGCTGTGTTTTAGGTTTAATATTATCAATTTCAACTATTTGTTCACCGTTTATTCTTAGATAGATTCGGTCAAGATAAGTTGTTTCTTCTAATTCTTCAGTTATTTTTAATCTAATTTTTCCGTTTGTTATTTCTGTTTTATCAGTGATATCGATATGTTGGATGTATTCTTTTTCTTTGTCAGTTGCTTCAGGTAAGAAATCAGATAATTTTATGAATCTATACCTTTCGAAAACATAAAGGAATGGAGAAGCAGCGGTTGTAAAGCTATATGTTTCATTTGTCCAACCTATACTATCAGTTACGTTTACACTCCACCAGTATTCTGTAGAGGATGATGATGCATTTGAATAATTAACCCATACAACGTTTTGAGCAGTTGTTACATCTACACTACTATTTGTTTGATTACATATCCAAGTTCCAGTCGTATTTTCATAGAAGTAAACATCAACTGTTCCACCATTAGCATCTGAAACAGTTACATTACATGCAGGCCAGAGACTTATACCACTTGAACCATTTGCTGGTATTGGATTACTTAAAACTGGAAGAGCGTTGGTTGTAAAGTTATACGTTACGTTATTCCATAATGTGCCATCAGTTACATTTGCACTCCACCAATATTTTGTGTTATAACTGTTCATATTTGATGGTGTTTGTTGATATGTTCCATTAAATACAGTGTTGTTTGAATCTATATCTGCCCAAGGTCCAGAAGCATTTGTTCTAAATGTTACATTCATAGAGTCAACATTGTTATCTGCAATTGTTATCTGCAATGGCGGGTTCAAACTCTGTCCAGTTGCACCATCACTTGGACTTGGACTGCTTTGTGTTGGTGCTACATTTTGTATTTCTTGCTCTCCAAATGCTAGGAATGAACTTGGATCGTTTGTGTTGTTGTATGTTGTGTTTATCCATGCGGCTGAACGATTAGTATTTGAAATACGGACTTCATCCAATGAACCGTAAAAATGATTAGCTTCGTCCCAAGCTCCAATTATTAGATTAATTGCAGAAGAATCATCAATAGTACCAGGATTATTGTAAGTAAAGTCAAGTTGGCCATTAACATACGCTTTAATGTCTGTCCCATCGAATGTTATAACGCAGTGTGCCCATCCATTATTTGGATTTATGTCTACTACACCTTCCTCCCAGAGATCGACTTCAACTCCGTCTATCCAAAAATATGCACCTATAATTGTCTCCGTATTGTCTACCCCATATAGATAAAGCGAATAATTACCCTTACCGGTACAATCATACCAATCCTCCTGATCAGGTCTCTCATCCATCTTAATCCAGGCTTCAATCGTAACTGCATTTCTAATGTTCAAACTCGTGCCGTTTCCACAATCAACATAATCATTATTTCCATCAAACCAATCAGCACCATCAATCTTTTCTTCATCAGCAGATTGATTTACTCCTCCGCTTTCGTTTCCATCGTTGTTGTAACTGGTTGAGTCTCCGTGTGGGTCACTTGTTTCGTTTAGATGTTGTACCATTACATAATTAGAATCCCAAACACCATTTGCATTTGTTCTATCTGATGTACAAATGGAGCTCCCGTAGTACATATAAATACTTGTGTTGGTTGTTGAGGATAGGCTTGTAACGTTCACCCATGCAACAAGCTCACCATTTGATTTATCCCATTTTTCAACTTCATGAGGAAATCGACCAGTATATGAACTAGTTGTCCAACCAGCAGTTGTATTCATAAATATAATATCATTACCTGTTAAATGTGCATTATTTTTAAGATCATTATCTGTTGTACTTATGAGAACTGGGAAGTATGGTAGGTCATTTTCTATTTGTGAGGCGTTTATCCAGATTTTTTTACGATAATCCCAAGTTGAAAGAACTCCTATTTGATCTCCAAATGTTGCAAAGGTTGTTGGACTATTTTCATTGTTATAGGTTGTGTTAATGTATCCTGCATTTCTCGCAGTATTTGATACTCGCAGTTCATCTAATGTTCCAGTAAAGAACTCTCCAAGTTTTAGATCATTATTGTTTGTATTTATACTTGCAGATAAACCTTTACTATCTACCAATTCTCCATCTTTATACAATTTTATTGTTGTACCATCGAAGGTTAGTACTACATAATGCCAATTAGTATCTATTGAAATATTGACAGCATTGCTATTAATATACCCATATAAGGTGGTCCCACCAGAGTTCATTTCAAGTGAATAAGCACTTTGTCCTTTGCTTATTATTTGTTTGTTTGCACCTATGGTTGTAAAGTGATATGTTTCATTGGTCCATCCTCCGTGTCCATCGTTTACTTTTACACACCAGTAATATGTTACTCCATTTGATGAAAAATTATTGTCACTATCTGTCATGTTCCATGTTCCATTGGTCACGGAGTTATTTGCTCCGATATAATTTGGACAGCTATTGTCTGTCCCCCAGTACCATGAAACATTCATTAGATAACCGTTGTTATGGCTAACTGTGATTTGTAATGTTGGATTTAGGCTAATTCCTGTGCTTGCATTTGTTGGTGTTTCACTGCTAAGATCAGGATGATATTTTGTAGTTGTATTATCACTATCATTTGAATCTGAGAACTGTGTAAGTGTTGGATTGTAGGTCCAATTTGCAAAACTCCAAGCTTGATAATAATAAGTAGTTCCATTAACTAATCCAGAATCTTCTAAGTTGGTTGCTGTACCGTTATATACTAGTGTTCCTTCTCCTCTTGCCCAGCTTGTTACTGCTGTTGCATTTCTTTCAATATATGTTGTATTTGCTTCTCCTGGTTTTGTCCATGTTAGATATATCATTGAGGAACTGTTTGTTTGTGCACTTAGACTGGTTGTTGGGTCTGGTTTGGTGAGGAATGTTAGTTCACCTCCATTTGCAAATCCTACGCTGTTGGTTGCCCAGGCTTGGAAGAAATAAATCTGACCTTTTGAAAGACTTTGATTATTGTTGCTGAATTCTGATAGATTTGCTGTAACTCCAAGTGAAACATTTTCTGTATAAACACCAGAACTTGTTCCAAATCTAAAACCACATGTTGTATCCGCACTTCCATTGCTTGATAGATATGCATTGAGTGTTGCGTTTGTTTCTCCAATCCCTGTTGAGGCATTTGTAATTACTACAGGCAGACTTGCTGGCGATGCTGTTGTTGTAAAATGATATGTTTCGTTGGTGTAGTTGCATCCATCGGTGAGGTTTACTGTCCAGTAGTAGGTTGTGCTGTAGTTGGTGAAGTTAGAGTTGGTCTGTGTTATGTTTGTGATTGTGGTTATGCTGGTGTTGGTGGCGAAGGTCCACCAGTTGTTTGAGTCATTGTATCGCCAGTATGCTATCATGGTGTCACCATCACTATCTGAGACTACTACGTAGAGTGCTGGTGTTGTGCTTATATCGGTTGATCCATTCCATGGATCTATGTTTGCTTGTTCTGGTTTTTGATTTGTTGTAAAACTAAATGTTTTGTTGTCCCATCCTCCTTCTCCATCGGTGAGGTTTACGCTCCACCAATATGTTGTATTGGATTGTGTGAAGTTTCCGTTGGTGGCGGTTATGTTGGTGTTGTTGCTGATGGTGCTTGTTGTATGGAATGAGACCCATGGTCCTGAAGAGTTGCTTCGCCATGTGGCGTTCGTGGTATCTATGGTGTTGTTATCCCAGCATATTACGTGTAGGCTGGGTATGGGGCATATGTTGTTGGTGTTGTTTGCTGGTGTGTTTGTGTTGTCTTTGATCCATGGTGGAGTATTTGCAGCGGGTTCTTGTCCCAATGGTCCAAATATGCTAAAGTCTGTGATACTATTTCCCCAGACATAGTTAGCTGCTGTGT
>JAGMDE010000045.1 GCA_023128855.1 Thermoplasmatales archaeon | reverse complement strand
AAACTCTCTGAAAGTAGAAGAGTTTTAACAACGCCCATTTCAAGAGCTTTTCTAACTTGAAGCTCGCCATAAACTGCAAGACTTCCGTCAGTCTTTGTAACTTCTTTAAGAAATTGCTTCATTATTTTTTTCTCTTTAGATATCTTCAAATTAACCATTGTTGCAGATGCTGCGTTAACAAGCTCCCGCAGTCCGTATTCATCTGTATATCCGGTATCAAATGTTTCAAGAATCTTATCTTGAACTTCGTAGTGAAGATAGTTCCCTTCGACAAAATATTGTTTTGTAGGGCCTGGACCGCCGACAAAAATTCCCTTAATCTCCTCGTCTGCCTGGAAAATCTCACTTGCCCTCTCACCACATTTAACAAACCACTCATGAGCTGCGATCTCTGTTAGACGCTCAAATCTTCTTTGAGATTGTCCTCCCCTACCGTGTTTTCCAGGAACCTGGGATGTCATATATTTCAGCATCTCTACTCTGTTCCCACGCAAAATTCCAACTGTACATTCTCTTCGATCAACTAAAAGAAGCCCATAGATTTCTTTCTCAACAAACATTTGTTCTAACGGCTCAATATAAAACAAGGAATCACAACGGTACAGAAATGTACTAATTGGCATTGGTGGCTCAATTACAAATGCAACCATTTCAGTTTTATCAGCACCAACACTCTTATGGCCAACAAAGAAAATCACACCATTTTCTGGTGGTTGCTTAAAATGTTTCAATCTGCTCTGGATCGACTCAATTGCAGAAAGCACGTTTTTCATAGTAGTCTTTGATTTAATATTTTGAGATTGAGAATACTCATTTTTCAAATATGCATTAACATCAAATATTTGTTTATTCGGTGGGACATACAATGAAATTAATTCAGTATGCCTACCTTTGCATGCCCTAAGCTCTTCAAGTTTTCGCTTAAGATCGTATTTTTCTCTAGGCGTCAGTTCAGCCATTTACTTTTTTCACCTTTTTTATCCTTTCTAATAATCATATGTAAAATATAAGCTTTATCTGGCCGTTACAAATTAATTTGTTCGCCAGTATTGGGAGTAAATATCTCTGCAACGTCTTTTAGAGGATCTGCAAGAGCTTCTCTATTATCACTATGCATGAGCACTATTTTCTCAGGGTTACATTTTTTAGCAAACTCAATTAATTCACTGTGCCCTGCATGAGCTGAGAAATCAAAATACTCAACTTCACATTCAATTTTTTCTGTAACACCATAAAAATCAAGTCTGCCTTTATCGACAAGAAGACGGGCATTGCTATTTGGGACTTGATAACCTGTTAGCAAAACTGCACTTTTTCGATCTTCTTTCAACTTATTCATGTAATTTAAAACCGGCCCGCCATCCATCATACCACTTGACGTGATTATAACCTCACCTTTTAAAGCCAATTTTCTACCTTGATCTGAATGTACCAAATTTACTTTATTCATCGCCTTTTTAAGTTCTTCTGGTGCTCTAAGATATTTTCTATGTTTTAAAAATATTTTTGAAACTTTTTTACCCATTCCATCGAACCAAACATTGTACCCTGAATTTTTCAGGACCAGTAAAAGTTCTTGAGATCGTGAAACCGCAAAAGCTGGAAGTACGGCGACTCCTCCTCTTTTTACAACCTCATCAATCTTAATCAAAAGATCTTTCTCAATCTCTTCTCTTTTTTTTGGATGGTCTCTACCAGCATATGTTCCTTCTAAAATTAAGATATCACACTCTACAGGTTTGGTTCCATTTACAATTCTTGTATCATTTATGTTAAAATCACCGGTAAATAAGATTTTTTTATCTCCGATAAGCTCAAACATAAGTGAGCCGGGTATATGCCCTGCAGAGTGGAAATTAACCTCATAATTATCTCCAATTCTTCTATTTTGTGAAGGCGCAACAGGACTAATGCTATGATTAGATTCCTTTATATCGGAGGTAGAATAAGGAGTAGCATATCCCTCACTTTTTGCAATCTTAATTGAGTCTTTATGTAACAAATTTGAGATTTCACCGGTCAATTGTGTTGTGAGAATCTTCTGGTCATTTCTAGAAAAGAGCCAAGGAATCATTCCTGAGTGATCAAGATGGGCATGGGTTAGTAAAACTAAATCTACTGGGGGAGGAGGAAGTGGATATAAAGGAGGTTTGCCTGGGGACATACCATATTCAAAAAGTAGTTTTATATCGCCTGTCTCAAGCACCATCGCTAGTCTGCCTACTTCTTCGACGCCGCCGAGAAACTGTATTTTTATTCCGTTGTTCATTGAAAATCAGACCGTGATAGAAGAAAAGGGTTGATTAATGTTTGGTCTCTATACTTTGGGTTTTACTTTAAGCGTTGACTCTTCTTTGTCTATAATAATAACCTTTGTGTTTGGCTCGATTGAGATATCAGAAGTTGCTTTCCAAAGTTCTCCCTTAAAACGAACATAACCTGGTTTATCCGGTGTTATTCCGTCTACTGTCTTGGCTTTTTCTCCAATAAAAGTTCCAACTTGTGCCTTTTTTGATCTAATCTGAATAACTTTATACAACAAGAAAACAAAGAAAACGGATATAATAACAGCTACTGCAACCATCACAATTATTGCATCATTTATCCAAGCCATAGAGATCGCCCATTCCGTGGTAGAATAACTTGGTATTAGGAATATCCCTCCTAATAGTAGCAAGATAACTCCACCAATACCAATTACTCCAAATCCTGGTGTAGCAAATATTTCTATGATAAGCAGTAGGCATCCAATAATTATAAAGATTATGCTTAAAACAGAAATTGCAAATCCTGATCCAATTAATGAAAGAAGAATTGCTATAGCGCCAAATACCTCTGCTCCAAAACCTGGTGAGGATATCCCAAAAATCAATGCAAAAATTCCAAGCATTAATAAAAGAGATGTAAGAAGCGGATTAGAAAAAAATTTCATTATTTGAACGCCAATAGAAGGGGAAAAAACTATCTCCTCTGCACCTGCGGTATTGAGAACAACCGTGCCTTTTGATGTTGAAACAGATGTGCCATTGATATCTAGTAAAAGTTGATTAATTGAAGATGAAACATGTTCGATAACCCCATATTCTTTTGCTGAAGTTGCGTTCAAATCAAGATTTTCAGTGATAAACTTCGCTGCAGTTGTTTGATTTCTGCCACGCATTTCAGCCCGAGTTTGAATCCAGCTTACAAGAGCATTAATTATTTTTGGCTCAGTAATGTATTTTGTTCCTTCTGCGGTAATTTCTACTGGTTGAGCAGAACCAATAATTGTATAATCAGCCATAGCTGCAATGTGGGTGCTCATCAAAATAAATGTTCCAGCAGACCATGCATAAGAACCAGTTGGATATACATAACCTACAACTGGAATTTCACTTTCATTTATAATATCAGCAATATCAAATGTCTGCTGAAGCCCGCCACCAGGAGTATCCAATAAAAGTATTATTGCTTCAGAATTTTCATTATTTGCCTGTTGAATGCTTTCTTTAAGAATTTCAACGGTTGACTGATCAATAGTATCTGTTATTTCAACAACAAGTACATTTGAACTCTGAGCAATTGTACTAAAAGACAAAAAGAAAAAGATAAAAAGTAGAAAAATAAGAGAAAGTTTTAACTTCATTTCTCTACTTTTTTGTTAACTGCTTTTGCAATGCCTGCCATGGTCCCCATCTCTCCAGCTGGAACGATGATGAGGTTTTTCTCTCTAGCTATTTCTGCAAGCGTCTGAAGTTCTCTAAGTCTTAATGCAGCGGTTTTTCCTTCATAGAATTCTGCTGCTTCAGCCATCTTTTTTGAAGCCTGAAATTCTCCATCCGCAATAATTATTCTTGCACGTTTTTCTCTTTCTGCCTCTGCTTGTTTTGCAATAGCTCTGAGCATTTCTTCAGGTAGTGCAACATCTCTAATTGTTACAGCTGAAACTTTTATCCCCCATGGATCTGTTCCCTGATCAATGAGTGTTTGCAAGCTTTTGTTGAGTTCTTCTCGTTTTGATAACAAATGGTCAAGGCTTTCTTGTCCAAGAATATCCCTAAGTGTTGTCTGTGCTAGGAGACTTGTTGCAACCTCATATCGTTGTACTTCCACAATTGCTTTTTCTGGATTTGTTACTCTAAAGTAGACAACCGCGTCAACATCGACGGTGACATTGTCTTTGGTGATTACTCTTTGTTTTGGAACATCTATAACCCGCGTTCTCAAATCAAGTCTTATGGTACTGTCTATTATAGGGATGACGAAAACAAGACCAGGTCCTTTTATCCCTAGCAGCCTTCCCAGTCGGAATATGACGATTCTCTGATACTCAGCCATTATTTTTATTGCGGATGCAACTATCATCAACAAAAATATGACCATTATTATCAATATATACATTAATGTTTCTGGCATAATTTTTACCTCCAGATGGGCGAAAGTAATTTGTATTATTAAGTGTTTCTGTGAAAAATAAGATAAACAGTTTTATTTAAGGAATACATACGGGGGTTAGGGAGAGGCAATGTCCGAAATTATTAAGGTAAAAGCAAGAGAAGTTTTAGATTCCAGAGGAAATCCAACCGTTGAAGTTGATGTTGTAACCGAAAATGGAATTTTTAGAGCAATGACGCCAAGTGGTGCAAGTGCAGGTCAACACGAGGCTTTGGAACTCAGAGATGGAGATAAATCAAGGTATTTTGGGAAAGGAACACTCAAAGCAGTTGAAAATATAAATAAAAAAATTACACCAAAACTTATTGGTTTAGATCCTAACGCCCAAGAGACTATCGATAATATTATGTTGAAGCTTGACGGCACAGAAAATAAAGATAATCTTGGTGCAAATGCAATTTTACCTGTCAGTATGGCTATTACCAAGGCTGGTGCTGCCTCAAAGGGACTTGCTCTTTTTGAATATATTGGAGAATTATTTGGAGTTATCCCGCATAAATTACCTGTCCCAATGTGTAATGTAATAAACGGAGGGAAACATGCTGGTCAGGAAAATTCAATTCAAGAGCACATGTTAATGCCAACAGGCGCAAAGTGTTTCTCAGAAGGTATCAGAATGGCATCTGAAAGTTATCATCACCTTGCTAAACTTTTGAAAGGTAAATTTGGTGCTGGCGGAACTTTAATCGGTGATGAAGGGGGATTTGCTCCTGCTCAAGTTGTTGATGTTGAAGAGCGTTTGGATTTAATGTTAAAAGCTGTCGAGAATGCTGGCTATGAGGGTATGATGAAAATAGCTATGGATCCTGCAAGTAGTGAGTTTTTCTATGATGGAATTTATAAGATCGGTAAGAAGTCATTTTCTGGTGGAGAGATGGTTGATTTCTATGTTGATCTTTGTAAAAAATATCCAATTGTCAGCATTGAAGACGGTCTTGCTGAAGATGATTGGGATAGCTGGGTTGAGATGGTAAAAAAGCTTGGAGCTAAAGTTCAAATCGTTGGAGATGATTTATTCGTCACAAATACAAAAAGAATCCAAAAAGGAATAGAGCTTGGTGCTGCAAATTCTGTTTTAATTAAGCTCAATCAAATTGGATCTGTAACTGAAACTCTAAATGCTATAAAAATGGCTCAGGATCAGGGATGGACCGCTGTTGTATCTCACAGAAGTGGTGAAACCGAGGATACTTTTATCGCAGATCTCGTTGTTGGAACCAGTGCAGGCCAAATTAAAACAGGTGCCCCTGCAAGATCAGATAGAAATGCTAAATATAATCAATTAATTAGAATCGAAGAGGAACTCGGAGAAGAAGCAGAATATCCTGGCATTGATTTTAGGATGGATCATCTAGCATAAAATTTTTCTGTTTTGTTACACAATGCTTATAACCTATTTTTTTATTTTTAAAGGGATAAAAAATGGATGCATGCTTAATTTCGGCTTTAGTAGTTGTAATAATATTTGTAGTTGGGGTAATTTTAGTAATTTTAATTGGCCGTAGACCAAAATTATTGTGTAGTATTCCAAGCCGTGATGTGTTTACTTATAGACATGAATTAATAAATAAGCTTACGAGTCAAAATTATAAAATCAAAGAGAAGGAAAATGGCAATATTTTTATTGAAAAAGATTTTTTTTCAGCGACGACTTTGGTTCTAAAACAAAATGGAGCAAATATTGATATTACATTCATTCATAGCAATACAAATTCCTTTTTGATCGTTTTTATAGTTCTTTTTTTATTTGTTTGGATAGGGGCTATTGTTCTTGCAATTATTGCCGATTCAAATTCAAAAGGTTTTAGAAACAATGAGTTAAAACCATTACTTACTGGTTATGGACCGGGCATAGGTAGAATGTGCCCAAGTTGCGGCCGTTCTATCCCAATGGATGCAAATTTATGTCTATACTGTGGAAGAAAATTTTAATAATAAAAATAAATTTTTTCTTTTTTTCTACATCATAAACCTTTTTAATCCCCTTCTTATTTCCAGCTTTTGGGGTTTAATTATGAAAGTATTAGTAACAGATAAATCTGCAGAGGAAGCTTTAAAAGTTTTCCAAGACGCTGGTCATGAATTAACTTATGATGAAATGGATCATGATACTCTCCTAAAGGAGATACCAAAATATGATGCATTGATGGTGCGCAGTAGAACCAAAGCTACAACTGAAATTGTAGAAGCTGGGGCAAAAGGAAATCTGAAAGTTATTGGCAGAGCTGGGATTGGTGTTGATAATATTGATATTGAAACAGCAGGTAAACTTGGAATAAAAGTCGTAAATTCTCCAACAGGGTCTACAAAGAGTGTTGCTGAACTTGCTGTTGCACATATGCTTTCACTTGCAAGGTTTGTTCCAAAAGCAGATTCCACGATGAAGAAAGGAGAGTGGATTAAAAAACAACTAAAAGGCATAGAGCTAAATGGTAAAACCTTGGGTCTTGTCGGATCTGGTTACATAGCTCAACATGTTGCAAGTATCGCAAACTGTCTTGGAATGAAGGTTCTTGTTTATTCGCCACATTGTACAGATGAAAAAGCGAGCAAGATGAGAGCAATAAGAAAAGATCTGGAGGATTTGTTAAAACAATCAGATTTCGTATCACTTCATATTCCACACACGAAGGATTCGCATTATCTTTTGAATGAAAAAACAATCAGTCTCATGAAACCAGGTTCATATTTGGTAAATGTTGCACGTGGTGGAGTAGTAGAGGAAAAGGCTTTGTATCTTGCGCTTAAGGAGGAAAAACTTGCTGGTGCAGCTGTTGATGTGTTTGAACAGGAACCACCATCAGAGGATAATAAACTACTATCACTAGATAATGTAATTTTATCCCCTCATATTGGTGCTAGTACTAAAGAAGCGCAGATTCAAGCAGGTACTGTTTGTGCTGAGCAAATGAACAAAGTTTTAAATGGTGAAGAGCCAGAATTCTGGGTAAATAAGAAATTCATGTAAATGAAAAACTATAATTACTTCTAAATTCTTGGAGATACAATGAAAAATTTAGATAAAATCGTAGATAAAATTGAAAAAAACATTGATGGCAAAGATAAAATTCGCGAGCAAGCGTTGAGATCTTCTCGGGAAATAATCATTGGATGTCGAAAGGCAATACAGCTAATTCATCAGGACTCGATGAAAAATGCTAGTAATAATATTAGAAAATCATCAACTAAGCTTCAGGGTTTATATGAGCTGACAAAAAGTTATCCTGAACTTTATCATGCAGGTTTTGTTGAAAACGCTGCTCAAGAACTAGTAGAAGCCCAATGTTTTTATAACGTTATGAAGGGAAAGGATTTACCAGATCCTGATGAAATAAAAACCACATATAGTTCTTATCTTATGGGCTTATGTGATTTGGTTGGTGAGCTTAGAAGAACAGCACTGGATTCTATTAGGGCAGGAGAATCAAAGGAAGCAGATAATTACTTGAGTATGATGGATGACATATATGATGTAATTATTCGTTTTAATTACCCGTCAGGTTTAATTCCGATTAAGAAAAAACAAGATATGGTCAGAAATTTAATAGAGAGAACAAGAGGAGAACTAGCCGTTGCTAGTTGTGAGCGACGTATTGAATATCGTACTGACGAATTCCGCGGTATGCTAGATAAGATTAACGGGAGAAAAAAAAAGAGTAAAACTAAGAAAAACGGCGATGATAGTGACCTAAATATTGATGATATTTGGTAAACTTTTAAAAAAATTGATTTTCTCCTTATGAACAGCGAAATCTTTATAAAAAGCCTTTATATACTGCAGGAAGAGAAGGCCTGTATTATATGTCAGATGTTAAGGTAGAAAACATTGTAGCCTATGCACAGATAGCAGATGGTTTAGATATTGAGCAAATAGCTGAAAAGATACCAGAGTTCAATTACAATCCAAACGAGTTTGCAGGTTTGACCATTAAGCTTGAAAACCCAAAAACTGCTGTTTTAATTCTTCCCGGTGGTAAGGCTATCTGTACAGGTGCAAAAAGAATTGAAGATGCTGAAACTTCGATAAAAAGGATAGTCAGTCAAATAAAAAAGAAAAAAATTGATGTAAAGAAAAAGATCGAAATTGAAGTGCAAAGTATTGTTGTTTCTATTGATCTAAAAAAGGAACTGCATCTAAGTTCAATATCAAGTGGTTTAGTTTTAGATCATGTTGAATATGAACCAAAACAGTTCCCAGGTTTGATTTATAGAATAAACGACATTGGAGCAACTTTAATTGTTTTTAGTTCAGGAAAAATCGTATGCACAGGAACTAAGACAATTGAAGATGCAGCTAATGCAATTGAAATGATGAAAGAAAAGCTTTCGTCAATAGGAGCTTTATGAAAGGAGTAGAAAAGTATGCCAGAAGTAACAGTAGAAAATATTGTGGCGTCTACATCTTTTGCAGATAAGCTAGATCTAGACGTAATAGCGCAATCGCTAGAAGAAGCAGAATACGAACCAGAACAATTCCCAGGACTGGTTTATAGGTTAAAAAATCCGAAAACAGCTACGCTTTTATTTAGAAGTGGAAAAGCCAACTGTACTGGTGCAAAGAATGTTGAAGACGTACGTAAAACAGTGGATATAATCGCAGAGAAACTTAAGAAACTAGGCGTAGACGTATATAAGGATCTTAAAATTGTTGTACAGAACATTGTTGCGATTTCTGATCTTGGAACAGACCTAAATCTCAACGAAGTAGCAATGGGGCTAGGTTTGGAAAACATCGAATATGAACCAGAGCAGTTCCCAGGACTTGTTTATAGAATTAAGGAACCTAAGGTTGCAATGCTGCTATTTGGTTCTGGAAAAATTGTCTGCACTGGTGCAAGACAGACAGAGGATGTAGCTCTAGCTGTTGAAAAACTGTCAGCAGAACTTAGCTCCCTTGATCTTATCAGAAAGTAGGAGCTGCTTTCTTCTTTTTTTATTTTCTTTCTTTATTTCTAATTTATAATATCTTTTTTTAAAAAGATTTATATATGAACAACTCCATATTATTATTAGTAATTATTAATAAGGGGGAACTAAACTTGAAAAATATTCTGCCAATTATGGTAATAGGAATTTTAGTCCTAAGTGGACTTGGAGCTGTTGGAACAAACGATGTTGAAGCCGAAATTACATCAGATAGTTTTGAAATTTCATTCTCATCGTTTACAATAGAAGAATATAACCAAGATTATGTAGAGTTGAATTTTGAAGAGGTATCTACCTACATATCTGAACCTTGCAAGCCTATGCTTCCAAAAGTTGTCAATACTTTTGAACTGCCTTTTGGTGTTACAAATGTTAAGGTTGAAGTAACTCCAAAAAATATAGTTGAACAAGAGATTGTAGGAAAAATAAAACCTGCACCTACGCCTCTGCTATTAACAGCCTTGAGTCAATCAGTAGTCAAAACTGAAACTACTGAAATAGATGAAGAGATCTATACGAACACTGATCCTTATCCAGATTCTTGGTTTTCATATCGCGTAGGTTGTGGTTTAAACGAAAATATGGAGAGAGTCACCCATGTATCAGTCCATACTTACCCGGCCAGATACATACCTGCATCTGATAAACTGCTCGTTGCAGAAAGTGCTGATATAAAAATCACATATGAACCAGCTACTGTTACCCTTTCTTCAGTTGAAGATGAGTTTGATTTGGTAATTATTGCTCCAAAGAAGTTTGAAAATATTCTATGCAAATTAAAGGAGCATAAAAATAGTTTTGGAATTAAAACTTTTATTAAAACAACAGAGTCAATTTATCCAAATTATGAGGGAGACGATAAACCAGAGGAAATAAAACGGTTTATTGACGATGCAATTCAAACAAACAATATCACATATGTTCTCCTTGTAGGAGGATTAAAATCAAAGATATGGAACAAACCAAGAGAACACATGAATTATGGAGACCGATGGTGGCATGTTCCGGTTAGATACACTAACTTTTATGATGATCCTCAACATCCTTTAAGTTTTGCAAAAATCTATGACCCAGGTTTTCTTTGTGACTTGTATTATGCAGATGTATATGGCGAAGGCGGAGTATTCCAGGATTGGGATTCAAATGGTGATGGGAAAATAGCTGTTTGGGGAATGGATACCAAAGGATTTGATATCGAAAACGATACTGGCTTTGATTTTTACCCAGATGTGGCTATTGGTAGGCTGGCCTGCCGTAGTAAAAGAGAGGTTAGAGATGTTGTCAATAAAATCATTAGATACGAAGAAACTGCTGCGGATCCAGAATGGTTCAAGAAAGTCGTAACAATTACTGGAGATGGATTCATGGATCAGGAGGACCTTGATATCCAATGGAATACAACGGAACTTGATGAAGGAAAATATACAATAAAAGCTCAAAGTAATAATCCAAATGGGGAAGTCGGACCTGTTGATAAAATTAGGGTAACTATTGATCGCTCAGTCGAAACAGTTTTAACATTTAATCATGACGACCATCTAAGAATACCAGGGTATCCTTTTAGCCCAATTGCTGAAATAGTATCAGTATCAGATGGAGACATTCTTGGATATAACAATGTAACTTATGAACCTAAGGAAGGGGAAGCATATGGAAACTCACAAAATGGCTGGGCAAATCTAAACTTCTCAAAAGAAGGAATCTTGCATATCCGTGGAAAAACCTATGATCCGAGACCCTATGGAAATGTAACTGATATCCGCGTATGGGTTGAAAATGAGGATATGGAAATAGTCTTTGAAGACTGGAGATACGGCCAAGAAATGTACTATGAGGGAGAATGGATTTGTGGTGAAAAAACTCTTCTTGGCGGTGGAGGAGCAACATATTATATGCCAGAAGACTTCGAAATGGATCATTTTTGGGCATCAAATGGAAAAATAAATGACAAAGAGGATTACTTTACAGCGTTAAATCCAGGTAGCGGCTTTGCATTTTTCTCTGGTCATGGCAGCCCAAGTGTTTGGTCTGATCATTATCCAGGCATTCCAGGCAATAGGAGGCACGGTAGCCTTCCAGGTTTCTTTAATATTGAATTCAAATATAAAATAATCCCAGTGTTCCCAATGAAGAAATTAACAAATAAGGACAAATTGCCAATTATATTGATTGGAGGATGTCATAACAGCCAGTTTAATGTATCAATGATACCAGGAATGTTAGATTTACACAATGAGAAAAATACATGGTGTCATGGTACTCCAGTTCCAGAGTGTTTCAGCTGGTATCTTGTTAAAATGCCAAGAACTGGTGCTATTGCAACAATTGGAAACACCGGTTTAGGATACGGAATGCCAGGTAAAGAAACTCTAATTGAAGGGCTTGACGGCGGTATATGTATCGAGTTTTTCAAGGAATATGGAATTCAATATGAGGACAACAGCGGTGCAGTATTTCTTGGTGATGTCTATAGTAACGTATTGACAAATTATGCAGAAACATATGATATGGAGTTCTTAGACCACGCAAAATCCTTGACACAATGGGCATTTTTAGGAGATCCAAGCCTGATGATTGGTGGATACTCTTAAACCACCTCTTTTTTTCTATTTTATTACTTCACAAAACATTTTTTAATAAGTTATCCCTATGCGCCCTACAATTAAACAGTAATGCAAATGGGAAAAAATATGACGGTTAAAAAATTTACAGTATTATTAGTAATCTTAGCTATAGTAATAACTTGGCCTTCAACTCTTGTTCTTGCTGATTCAAATTCTGGTGAGATATACGAAGATGAGGTAACAATAACTTATCGTAATGTTACTGTTTATGCTCCTGCTGTTGCTAGCACTGGTAATGGATATATTGGCGTTATTTCAACAATTACTGTTAAAATTCAAAGTAACGGCAGTGGAAGGGTGTTTGTAGACACTTTGCCACTAACAGAGGTTGACATGCAGGGCTCTGCTCGTCTTGCAGTAAAAGTTGCTAGTGCTCTTGTTGAAAATGATGAAAATTGTGATATCGATCCATCTACCTATGATTATTTCTTCGTTGTAAGAACCTCTGCTCCAATTATCGGTGGGCCTTCTGCAGGAGGCATTATGACCGTTGCCACAATAGCGCTGCTTGAAAACTGGAATCTAAGTGATAAAACAGTAATGACTGGGATGATTAATCCAGATGGCAGCATCGGGCCTATTGGCGGTATTACTCACAAGATTGATGCCGCAAATTCAGTAGGCGCTACTCATTTCTTGATACCATATGGGCAAGGCACTTATACAGAAATGGTAACAACAACTGAAACTACTGGTGGATGGACTAGAACTGTTACAAAACCTGTTACAAGAAATGTTGCAGACTATGCAATGGATAATTATGGAATGACAGTGACTGAGGTAGCAGATGTAAATGAAGCACTTGAAAATTTTACAGGATACAGATTCTTTTTTGATGACACAAATGGAGAGATAACCACAGATGATTATCTTGCTTCCATGGTACCTCTTTCAACAAGTCTTTTGCAAGATGCAAGAGATGCATATTACAATGCAAGTATAGAACTTGAAGATGCAGATATCCCAAATCAATACCCAACATATTACAAAGACGATATTGAAGATTACTTAAATGCAGCAGAGGAAAAGTTAACACAGTCCGAAGAATCATATGAAAATGAGACTTTTTATACCAGTACGAGTAAATCATTTCAATCTTTAATTTACTCACGATTTGTATCATACGCTTGTGATTACTGGACTACAGAGGAGGATTCGTTTATTGATGATTTACTTCAAGAGGTACAAAACTGGCATAACGATGCAAGTGAAGAAGCAAAAAACGCTGAAATTAATGGTTTTATATCCCTTCAAACAGTTGGTGCAGCACAGAGAAGAGTATCTGAAGCTAAGCAGTATTTAGATTCTGCAGAAAGCACTTATTCAAACGGTTTAAACTTTTATTCAGATGTTTTAGATTTCATATACAAACTAGCTTTTGTTGTAGAAAGAAGCAATAGTATAGGTTGGTGGATTGATATCGGCTCCTATTTTAACGAAACAGGAAAATTAGACAAGGATACACTTGATGATCTAGCTCTAGAATATATTGAAGAAGCACAACAGGCAACTGTTTATTCCAGTATAATTCTTGGTGAAATGGGTTCAACTTCTGGTGATTCAACAGATTATCTTAGCTATGCTGAAGAACTATTAGAAACAGCAAGAGATGATCGGGATAAAGGTTATCCTGCCGCTGCTTTATTTGAAGCATTAGAAGCAACTGTAAGAGCGAATCTTGCCATTGAAATTATAGGAGTCGAACCAGAGGAAAAAATTGAACTTGCTAGTGAGAGTGCTATTAATAAAATATCAAAAAGTAGACAGCAAGGCATTGAGCCTGTACTTGCAGTTAGTTACTATGAATATGCTGAAAGTTTGGCGAATGAAACAGAATTTGATAGTGCACTTCTTTACTATAAATACAGTGGTATGATTGCCGGTGTTTTAAGTTTTTCAAATAGTACTCTTGGAACTTCTTCATCAGGATATGTTGGACTACCTGTAATTCTAACCATTAGCGAAGATTGGCTTTTTACCATTGTAACAGTCGCTGCATTAGCACTTGTTTTGGGACTAGGTTTAGGATTAATAATTGGTGGAACTTCTCTAAAAGATGGAGAAAAAAGGAAACCAGAATCCAAACAGATAAGTCATTATGAAAAACCGCCAAGACATCCTTATTTTTCAAAAGAAGAAATGCCTAGAAGCATAAAGGACTATTACAAAAAAAACAAATAACACTATCAATTATAGGTTTTTATAATGCAAACAGCTGGAGAAATAATTGACAATAGAATAATCATCAAAAAACCAAAAGATGTTGGAAGGCTTTTTACTAAAAGTCATTTTGGTAAACCATTATCTGGAGGAAATCTAGAATTAAATCTAATTGAAGGTGTTTTTTTACTTGAAGAAGAGAAAATCAAAATTAAAAAAGGAAAAAAGGAGATTGATTTTGAAGGACTTATTTCTCTTGCTTCAAAAAAAATCCCGCATTTTGAGATAAAGTATCTTGTGTTTAAAGACCTTAGAAAAAGAGGTCATGCAATTCACTTATTTGAAAAAGATAAAAATATTACTTTCAATCAAATTAAAAATGAATTTTATGTAATTGCCTTTTCAGAGAGAGACGAGCTTGATTTAAAAAAAATGAAAACAACAATTGGAAGTATAACAAAAGATGGAAAAGCATTGTGGATTGCAATTGCTGATGAAGAAGGGGATATTACATATTATGATGCCTCAATTTTGGATATAAAAGGAAATATCAAAAAGCATAAGTTTTCAAAAGGCAGATGTGTTATGCTGGATAATAGATCAATAGTTTTTGATAGAAAACTTGCAAGAATTTTATTTGAAAAAGAATTTTTTGGAAAACCATTTGGAGAATGGTTACAAATTTCATTTGTAGAAACATTGTATCTAAATAAAAAAGGAATTATCGAAATCACAACATCTGATGGCAAAAAAATATCTAAACAAAAAGCCAAAGAGATTATTTCTAAAAAACAGCCAGATATCAATCAAAGATTAGTTGTTTTTGAAGATTTGAAAAAACGTGGTCTTATTGTAAAAACTGGTTTTAAATTTGGATCACATTTCAGAGCATATACCAAAGGGCCTGACGAGACACATGCAGAATACTTGATTCATGTTGTAAGCACAGATTTCAAAAGTATTTGGGAGGAAATATCTCGTGCCGTGCGTCTTGCACATTCAGTAAATAAAGAGATTTGTCTTGCTCAAGTTTCAAAGTCTAAAATAGATTATATTAAATTTGGACGTTTACGGCCATAATTTTTTTATAATAAACTCGTGTTGTCTTTTGTTTACCGGAGGAGGAAAAAAAGTATGTTACAGATAAGATGGCATGGTCATGCCTGTTGGGAAATTACAAATGATATAACGCTAGTCACAGATCCACATGACGGAAAATCTATTGGAATTCCTGCACCAAGCGTAATGGGAGATATAATCCTTGTTTCTCATGATCATTATGATCATAATAGTGTGAAATCAGTTGAAAAAGATGGATCAAAGGTTGTTTTAGACGGGCGGAAAAGGAATATTTCAAATGTTGAAATTAACGGTGTGGACTCTTTTCATGATGAAGATCAAGGAGCAAAGCGTGGAACAAATATTATGTATAAATTTGTAATAGATGGAATTAAGTTTTGTCATCTCGGGGATTTGGGTCATGATCTTGATGAGGTAACTGTTGAAAAAATTGGTGAAGTTGATATTTTATTTGTACCGATTGGTGGAACTTTTACAGTTGATGATAAACAAGCGTGGGATGTTATCAGAAAAATAAATCCAAAAATTATCGTTCCAATGCATTACAAGAT
>JAGMDE010000044.1 GCA_023128855.1 Thermoplasmatales archaeon | reverse complement strand
GCAACACCGATGACAATGCTTGTTAGAGTTAAAGCGTGAGGAACAGGTAAAGACATAAATGGTACATTTTCTGAACTAGCTGTGTAGCCGTGGAAAATAGGTGCAGTACTTCCTTCCCTGTAAGCCAGTGTAATAAGAAACAGGTTTACACCGCTTTCAATAAGAGTTATACCAATGACTATTTTGATGAGATTTCTCTTGAATATAACAGCAGCAAGTCCTATAAGAATTAATGCAACAACTGCTATGTATGGAAGATTAAATAACATTTTATTTTTCCCCCTTCAATTTAGTAGTTGCATATGCCATTACTAAAACAATTGCAAACAAACCTACAATCACTTTTAGACCAACTGCAAAATTCATAAGTGGAATAACGCCTGCTGTGTTTATGTTAGATAGACCTTTTGCTGTCCCATTAAAAATAATATCAAGCCCCTCAGGATGAACTAAGAAATTATTGAAGAAATAATTAGCACCAAAAATAAGGCCAAAGAACGCAAGACAAATAAAACCAAGTGCTCCAAGACTTTCAAAGGCCGATAATCGCTTCTCTTTTATTTTACCCATAGTCCATACTGAACCATAAGCGACAAGTATCATTATACATGCTGATGCAACAACAGCACCACCTTGAAAACCACCGCCAGGGGTTAAATGTCCATGTGCAATAATGTATAAACCGTAAATCAAAGCAAGAGGGAATGTAACACTAGCCATTGTTTTCACAATTCTTGACATCCCGCTCATTTTTTTACCCTCCTAAATATCAATATAACACCTGCAACAGCAGTAAATAATACAGTTGCTTCGCCAAGCGTATCAAAACCTCGATAATCAAACACTACAGCTGTAACTACGTTATCTGCTCCAGTTTCGCTTTGTGTATTATCTATTATATACTGATCCATCTCTGGAGTATTATCTTCGTCAAATTCTCCAAAAGGATGTGTCATAAGAGCCCCGAAAATTAGGAATAAAGCTACTACTGCAAAGAATGTAACTGCTACAATATTTCTTATTGACATTATGCTTCCTCCTCCCTTTTTGTAGCTCTTATTGCAATAATTAAAATCGCAGTTGTAAGACAGGCTCCAACACCTGCTTCTGCTATCGCAACATCAGGTGCCTGTAGTATGTAAAACTCTAAAGATAATAGTAGGCTCATAGCTGCTACAGCAATGGCAGCAGCAATAAGATCCTTAAAAACAACAGCAAGAGCAGCGGCAATAACAATTATGATTGGAACTATAATGTGAATAAGGTAAGTTAACCATTCTACTTCCATTACTTTTCCGCCTCCTTTTTTGCTGGCTTTTCAGCTAAATCATCTATAACTGCTCCAAATGGTTTAACCCCACTTCTATGTGCAGCACGTGCAATCGCATGAGCACCAGTTGGATTGGTAAGCAATATTGCAATTAATACTCCAGCGGTATGAATGGTTAATGTAGAACCATTAGTATCTCCCATAAGCCACATTCTTACGCCAAAAATTATCACAGATCCACAAATGAAAATAGATCCAAAAGTAGTACACTTTGTTCCAGCATGTAGTCTTGTATAAACGTCTGGGAAACGTAATAATCCCACGCCTGCTAAAAGATTAAAGAACACACCCAAAATAAGGAAGAGATAAACTAGAATATCAGCGATTTGACCTAACATCTAAAACTCCCCTCCTTCTAGATATTTTGCTATAAAAAGCGTTGAAATAAAAGATAGCAACGCATAGATAATAGCTACATCGATATAGATAACATTTTGAGTAACTGCACCAAAAATTACCATTCCCACAATAACAATTGTGTTTATTGTATCAAGTCCGACAACTCGATCAGGAGCAGTTGGTCCTTTTATAACTCGAATAAGGGCGATGACTATAGCGAGTAGAAGAAAACCTAAAACAATATAATATTCTGTAGCAAAATTCTCGATCATTCTGTAACCCTCCTAACCCACTTCTCAAAATTGGCGCAAACAAATTTACAATTAACAGGTTTATCCTCTAATGCCTCTTTTTTAACATTTATCCAATGGATATAAAGATCGTTTTTATCCTCGTCAATGTCAACACTTAAAGTTCCAGGTGTTAAAGTTATAGAGTTTGCAAGCATAGTAATTCCAAGATCTGTTTTGAGATCTGGAGATATTCTGACGATTCCTGGATTTATTTTTCCTGTTATAACTCGGTATGCTACATCGAAATTGGCTTTCGTCATTTCATAGAAAAAGTAAAACAAGTATCCAATAAATACAAACCATCGTACAGGGTTAGCCATTCTGAAGCTCTTTTTTACAAAGATCTTTCTTGCGACAATTGCAACAATTAGCGATAGTATAATTCCAAAGATAATTTCTGCATAGTCCCAGCTTAAAATTTTCCAGTCACCTAAAAATACAATATCAGCTCCGCCTGTTGTTAACATAAGATACGCTACAAAACAGAGGACGAATGTTACTATAAACGCCAACATATTTTTCCTCCCTTGGGATTTCCCATATTCTGTTTGAGTGTAATTCTAAGGGTTTTTAAAAGCTTATGGTTTTTTTATTAATATAATATAAATGTCTTACCGTTCCGTCACCTCAAAAATAATAAAAGTGAATATCATATGGGGTGTGCACGGGGAGTCATTGATGAACGTTAAACTCATAGGTTTTACTCCTAATCCTGAAAAATTACCTGCTATGGCTGCAAAACTTACACATAGTAAAACAAAACCTGAGGAATTAGATAAATCTTCAGATAAAGAATTAAAGGCGATACTTGAACAAGTCATGAATCTAGGTCATACAAGTGTAATTGAACATGCTAATTTTTCATTTGCAATAAGTGATGTCAGCAGATCACTAACTCATCAACTAGTTAGACATCGTATTGCTAGCTATGCTCAACAGAGTCAACGTTATGTAGATTTTAAAGAACCAAACTATGTAACTCCACCAAAGATAGCAAAAAACAAGAAAATGAAAAAAGCCTACGATGAAACAATGAATAATATTTGGACGGAGTACAACAAACTTCTTGATATGGGTATTCCTGCAGAGGATTCCAGGTTTGTACTACCTAATGCAGCTTGTACAAATATCATAGTTACAATGAATGCCAGATCCTTGCTCAATTTTTTTGAATTAAGATGTTGTCAGCATGCTCAATGGGAGATTAGGCAACTAGCAAATAAGATGCTTCAAGAAGTAAAAAAAGTAGCCCCAATAATTTTTAAGAAGGCAGGACCAGCATGCAAAAGCAAGGGCATTTGTCCTGAGAACAAAAAGGATTGCCCTCTTTATCCAAAGTGAATTTTTATGAAACGACCTTATGTTGTAATTAACTGTGCAATGTCTGCAGATGGAAAAATTGCTTCTTCATCAGGTAAACAAATGAGAATTTCTTGCGATGAAGATATCAAAAGAATGTATGAACTAAGAAACGAATGTGATGCAGTTCTTGTTGGAATCAATACTGTTCTATCTGATGACCCCAAGTTAACAGTTAAAGAAAAATATGTGAAAAATCCAAAGCAACCAATTAGAATAGTATTAGATACCAATTGTAAGACACCTATTGGCTCTTTAGTTGTAAATAATTTGGCAAAAACTCTAATTATTTCAGGAAAACAATGTGATAAAAAATTTAGCGATAATGTTGAAGTTATAAGATGTGGCACAAATAAAGATGGCGTAATTGATTTAGAAAAACTTATGGAAATTTTGTACAACAAAGACATAAAGAAACTAATGGTTGAAGGTGGCGGTACTGTTATTTGGAATTTCTTAAAATATGGGCTTGTTGATGATTTTTATGTTTATGTTGGACCAATGATAATAGGAGGAAAAGATACTCCTACTATTGCTGGTGGAAAGAAAATAGATGAAAACAGCAATCTCAAACTAGTAGAGACAAAAACTATTGGCCCCGGAACACTTTTACATTATAGAATATGATAAAATGAAATTTTTATGCGATCAAATGCTGGGAACACTTGCAAAATGGTTGCGCATTTATGGTTTTGATACCTTTTACGCAAGTCGCGATATGGATGATCCAGAATTATTGGGGATTTCAAAGAAAGATAATCGAATTCTAATCACCAGAGATAAAAATTTAATAATTGCTGCACGAAGAGAGAATCTAAAACCCATTGAAATTAATTCTACAGCTCTTGATGAACAAATAAGCATTGTTTTAGGTGATATTAAACCTGATAAAACAAAGATTTTGTCAAGATGTATCGTATGTAATGCCAAAGTAGAAGACATCAAAAAGCAAGAAGTTAAAGATAAAGTTCCTAAGAAAGTTTTTGAAAATAACGATAAATTCTGGTTTTGTAAAAAATGTAATAAGATATACTGGCAAGGTAGTCATTACGAAAAAATGTTTGAAAAGATCGATAACCTAGGTTAGCATTCTTACCATTTGAGCATGTGGTATGCCCTTAATTTTTATAATGCAATCAGGATCGACTAATCCCAGTTCTATTGCACATTTGATTGTTTTTTCTCCAACAAGATTAGCTATGGTTGCATCTACCAAATATTTCTTTAAAGCTTCAGGACTTATTCTTTCTCCCCCATAAAAGTTCTTATCTACATCTATCTGAAATTTACCATCTTCAAATTTCTTCCCTAAAAGCTCTTCATCACAGGCTCCGATTAGGAGGTCATTGCCTCTTTTGTAGACTTTTATGCTTATCATTTTCATCTTTTTCCTGTTGGTTTTCTACTTCAATCTTATGTTAGTTTGTCATCTTTTATATTTTTTTCTAAAAATAAGGATATTTTTCTTAAAAAATCATGGGTTGTACATACATTCTTGAAAGAACTCGATTTTTCCAAAAAATGTCAATTTTTTATGGAAAGGTATTTATATAAGTTGTTTGAAATTTTTTTAAAGCTTAATTTTTTGCGACCGCAATTCTAAAAACCCTTAATTGCATACATTTTTCTGAAATCATTTTTTACGGGAACGGTAGGATGAATTCAATAATAAAATCATTTTCAGAGCACGGTACATTCGTACAACCCGACTCTCTCGATTACATTTTATCTAAAGAAGATCCTACTGAATTTACATCTTTTTTAACTAAAAGTTTGAAGGAATTTCCACTTGTTTTAACCATTGATCATATAAAAGATATCGAACAATTAACTAAAGAGAAAGAAACTCCTAAACCAACTGCAGATACTCAGGAAATGAACGATCTACAAACTAAGATGCTTTCTCAAATATTTAGTGGTGAATTACCATATGAAACTTTTGAAGAGGTTGAATTAGAATACGATGATCCTGATAAAGAAGACCAGATAGAACTCCCAGATGAGGGACCACGAAAAGATGAAATTCCACAAGTAATAGACATAAAAAAAGTTAAAGGCTGGAAGCCAAAAGCCAAAGAATATGATCCTGAGATCAACATAATGAAAGATGTAACAGGTAACAGCGTCTGTGAAGGAACTACAAGTGATTTTACTAAACTTTTTGTTAATCGATACAATTCTTTACGAAGAATACTTAGAAACCAAAGAAGAGAATTGGCAAATGCTATTCCAATCAACAGAGTTAAGGGCAGTGGCGTGAAAGATGTTCAAATGGTTGGAATAGTAAAAGATGTTAGAACCACTACAAATGGTCACAGACTAATAGAACTTGAGGATGAAACGGGTACTGCAACTTGTATTGTTCTGAAAAATAACCGTGATACTTTACAAATGGCAAACGAAGTTGTTCTGGATGAAATAGTAGGAATACGAGGGCAGCTCAGTAAAAACGGTGATTTAATAGTAGTGCACAGTGTTGTTTATCCAGATATTAGTATTCAAAATGAGCGGCATAAAGCAGATGTTCCATTGTATGCTGCATTTTTATCTGATATACATGTTGGTAGTAAACAATTTATGGAGGATCAATGGCAGGCTTTTTTAAGATGGATAAATGGAGAGATTGGTAACTCGAGACAAAAGGATGTTGCAGGAAAGATAAAATATCTAGTGATTCCTGGAGATGTAGTAGATGGAATAGGTATTTATCCAAATCAAGATAAAGAACTTTCAATAGTTGATGTGTATAGACAATACGAGGCACTTGCTGAACAGCTCAGACTTATTCCAGAACACATATCAATGATAATGCTTCCTGGAAACCATGATGCGGTAAGGCCAGCTGAGCCGCAGCCTACTTTTGAAAAAGAAATCCAGGATTTATTTACAGATATGAATATGACGTTTGTTGGTAACCCTTGTTATTTCTCTTTACATGGTGTTGAGATTTTAGCTTATCATGGTCAAAGTCTTCTAGATTTTGCAACTAATGTTCAACATTTGAAATACAACGAACCTGTGGAAATTATGAAAGTAATGCTAAGAAAACATCATCTTGCACCTACTTATGGCGGGTATACCCCTCTTGCTCCAGAGCATCTTGATTATATGGTCATTGATAGAATTCCTGACATTTTTGTTACAGGTCATGTTCATCTCGCTCAAATTAGTGATTATCGTGGTGTAACTCTTATGAATGCCTCTAGTTGGCAGTCTCAAACTAGTTATCAAAAGATGCTTAATTTCATTCCAGATTCCGCTAAACTACCGATTGTTGATCTTAAAACTGGTAATGTAACAATGATGGATTTTAGTAAGAAGCTGTAAAATCACCTATTTTTTCTTTTTTAAATAGAAATAAACATCTAAACCTACTATTGTAAAAATCAATATAGTAAATGCAAGAAGTGGATAAGCAATATCAATTAAATCACAACCACAACTATAACATGGGTTGCAAATTATCTTAGATGTAATTAGTATATGTCTTCCGATGACAATTAATAAACTGGTCAAGATCGCATAGATGATTAGAAATTTTTCTGCTTTACCAAACTTCAGATCCTCACCAACACAAGAATAAAAATGAGTGTCTTAACATTTTTGGATATACATCATAGAACATTTATACACAAACCTTTAAACATCATTTCCGCATTAGAATTTTTGTTAGCTTTTAGAGTGTCCTATCATGGGTGGGGATCTATCAAAAAATATCGCAGTTAGCTCAGATATGCGCGAGTATTTTAGTAAATTACAGGAAGAAATTGATATATGTTATTCGATTGCTACAGAAGCCAGAAAAAAAGGATTTGACCCAGAATTCAATGTTGAAATACCACAAGCTTTTGATATTGCTGCTCGAGTTGAACAGCTAGTTGGACCCAGAGGAATAGCTCCAAAAATACGAGCTGCTACAAAAAAAATTGGTAATAGAGAACTTGTCTCATTAGAAATAGCAAAAGAAATTGTAAATGAAAAAAAATACAAATTCAAAAGAACTGAAGACGCAATTGACCAAGCAGTTCGAACAGGTCTTGCAATACTTACCGAAGGTGTTCTTGTTGCACCTCTTGAAGGAATAGCTGAGGTTAAACTAGGTAAAAACAAAGATGGTTCAGAATATATTGATTTATTTTTCTCAGGACCAATTAGAAGTGCAGGTGGAACCGGTCAAGCTATGAGCGTTCTAATTGCAGATGTTGTTAGACGAGAGATGGGTGTAGATAAGTATAAACCAACTGATGGAGAAGTTGAACGCTACAAAGAAGAAATCCCTCTTTACAAAAGAGTTCAACATTTACAATATACTCCCTCCGTTGATGAAATTGACAAAATTGTTAGAGGCTGTCCAATATGTGTTGATGGCGAAGGAACTGAAGATGAGGAGGTTACAGGATATAGAGATCTGCCAAGAGTTGGAACAAATCGATTAAGAGGAGGTGCTTGCCTAGTACTTGCTGAAGGTCTTTGTCTTAAGGCACCTAAGATTTTAAAACACGTAAAAAAACTCAAACTCAAGGGATGGGATTTCCTAGATATCTTTGTACACAAAGATGAAAACGGCGAAAAAGACGATAAGAAAATACCTGAGATTCTGCCATCCACAAAATACATAGGTGATGTTATTGCTGGTAGACCTGTTTTTTCACATCCTTCTAGAACAGGTGGTTTTAGATTACGTTATGGTCGAGCTAGAACAGCAGGTTTAGCATCAACTGCGATAAATCCTGCTTCTATGTATGTACTTGATAACTTTATTGCTGTTGGGACACAACTTAAAACAGAGAGACCTGGAAAAGGAACCATTGGTACTCCATGTACAAGTATCGAAGGTCCTATTGTTCTGCTTCAAAATGGAGATTTAATTCAAATTAATGATGTAAAAAATGTCAAGAAAGCTGATATTAAAAAAATAATTGATCTTGGTGAAATCCTCATCCCATTTGGGGAATTTATTGAAAATAATGCATTGCTACCTGATTCTAGTTATGTTTACGAGTGGTGGATTCAGGATCTTCAGAAAAAACTTGGTTGTTTACCAAAGGAATACTCATTTTCAGGAATCAAAGAAGCAGAAGAAAAAACTAGTAAAAAAATCACTGAAGAATTTGGCAGAGAGATTAACCTCAAGCAACCATCTTGGGATGACGCAATTGAAATTTCTAATAAATATGGTGTTCCGCTGCATCCATATTACAATCTATTCTGGCATGATATTACAGTTGATGATTTAGTTTTATTTTCAAATTATGTGAAGGAACATGGAACAATTGGAAAGGATTTTACACTTTTACTTCCTAAAGATAGTGAAATTAAAAGGATTCTTATTGACCTAGGTGCTCTTCATAAATATAGAGATGGAAACCTGATACTGGATAGATATTCTAATCCTATCATTAGATGCTGTGGATTAGAAGTTAAAGACAACAAAATCGTTGAAACAAGTAGACATAAAAATCTGAAAAGCAAAGAAGATACAGTCAATATTGTTACTAAACTTGCTGGTATCACAGTTAGACCACGTGCGCCATTCCGCATTGGTACAAGAATGGGCCGACCTGAAAAGGCAGCAGCCCGTAAGATGAGGCCGCCACCACATGTTTTATTCCCTATCGGTAACTACGGTGGAAATCAACGTCTCATTAGAAATGCTGCAGATTTCGGAAAAATAGAAGTAGAAGCAGGGGCTAGGTTATGTCCTAAATGTAAAAAGAAGACTCATAGATTATTTTGTACATGCGGTGAACATACTGAAGTTGGTAAAGGAAGAATTGAAACATTAGAGATAAAACTAGCTGAAGAATTAAAGCTTGCTCAGAAGAATATTAAAGAAAGAACTCTGCCTGAAACAATAAAGGGAGTTATAGGAACTATATCAAAACATAAAACTCCTGAGCCACTTGAAAAAGGAATACTGCGAGCCAAACATAATGTCTATGTTTTCAAAGATGGAACAACAAGGTTTGATATGACCGATGCTCCGCTTACACATTTTAAACCCAATGAAATTGGTGTTTCTATTGAGAGATTAAAAGAATTAGGATATACAAAAGATTACCTTGGAAATGATCTTGAGGACAAAAATCAAATCTGCGAGTTAAAGGTTCAAGATGTAATAGTATCAAAATCATGTGCAGAATACTTCATACAGGTTTCAAGATTCGTAGATGACCTACTTAAAAAATTCTACGGGCTTGAACGGTTTTATAACATTAAAAAACTCGAAAACCTAACCGGGCATCTAACAGTTGGACTAGCGCCACATACATCAGCAGGATCACTATCTCGCATTATTGGTTTCACAGGTGCACAAGTATGCTACGCTCATCCTTTTTATCATGCTGCTAAACGGAGGAACTGTCTCTCGCCTGATACTGATATTTTAATTACAAATTCTGGAAAACCAGAAATTACGAGTATGCAGGATTTGTATAATACTGTTGAATGTAAAGAAAAAATTGTTGATGATTTTGGAACAATTCAAAAAAATGTGAAGAATGTTGATACTTTTACTATAAATTATAAAAATGGGGAGACAGAACTTAAAAAAATTAAATCAATTATAAAGACAAAATCACCCAGGTATCTCCTCAAAGTTGAATTAAAATCAGGGAGAAATTTTATTTCATCTCCATCACATAGTGCCTTAGTAATAAATAATGGAGTTATAACTAAGAAGAAAATACTTCAATTAAAAAAATATGACAAGTTTTTTGTACCTCATAAAATAGATACATTTGAAAATGATGTCAAAGAAATAGACCTTCTATCAGAGTTTTTACAAAACAAAATAAATTATGATGATATTGTTGTAAGACGTGTTGAAAAACTTGTGAGAAACTGTGTGAAACAACTCGGTGGATTAAAACAAACCTCTCAACAACTAAAAATTAATAAGAAAACATTTTCAAACTATATTTACAGAGATAGCATACCACTAATTGTTCTCATAGAGTTACTAAAACTATGCAATAAAAATATTGATATAATCCCAAGAAATTGTATGCTTGGTGTCAAAAGAAATCATACAATAATTCCTAGGATTATAAAAATCAATGAACCATTTATGCGTCTTCTTGGTTACTATATCTCAGAAGGACATACAAGATATACAAAAAAGAGCTGCTATCAAACCAGTTTTGCATGTACAGAAAAAGAAATACGGAATGATCTAAGCCAATGTATCAAACAAGTTTTCAAAATTCATATTTACAAAGATAAAAAAGGCATATCAATTTCTAATAGATTAATACATGATTTCTTCACCCATATTCTTAACATAGGAAAAAATGCTAAAACAAAAAGAATACCATCAAGGTTTAACAACCTTCCAAAAAATAAGATTAGGGAAATGTTACGGGCATATTTCTCAGGTGATGGATCAGTTGAAAAAAACAGATTACATGTTACATGCTCTTCAGTTAACCCAATTTTACTAAGAGATATAGGGTTTCAACTTCTGAGATTTGGAATATTCTATCGACTAAAAAAAGAAACAAAAAAAGCAGGTGGTCTTGCAAAAAAATTCTATGATAAAAAAGGAAAAACTCCTGTTTTTGATTTATATTATATTTCAATTCGTTCTTCATATGCTAAAAGATTTTGTGAAGAAATTGGTTTTACTCTTCTAAGAAAACAAACAAAGCTTGAGTCAGTTGTTTCAAAAGAACGAAAACCCCGGCTTGAAGAATTTGGTGATTTCATCCTTGATCCGGTAAAGGAAATTACTCCAATCAAGTCAAAATATGATTATCTTTATGATGTTGAAGTAGAAGATCTACATAATTTTCCAATTAACGATTTTATTCTTTCAAATAATTGTGATGGTGACGAAGATGGTTTGATGCTCCTAATGGATGCACTAATTAATTTCTCTCACTCTTATATCCCAGATAAGCGTGGAGGTAAGATGGATTTACCACTGATCCTTACCACTCGTATTGATCCATCAGAGGTTGATAAAGAGGCACATAATGTTGATACTCTTGCGCAGTATCCCCTTGAGTTTTACGAAGCTACAATTAGACATGAACATTCAAAAGAGCTTGAATCTAGTATGGGCTTGGTATCTTCCAGACTTGGAACTGCATTACAATATGAACAGTTTGGATTCACACATGATACTAATAATATATCCGAAGGTCCAAAGATGTCTAATTACAAGACTTTAAAAACTATGATGGACAAAATGAATGCCCAACTTAATCTCGCTGCAAAGATTAGAGCCGTGGATGAAGCTGATGTTGCTTACAAAGTAATTGAAAGACACTTTTTACCAGATATACTTGGTAATATGAGAGCTTTTAGTAAACAATCGGTTCGTTGCCCATCCTGTAATATTATTTACCGTAGACCCCCTCTTCAGGGAACATGTCTAAAATGTAATGGTAAACTCACTCTTACAGTTCATGAAAAATCTGTAAAAAAATATCTTGAAATATCAAAAGAGATAGCAGAGAGATACAATATTCCACCCTATGCTAGACAACGGATAACCTTAGTAGAAAAATCCATTGATTCTTTATTCATGAGTGATAAGGTTAAAACCACTAAATTAACTGATTTTCTGTAAATATTTTAAAACATAACCTTCAAATAGCTAGATATTATTTGCATTGTTTGCAAGGAGTTATTAATATGGTTGAAGAAATCATACGTAAAACACCAAAAAAAGTAATGTATAAATGGTCAATTTATATTAACGTAATATTGTTTTTCTTAGTTGCATTATTAACTTATTTCATTATAATTGATAGCATTGATGCTGGTAAATATGGTGGAGATGAATTTCTCGATATTGTTAGAGATGTTGCTTTTCTAGCAGTAGTATTAGCATTTATCTTTTACCAATTCTTTAAAAACGTATTTACAATAATGCGAAGATCACTGTAAAAACAAAATTGGCGATAGGTGTAGAATAGACCGGGGAGGTAGGCGTTCCCTGTTACCGGAAATCGCCTTTAGCCGGGGTCGAAACCAAGAGGCGATGTAACGAGCATTTATTGATCCATTTGTTGACGATGAGACCTTGTCCTATGGGATCAGAGGTGGTAATACATGTGGCTGGAGGGTCATATGTATATCTTAGCTGCGGGAACCGGGTGAGGCACGGAAGTGAGCAGCCTTACCGCAAACTGCTGATGCTCAAAGGGTTAACGGGGTTAAGGATGCATTTGGGTAGTCAATCGATGAAACGTGCAACCACTCGCGGACCTTCTACACCCGCTAAAAATTAATAGTTTAAGTTACCTACTAAAAATATTTATAAGACGAAGCCCGTTATCATTTTTTTACCGTTTGTGGGGGAATAAAACTTGGTACGACTGTTAAAGGATGAGAGTTTAGTATCGCAATGGGAAAAGTTCTTTGAGGAACATTGTAAATCAGACATTGAAACAGTTGCTCTTGAATACCCTGAAAAACGTAGTTTGTTTGTTGATTATTGGGATATTGATAAAGCAGATCCTAAACTTGCAGAACTCCTTTTAAGTCAGCCTTTTAAAGCTCTTTTTAATGGAGAAGAAGCACTGAAAAAGATTGATGTTGCTTCTGAAAACAAAATTCAGTTACATTTTAGAATTACTAATTTACCAGATACAAACAAGATAATTATTAGAAAAATTCGTGCAAATCATCTTGGTAAATTTATGGCGATCGATGGTCTTATTAAAAAGCGAACTGAGGTCAGACCCAAACTTCAGGTTGGAGCGTTTCAATGTTCTAAATGCGGAGCAGTTATAAGAATAGAGCAAGATGAAGACATATTAAAAGAGCCATCGGAGTGTTATGAGGATCAGGGTGGATGCGGAAGGGTTTCTTCGTTCAAGCTTTTAACAAATCTCTCTCAATTTATTGATTCACAAAAAATTGAGGTACAGGAAAACCCTGAGGGTCTTCGCGGCGGTGCGCAGCCAGAGAGAATCAGTGTTTTTCTAGAAGATGATCTTGTTGGAGAGATTGCACCAGGTGACCGGGTTGTGGTAAACGGTGTTCTTCATTCGATGCAAAGGAGAAGAGGAACATTTAGACTTACTTCTTTTGATAAAACAATGGACGCAAATAGTATTGAAAGCCAGGAGCTGGCATTTGAAGAAATTGATGTTACTCCTGAAGATGAAAAAGAAATTCTTAAAATTAGTAAAGATCCAAGACTTTATGAAAAAATGACGGAGAGTATTGCTCCAACGATTTATGGTTTAAATGTTGAAAAAGCGGCTCTTGTTTTACAATTATTCGGTGGTCTTGCAAAGGAGATGCCAGATGGAACAAGGATTAGAGGAGATATTCATACCTTGTTTGTTGGCGATCCTGGTACTGCAAAGTCTCAGATGCTTTATTATATGTCAAAACTTGCACCTCGATCTGTTTATGCTTCAGGTAAAGCATCAACTGCTGCTGGTTTAACGGCTGCAGCTGTTAGAGATGAATTTGGTGAAGGTCAGTGGACACTTGAGGCAGGAGCATTAGTTCTTGCAGATATGGGAGTTGCATGTATTGATGAGATTGATAAGATGGAAGAAACCGATAGAAGCGCTATGCATCAGGCAATGGAACAACAAGAAATTAGTGTTGCAAAAGCAGGAATAAATGCAACTCTGAAATCTCGTTGTGCAATTCTCGCTGCTGCAAATCCAAAGCTTGGACGTTTTGATGAATTCTTGCCGATGCATGAACAAATAAATATGCCACCGGCTCTGATTTCTCGTTTTGATCTGATTTTTTCAATTCTTGATAAACCAAATAGAACAACTGATACAGATCTTGCAACTCATATATTGCGAGCTCATAAAGCTGGAGAAATAACAGAAAATATTGCAAGATCTAAAAAATCAAAACACACTAAAAAAGAACAAGAAAGTTTTATGAAAGATATAATTCCAACAATTGCTCCTGATTTTTTTCGAAAATATGTTGCTTATGCAAAAAGAAATATTTTCCCTGTTATGACCGATGAAGCACTTGATATGTTGAGAAGATACTATGTTGATTTCAGAGCATCATCTGAGGATTCTGTAACGTTTACTCCCCGTCAGCTTGAAGCATTTGTCAGGCTTTCTGAGGCATCCGCTAGAATACGGCTTTCTCAAGAAGTAACTGTTGAGGATGCAAAAAGAGCAATTCATATTATAGATCAATACCTGCGAAGAGTTGGATTGGATCGTGAGACTGGCAAGTTTGATATTGACATTATTGCAACTGGTATCAGCCATAGTCAGCATGATAGAATGCGTACAATTATGGATATAATTAAGAGATTAAGCGATGAAGCAAAGGATGGCAATGCATTAAGGGGTGACATAATTAGAGAATCAGAAATTGAAGGTCTAGAATCTGGTAAAGTCGAAGAGGCACTTGATAGACTTAAACGTCAAGGTCAAATCTATGAACCAGCGCATGGTAAATACAAAATAACGGAGTACTAAACTTTTGGAGATGAAAGCTTACCAATAGCTTTCTTTACATTTCCTCTCTGTTTTTCTCCTACTTCTGCAATTATATGATCAGTAAATTTTGTTTTAATATCATTCCAGTTTAGTGTTGTTATTCCAAATTCATGTTTTTTCTTTCCTGTTGATGCTTTGTAAACGCGTGGCATCATCTGTCGGGGATCTGCGTTGTCCATATGCATTATATAGTTCTTTCTCAGTGTCTTCTTTTCTACTAGTATGATTTCAAATTTTCTGTTGAAATATTTGAATTTTTGATCTCTTTCATAATAATTGAAGTGAAGTTCATATTCTTTATTAATCGGTATAACTCCTCTATCCATGGTGCATCTCCAAAAAGGGTAACATCATTCTTAATTTAATGTTTTTGAATTTTTTAATAAAAATAAAAAAAGAACTTGGATTTTAATCCATATAATATGTAGCGGGATTAGGCTCAGGTTTTAGTCCTTTTCTTTCTCTTATTTGTTTTACTATATCTGGTTGAAGCTGTTTTGGTAGTGGCTCAAATCCCATGTTTTCAGTATTCCAAAGAACCCTTCCACCTGTCGCACTTCTTATAGCAGATGCAAATCCAAACATATCTGCAACTGGTGCTTTAGCATCGATGTTTACCATATCTTTTTCTGTTTGCATGTCACGAACCACTGCTCTTCGTTGGTTAAGCTCTCTAGATGCATCTCCCATAAGTTCTTGTGGAGTGCTAATGAATACTTTTTGCATTGGCTCAAGAATAATTGGATCAGAAATTGTCATTGAACCATATATTGCATTTCGAGCTGCAGGTATTACTTGTGCAGGTCCACGATGTATTGCATCCTCGTGTAGCTTTGCATCAACTAGTCTTACAAGTAGTCCTTGGCATGGTTCATTTGCGGTTGGTCCACTTTTCATAACTTCAACAAAAGCTTCTTTTAGTAATTCACGGGTTTCAAATAAGTATTGAATTCCTTTTGTGATATCAGCAATCATGTTAAGTCCCTGTATTCCAAATACACCTTTTGCGATTTCTTTACTCATTCCAAGTTCCTGGAGTTTTTTAATAACTTCATTTTTGTGTTTTTTAACATTTTGAGGAATTTCATTGTTATACAATGCTTTGATTATGTTTTTGTCAAGAGGCTCAACTTCGATGTAAAATCTGTTATGTTTATTTGGTGATTTTCCTTCGAACTTTTGTTGGCTTTTCTTTGCAACTGACTCTCTGTATACAACAATTGGTTCGGACGTAACAATATCTACTCCGTACTCGTTTTTAATACGATACTCAGTAATTTCAAGATGAAGTTCTCCCATTCCAGACATTAGGTTTTCACCGGTTTCTTGGTTGATATCTACCTGGATACTAGGATCAGCTTTTGAAACAGTTCTAAGAACCTCAATAAGCTTTGGTAAATCCTTCATGTTTTTTGCTTCAA
>JAGMDE010000043.1 GCA_023128855.1 Thermoplasmatales archaeon | reverse complement strand
TATTCTTGGGGATTTTTTATAAAAATTATAAAAAGGACAATTTATAGAGTTTAAATTATGACTAATGTGTTTACACTTTGTTCAGCGATAGACAGATACTTATCATATAAATAGGGTACCTCACCGGCTTTGCACAATAAATATTTTTGAAAAGAAGGATTTATATACTTATTTAATCATTTAATTATGAAGTAGGGAGGAATAAAAAATATGGAAAAAATATTAACAATAATAGTAATAAGTATGTTTTTGCTGGTGAGTCTTTCAGTGTTTCCTGCGATAGGCATAAAAGTGGAAGAAATAGATCCTCAGCCGCGTCATGGTCTTATGTTTGAATTTTATGGAATTGATACATATGCGAGCCATCAATATTCAGATGAAAATTATGGTTCTTCTGAATTTATTCGGATAGCTAACGAATATGGTGTTGATGGAAGTCCTGGTTGGGCAAATGTTGCATATATTAGTTTTTTTGACCTCATAGAATTATGTAACCCTGGCCACACTAACATAGCATCTGCAGAGTTGAATTTTTATTATCAAGACTATGAGAATACTAATCCTGAAGGGCGGGATTTAAATATCTATAGAGTAACAGACCATTGGAGTGAGGGCACATTAACGTGGAATAACCAGCCGTCTTATGAACCTGATATTACTAGTGCCAAAGTCCCGTCGTCGACAGGTGAGTGGATAACATGGGATGTTACAACTGATGTGAAAAGCTATGTAAATGAATGGCCTCCAGATTATCATCAGGGTTATAGGATTTCAGATGACAGCTACTGGGGTGAATCAGATATACCTACTACAATGGTTAGAAGTAGAGAGAATGAAGAAAACTTCCGTCCTTATCTATTAGTTATCGTTCGGGTCAGCGGTTCACAACAAACCAGTCAGCAATCCACAACTGGTTCAAGTAGTCAAAATGTGATGAATATTGTTCCATCATCTAGAACTATCATAAACAATGGGACTTTATTAGGTTATGTTAACGATACTTCTATGAATCCTATTGAAGGAGCTTTGGTAAGGGTATATTTCCATGAATCTTATGAAGAAGACTACAGTGATGAAGATGGTTATTATCATGTTACAAATATTCCAATATGCTATTGTTTGAAGAATGCTACTTGCTCTAAAGATTGTTATACGTCAGAATGGGTGTTACTTAGCATAGTTGAGGATACAACTTATGATTTTGTTTTGAATACTACTAATCATCCACCAAATGCACCAGATATTGATGGTCCAACCAACTATGGAAAGGTTGGTGTAGAATATGACTTTGAATTTTCTTCAACAGACCCTGATGGTGATGATATTGCTGAATATATTGTTAACTGGGGAGACGGGACTCCTGATGAGTTAATCACAGGTCCTTTTGCATCAGGTGAAGCAGCAATTGGAAAACATACTTGGACTAGATGTGGAGATTATATCATATCTGCAAGGGCAAAAGATGTTTGTGGCTTTATAGGTCCAGAAGGAGTTATAGATATACCGATGACACAAAACAGACAGATATTTAATCCCATATTTCTTCAATTCTTAAAACGATTCCCGAATATGTTTCCGATATTGAGGCAATTGCTGAAACCATAAATTAAATAGTTTCTGCCCAGGAAATGGACTTTAGGGTCAAAAATACGACTTTAAGGTCAAAACTGACTTTAGGTGCAAAGCCGAAAAAGGGGGCTTTGCACAATAAACCGTGCTAATAGTTGTTTTGCACAATAAATACCCTTTTTGCACAATAATTCATAAGAAAATTTTTAATATTATTAATCAAATGTAAATATGCAAATTTTGAGGAGGTATATATGAAAAGAAAAATAATTGCAATAGTATTCATTTTATTATTAATCGGAGGCTTTGGAACAGCAGCAAACAACTGCGGTTGTGATATTAATAAAAATTATAAATCAGATTATTCTCAAAAAAATCAAAGATACTCTCTTGGTTTATTAGTTAATCCAGAAGATGATCCTAATCTTCCAGAACCTATAACCCTATCTGGTGACCCACCATCATCTTGGGATTGGAGAAACATAGATGGAAAAGATTACACAACACCAATTCGTGACCAAGGCAATTGTGGTAGCTGCTATGCTTTTGGACCAATTTCAGCACTTGAAGCATTATACAATATAAAAAATAATGATCCTGATCTTGATATTGATTTATCCGAACAATCAATTGTCTCTTGTACCTATTGGTATCCATACATGAACAAAGGTTGTTGCGGTGGAACTATTGGATTCACCATAGCGTTTTTAATAATAGAAGGAGTACCTCTTGAAAGTTGTTTTCCATACCAAGCTGTTGATTCAAAAGGAAGAGACGGTTCTGATTGTCCATATGGATCACCAAGTAATGAACCTGTAAAATGCTCAGATAGATGCTCTGAATGGAGAAATCAAGTTATAAAATTTGGAGAAGAGGGTTTTCAAGCTATTGATGATGTAAACTCAATTAAAATCGCTGTATCAACATATGGACCAGTAATTGCATATTTAGAAGTTTATGAAGATTTCCGTGATTACAGTGGAGGTGTTTATAAATATCAAACTGGTGAATTTTTAGGTGGACACTGTGTTTCAATTGTAGGATATAATGACACTCAAGGGTGTTGGATATGCAAAAACAGCTGGGGTACAGAGTGGGGTGAAAACGGATTTTTTAAAATTGCGTATGGCGAATGCAGAATTGAAGATCTCTGTTGTTATTTTACAAGTTATATCAAAAGTAAATCATACAGTAATCCAATCATAAATATAATACTTGGAAAAAGAGAAAGACTTTCTGAAGGTATTGCATTTCCAAGATTTTTAGAACAATTTCCAATCCTCGAACGACTACTTTCACTGCCGATATTTACCAGACTGTTAAATCTCAGATAGTTGACTAAAATCTTCTCTCTTTTTTCTATTATAAATAATTTATTCTTCTGACTTAAAAATACCGATTTTGACTTAAAATTCGCTGTTTTCCCTTATTTTTAAGGCAAAGACCGCTTTTTCGACTTTGCTTGCATAGTCGATTTTGTCTGTAAAGTAATTAAAAAAAGCTATTTTACAATCAAAGATATATTTCGGTAGTAATTAATTAGTTGGTGTAATATAGCATTTTGACATTTTAACACAATAAATTTATCTACTATTAATAAAATAAGAAATATTAATTATAAAGCAAAATATATTGGATTGGTAAAGGTGAAGGGATGTATAAATTATTGATCATTGCGATCATATTAATAATTGGAATTGGTGCATTTAGTGGGTGTTTAAGTAAAGAGCGAGGTGTTTTAGAAATATATATAACAGATGCTCCAGGTGATTTAAATATAACAAAAGCCTTGATAACTATAAAAAATGTTGAAGTTCATTTTAGTGCTGAAGGTTCAGCTGAAAATAATTCTTCAGCTGGATGGAAAACTATTACTAAAGAAAAGCTGACTTTTGATCTAATTAAATTAGTAGATGTAAAAGAATTTCTGGGACGTGAATTATTATACCAAGGACGGTATAATCAAATACGGTTATTTGTTGATAGTGCTTATGTAACAATAAATGGAATTACATATAACTTGAAAATACCGTCAAAGGTAGTTAAAGTAATAAAAAATTTCGAAATAAAACGTAGGTTAACAACTACATTGACATTAGATTTTGATATTCAGAAATCAATAAAATCTACAGAACAAAACAATTATATTTTGCAACCAATAATAAAAGTGATTCAAGAATAATATTTTTATAAAGTAAGATATAGCATGATATTACTATATCTTTTTTATGCAGTGTCAAGCTTTGCACATAAAATCATACTTCTGCACAAAAAATACCTTATTTTACCGATTATTTGTGCAAAGCCGAAAAAGGGAGCTTTGCACAATAAACCTTGCTAATATGTGTTTTGCACAATAAATGTCCATTTTGCACAATAAATATTTTTGGAAGTAATGTCAAATGAAGAAACCTTTTCCAAACGTTCTAAAATAAAATGAATTTTGATTTTGCATCTAATTTTAGTGATTATGAGTTTTAGCCTTCAAAAAATGTTAATGGAAATCCTGTTGCCAAACTTTTCTTACAAGATTCACAAATACAAACTTGCCCATCATCCAACTCCAAACCACATATTCCACAATCCATCTTCCTACCACCCAGTAATATATTGAATCCTTTTTGTTGTCTTAAATTTTCTGGCTAATTTTACTTTAAACTCAATTTTGTATTAAATAAAAAAAAGAAAAAGATAGTTTATTTTATTAAAAAAATTTTAAAAAATTGCTGTAGCAAAACTATTAGAAATGGATTTTCATGGACAACTGGACTTGTTTTAAGATCCCTTAATCTATATTTTATACTCCTTGTATGAATTGTGCTAGGATCTCCAGGTATATATTCTTTATATACTTGTACTTTTACATTTAGATCTCTGTAAAGATTTGCAGATACCTTAATAAAATACATATCTAAAGGTATCGTTTGAAAAACCGCTGTTCCGTCTTTATACACATCTGGTACCATTATCTCTCCTTCTGGATCTCCTCTTCTAACTTCAATTGCCCAGCCAGCAGGTGGAAAAAATGGAATTCCATGTATGTCCAAAACAATAACCTGCAAATACCCCGTTCCTTCTCCAGTAGTTTGCTCCTGCGGGGTGTTTTCATTTGTATATATTGCTGATACTGAAGAAATACCCATCAGCAAAAAAATACTTACCATAACAAATGCTATTATTTTTTTATACATCTTTCACCTCTTCTATTATATCTATATTGCTCAAAATATAAAAATCTTCTGGTTGAAATATTTGTCTAACTGGAAAATTTCACATTGCTTTTTAGTAATATGACTCAAAAATATTGTATATATTTTACAATATCTTTAGATTTAAATTCTAAGTAGAATGTTACATATATAATAAATAAAGTATCAAATATATTATAGATAATCTCATGTAAAGTTTAGCCAATGATTCATATCCCATACTATTAAAATATAAACCGAACAAAAAGAATATTAATGCATATCTCAAGAAACCGATATCCTCTGATGTAAAATCAATTTTACCTAATAAATTATTAATTTTTTCTATTTTTTCCTGATTTTCAGGAGATATATTTTCAGCTTTTTCTAACTCTTCAATTATTTTTAATTTGAGCTCGTCATTTTGAATTTCTATATTTTTAATTTTCTCGGTTATTTCTTGAAGAGTATTATTTTCAACAGCTTGAACAGAGGGTAACATCATTAATATAAAAATTGACAAAATACATCCACATAATACCTTAGTTTTCATTTTCATTCCTCCAAAGATGTTCTTACAACTCTCCCAATATATTACTAACTATAATATATAAGTTTTATAGTACAATTATCAAACACTAAATATTTTGCAAATTAAAATAATTTTTGTAATAATAAATAAAAATATACTGAAAACGGAAGAAAGTTTATATATATATAATATGCCTATAAATATTATTATTGAAGAAAGGGGGTAGAAATTATACTAAATAAAAAAATTATTAGTATTCTGATTTTGGCATTACTTATTGCTACCATATTGCCGCCCTTAACAGTTGCTTTCAATTTAAGCAATAACATTTCTATAGAAGAGAACCCCAACTTTACTATATTTGAAGATATAGAGATGACCGAGGATAAATCACTTGTTATTGATAGAGTAATTGGCGATGTACATGTAAAATATTGGGAACATGTTGTAAATGGAATTTATGTAATAAATGATTCAATTTTACTACATTTAGATATCGAAAGTGAAGATGTAATAAAATATCAAAAAAGATGGGTAGATGTTGAAGAAATATTATCAGACTATGAAGAAACAACGTTTGAACCTGATAACTATGTCCAAAAACAATTAGTAGCTTTTCCAGATGAAGAAGATTGCACTTTTTATTATACTTTTTACAATCTGCAAGAGTATCCATTAATATGTTGGGAAGTTACATATGCCGTTGGATCAATAATTTTTTATGATCTTCAGGGAAAAGAAATTGGATATTCAATACAAATGCCAAGTAACGGTTTTTCAATGTCAGGCCATAATCATTTGCCTGGAGGTAATGAAGATCCCTGGAAAAGATGGAGGGAAAATGCTGACTCCTATTTCCAAGAATGGTGTGATTCTGCCGATAGCATATCCTTACCACTTGCAAGTACAGTTACTTCATATGTAAGTGATCCATCTGTAGAAATATTCTATGAAATTGCTCATGGTGATTACGAAAGATTTCGATGTGCTAAATATCCTTCAAAAGAAGTTTATTACCATTCAACTGGCTCTTGGTTTTATTGTGCACAAAATGACATGGCTGATCGGTCACCAATGTGGTTTGCATTTATCGGTAGCTGCGGAGGAATGGATGAGACAGGACCAGGTTCTTTCTCAGATGAATTTAGAAAAGGACAAATGAAAAATACTGTGACTATAGGTTATACTGACATGAGTACACCGGCGTGGTATAAATCATTTGTTTGGCAGGATTTTATGTTCACAAAAATGGATGAGGGAGAAAAGATATATGACGCATTTCTTGCAGCATGTGCAGAATATCCGATACTATATGAACCAGATGATCCTAAAGTTGCATTTGTTGGAGATGAAAATATAACGATTTTTACTAGGTCTAGGTCAGATATAATAAATCTAAATTTGTTACAAATATTAGAAAAATTTCCATTATTAATCAGATTATTATCTCGGGGAGGTTTAATTAGTTAGTGTTAAAGATTTAAATATTAGGACGTATATATAATGTTAGGGGGAATAAAATGAATAAGAAAATATTTGCAATAGGAATTATAGGCATATTTATAACGGCTGGTTTAACAACAGCATCTGCAACGATTGTTGATTCCACTATTGGTGGTAACATAGCTTGTGTTATTTATGGGACTGATTTACCTCCTCCTCCAGAAGAGGCAGGACTTGAAGGTATTACAGTAAAATTAACAAATCAAGACGGAACAATAACAAGAACTACAGAATCTTCAGAAAATGGGAAATGTATCTTTTTAGACCTTCCATTTGATGAAGAATATACAATTACTGCAGAGGGTAATAACGAATATAAGTCAAATACAACAGTAGTTTATTTGACAGAACAGGATCCTCATGTAGTTGTTTTTATTGGATTAGATCCAAAATCACCTAGATTATTTAGAAATCTGAACTTTCCGTTCATAAAATTGTTTCAACGATTTACACTTTTAGCACGCTTGCTAAATATAAAATAATCATTCTTTCCATACTTTAATAAAGTCCTTTATACCGGGTCTTGTATAAGCAATATCTGTAATTGTAATAATGCCTACAACATCATTGTCAGACATAACAGGAAGTTTTTTGATATTGTATTCTTTGAATATTCTCAATGCATCTTCTATTTCTTTAAGAGGTCCAATTGTCTTAATATCAGTAGACATAATTTCTCTTACCTTTGTTGTGTTAGGGTCTCTCCCCTCACATAATGTTCTCTTGATAACATCACGCTCTGTTAATATTCCTACCAATTGATCAGCATCAGTTACAAGTAAACTACCAACTCTATTATCACGAAATTTATTGCACGCATCCATTACAGTTCCATTGCTATCTACAGCTATTATCTTTTTTGACATTATCTCTTTTATTAACATACCTTTATCTACCTGTTTTTCAAATCTAAAATGAAGATAAATAGTTTATTGTATAAACCATTAAAAACTAATAGAGAATAATATATAAAATATGAGTGAAAAATTTGAAAAAGAGCTTATAGCGCCATGTGGAATGAACTGTGGTATATGCATTGGATTTTTTGGTTACGCTGTAAATGGCAGAAAAAGAAAAATTACTTGTACAGGCTGTAGACCAAGAGATAAACAATGTGCTTTTCTTAAAAAACATTGTAAAAAATTATTAAACAAAGAACTAGAGTATTGTTTTGAATGTAATGTTTTTCCATGTGAAAATCTAAAGAAACTTGATACGCGTTATAGAACAAAATATGGAATGAGTATGATTGAAAATTTAGAATATATTCAAAAAAATGGTATAGATAAATTTGTAAAAAAAGAAAGAGAACGTTGGAAATGCCCAAAATGTGGCGGAGTTATTTGCGTTCACGACAAAAGATGCTACTCATGTGAAGTAAAATAATATCTTATTTTAGTACCTTGTAAACTAATAAAACAGTCGTTTAGGCTTATTCACGTTACGAATTATCAATTTTGGTAGCATCTTTCGCACAACTTTTTATCATGGAATAGTATGCCATTTACAAAATGATTATAGTCAATAACGTTTCTAAAAATTATGGTAAAATAAATGCACTTAGAGGTGTGAATTTTAAATTTGAAGACTCTCATGTAATTGCAATAATGGGAGAAAACGGAGCAGGTAAAAGTACTCTTCTAAAAATTTGTGTAGGAATTTTACCATATGATTCGGGCGAGGTAATTGTTGATGGTTTTTCAATTAACAAAGAATCTGTAAAAGCACGTGAAAGGATTGGATACTTGCCAGAAATGCCAGAGATGTATGATAGACTTACAGGTAGAGAATTTTTATTCTACATAGCGTCACTAAGAAAAATACAAAACGCTGAAGATAAAATAAACGAAATCACAAAAACAATTGGAATTTATGACTCTCTGGATTACGAAATTGGTACATATTCAAAGGGTATGAAACAAAAAATTTCAATTACAACTGCAATTATGCATGATCCAAACAACCTTCTTCTTGATGAACCAGTTTATGGGCTTGATCCTCTTACTTCAAGAAGAGTTCAAGATTTTATCAAAATGAAAAAGGGATCTACAGTTATTGCTACACATTCAACTCAGCTTGTCGAACAAGTTGCTGACCTTGTTTATATTCTCATGAGGGGGAAAGTGATACTATTTGATGAGGTATCAAAACTGGTATCAAAATATGGGAGTATCGAGGAAACTTATTTTCATTCAAAGGATGAAATGAATGTTTGAAACAACAAAGGTATTGATAAAACAAAACACTCGAAGTCTTATCTCAAAGATGAAGGAATCCCCAGTTCTTTACATCGTTTTTACAATAATGATGATTTTTTCAGTTTTAATTTTTGCATTTATAACATATTTTTTACAAATAATTGAAACAAAACTTGATGTATGTTTAGAAGACATCTACTTTATGGTGGTTTTTATCTTTTTCTTAAAATCAGGTGTAGATTTCTATAGGTTTTTTATAAATTCAGATGAAGTTCAATATCCATTATCAACTGGTATTAAACAAAGGAAGACAATTTTTGAAATATTTTTTTCAATTTTAATTATTAATTTAACTATTTGGCTTTCATTTTCCTCATTGTATCTTTTATTTCTGACTATTTTTAGAGTTGGCATATTTTACCCAGTAGAATATTTAGTATTTACACTTGGTGTCATTATCGCAATATGTTTGGGCTGTACTATTTGTATTAACTTTTTCTCACCAAAAAGATACAGACTTATCCCAACCTTTGTGTTATTAGGATTTTACTATTATTCAAGAGAACCTCTTTTTATTTCTTCAACTCTTCCTTTAGCATTGCTACACATTAGGTGGAGCCTAAAAAATGCAATGACTTCTCATCAATTTATTAGACGGAAAGAGAGAATAAAAGAGAAAGTTCAAATTAAGGTTAGATCAGTCATAAAAGCAATTTTTTATAGAGAAACAACTGTAATTTGGAGAGATAAGCTTTTTTTCAGCTTTGTTTTTACCTCGTCTATTGTTGGTTTTGGTTCTGGTTATCTTTATGTTTATGGTGATGAACTTTTAGTCCCTGAAGCATTATTGGAGGTATATGGTGGTTTTCTACCTTCGATGTTTGTTTTTATGGGTGTTTTTATTGTAGTAGTATATACAGCAGTTTTTCCAGGGTTAAACTTATTTTTAAATGAAGAAAATACAATGTGGATAATTAGACATGTTCCAGTTAGTAACGATGCTTTAATATTTGGAAAAACATCAGCCCTTGCATTGTGTTTTATTTCAGCAGTCCCTTTCATTCCCTATATTTCAATTTTTATGGGTTTTGACAATATCGTTTTTTTAACATGGTTTTTAATTTATTCATTTATCGCCTGCGTAATTATATCGGCTCCACTCGGTGTAAAATACGCTGGTAAAAAGTCAGATGTTATGCTTATCTATAGTATTTCAATGATTCTTTTTGTTGTTTTAGGATCAGGTGCATATTTAGGTTATTTTGTTGAAAATATATTTGATTACTATATCTTAGTTTACTTGTTTATTCTATTGATCGAAATATTCGTATTGTATGTCTCTCTAAAATTATCTTCAAAGATTTATGCCTTGAAATATTAAATGATTTTATCTTGAGTAATAAAAATTGGACATAAACTATTTATATTGTTATAGTTACATAACATTATAACAATGAAAAATAAAACCTACAAATTTAAAATATTTTCATTACTAATAACATTTTTTTTAGTTTGCACAATATTTGCAATTAATACCAATGCAAATTCTTCAAGAAGTGAATCTAGCTTTATACAAAAAGATGTTCATTACTATACTCATGATGAGTTAACTGATGTACTAGAGGATCTCTATCAAGAATATTCAGATATATTTTATTATGAGTCTATTGGAAAATCCCATGAGGGACGTGACCTTTGGCTTGTAAAAATATCTGATAACGTAACTAATGACGAAGAAGATGAACCTGAAGTGTTTTTTACTTGGGATAACATGAAAATGGAGTGAAAAAAATGAATGAAAAAAGATATTTTTTAAGGAGAGGGCTGGTGATAATATTGATATTTTTTATAACATTAAACTTTTTTATAGGAGGAATGAAACAAATTTCCTTGGTTACAGGACATCCAACAACTGAGATGACATCAAACGAAACACTACAAGTAAAAATTGCTGTTGCAGGTGATACCATAATGGCAAGAGAAGTAATATCATCTGCTGTCCAATTGATGAATAGTTCTATTACAGATCCATATGAAAGAGTAGCAAGTGGTTTTGAAGGATTGTTCAGTAAAGAAGTTAAGGAGAATATTTCATCTGCTGATCTTGCATTTTGTAATCTAGAAACAAATATCGCAGAAGGATTAACAAAAGAATGGTATCTGGATGAGAACGATAGACCTCTGTGTAAAAAAATTAATGTAGAGCCGGGTATTATTTTCGATGGGAAAGCATATACAGGCGGTGTTGGGCCAAGGTCAACTAACACACATCCAGCTTTTGCGTTAGCATTAAAGAATGTTGGTTTTGATATTGTAAGCACTGCAAACAATCATTATAACAATAGAGGATCAAATGGTATTGATGCTACAATAGATTCTTTAAGAAAAGTAAATCTTGATTTTATTGGAACATTGAGATATGACGAAATTATCGATCATAATGAGGATGGATATCCAGATAACGAACCGTATACTATAAAAGTAGTAAACGGTATAAAAATTGCATTTTTAGCTATTACTGCAGAGCTAGATCCTTTTGTCAGAAGCCCCATTTTATTACCCTTTCATGTAGGTAAATTAGGTCCAGCAGATGAATTTTGTAGTAGACAAATCTATTATTTATCATCAAATAATGCGCCTATTGAATATAACATAAAAAAATTCTGTAACGGGATTGAAAAAGCAAAAAATCTGTCAGATATTGTAGTTGTATCAGCACATTTTGGAATATACAAAAGGCATGAACCATCGAATCTCCAAAAAAAATTAGCTCAACGTTTCTTAGAATCAGGTGCAGATGTCATAGTAGGACATGGCACTCACGTTTTACAACCAATAGATACGTACAATACAGATGATGGAAGAAAAACATTTATCATTTATAATTTGGGAAATATTCTTTATCGAGGTGGTTACGAACCAGATAAGTTTAGTAATCAATTAGTTTCAATCATAGGATTTATCAATATAGTAAAAAATAGCAACGGAGTTATCTTAGTTCATAACATTTCATACATCCCAATTTTTTCCTATGAAAATCAAGATAATATTACATCTATAATCGTTGCTAAAGGTTCAGAATTTGAGAAAACAAGAAATATTATTCAAATTGTATTTGAAAGAAATACAATGGCTCGTATAATACTATCTCATTATTACTTAACAGATTTTAAAAAACGGCTCACATATATTAACGATTTTCTTTTGGAATGCATTATTTATAAACGCTGGATATCACAAAAATAAAAAATAAATTTGTTGTAAGATCAATTGAAAAAGGTTTGATTAAACCTATTTGCTATTGTGTTAATGAATATTTATTTGATCTTGATAGTTTTCAAGAGGATATACTAAAAGAGGTTATGAGTGAATATGAAGGGTTCGAACAAATACGGGAAAAAAATATTAAGGTTTCAGAAATAAATTCTTATATATTTAGAAAATTAAAGTCTTGTTTAAATCCAGAATTTATTGATATGTTTGATAGATAGCTTGAAAAATAGTAGAGCTATTAAAAAATCGGAGTAAGATTTTTTTCGTTTACATCTTATTAAGATTCAATCACTGCTCTATAAAGTTTATACCAGATTATTTCCAAAACTATATATGAATATTAAAAGGAGGAATTAAATGAGAAAAAATTTGAATATAATCGGGGCTTTGTTTGTTATATATATTATCTTTTTGAGTGCCACTAGTGTATCAAAAACAAATAGTAATGAAGTTTTTGATAATGAAATAATTACTACAATTTCACAAGTTAAACTTGAAAAGCTAATTGAAAATAAGTGTTTAGAAAAAGATGTGCATTATTACTCATATGATGAATTAACAGAGCTTTTAGGTGAACTTCAACAAGATTATTCAAATATATTTATGTATGAATCTCTAGGTAAAACGTATCAGGGTAGAGATATCTGGTTGGTGAAGATTTCTGATAATGTTGAGATTAATGAAACTGAACCTGAGGTTTTATTTACTGGTGGTATGCATGGTAATGAGAAGATTGGTTTTCAGGTGACAATTTACTCATTAAAGGCTATTGCTGAAAATTATACATATTTGAATGTTAATGAGTCTTTTACAATGCATATTAGATATATTGTTAACAATACTGAATTATATTTTATTCCAATGGTTAATCCAGATGGTTGTGAAGTTGGAACTAGAAAAAATAGAAGACCTAATGACTGTATTCTAGGAAAATGGTTGTTTCGCGGTGTTGATATAAACAGAAATTTTGGTTATAAATGGGAAGAATTTGATAAACATCCAATTTATTATTTGATTGACTCTGGAAAAGCTCCAGGAGTTAGGTTTCCTATTTTTGATTTTTGGGGATTTGATGAAATTGGGAATGGAACCTATAGAGGTCCATCTGCATTTAGTGAGAATGAAACCGAATCAATCAGGGATTTTGTAGAAAATCATGATATAATAACTGGGATTGATTATCATTCAAAAGGTAAAACAATTCTATACCCTTGGGGTTGGACAAAAAACCCTCCTCAAGATGAACAAATATTTTTATCAATTGCAGAAGGCATCTCTAAAATAAATGACTTTGAAATCTCCCAAGGGAGTCATTGGTATTATACTTTTGGCGCTTTTACTGATTGGATATATGGTGTACACAACTCTATCCATTTTATTTTTGAACTTGATTCCATAGAGGGTACACCTATGTTTGAGACTTGTGAGACTCATCTTTTAGTAAATCTCTATCTTGCAGAAAGAGCTATGGAAATGAACGAGAATGGGAATTATATTAGTAAAAAAATGGTTATATAATCTCTAATTTTTTCATTTTATTGTAACTCTCATCATGGTCCTCAAAATATTTGTGAACTGGTTCAAGAATTTTATTTATATAACTAGTGGTTGCATTCTTTAAATCAAGAGGATGCAAACCAGAAACGTAAGTATCTTCTAATTCTTTATAGGACTTAAATTCTAGATTTCCGCCAAACTTTTCAGGTCTCTCAATTAAAAAAGCTTCGTCCTTTAATTCAGGGAAAATCACAAATTTACAAATCTCAAGAATTGGATTTCCCTCAACCTGTTTTTCAGGACAAAACGCTTTACTAATTTTCTTTTTTACGCTTGCAGGATCATCATGAATAGAAATCATAGATTCAGGTTTACTCTTACTCATCTTTACTTCAACAGGAGTCATACGACCTCCTGCTTGTAGACCTGTTAGAAGAGGAGTATGAATTGCAACCGGTGGTTTTTTCCCAATTTTTTTAGAAACATCCCTTGCAAGCATATGGGCATGACGTTGATCCATTCCACCATATGCAACATCTACATCTAGATAGAATATATCTGAAACCTGCATCGCTGGGTAAAACAGCTTTGATAGATCTTTATCCGCTTCTTTTTCATCTCTGCCCATAATATGCAGGGATCTTTTAGCACGAGCAAGAGATGTTGCTTTTGAAGTTCTCAAAACAAGTTCCCAATATTTAGGGTCATTAACATAATCACTTGTATAAACAAACTTTATTTTACTTGTATCAACACCCATAGCAGCGAAACAGTCTTCCATGTATTTTCCACAGAGTTTTATTTTTTCAAGATCTCCGTCAAGCTTGTCGTTGATATAAGCATGCCAATCTGCAAGTAATACTGTAAAATCAAAACCACATTCTATAAAATCTCTTATCTTATTTGTACAAATCTTCCAGCCCAAATGAACAGTTCCAGATGGTTCAAAACCAATATATCCTTTTGGTTTACTCCTTTTTAACACTTCTTTTAACTCATCAATTGTAACGATTTCTTCGGCATTTGCTGTAAGAGTTTCAATTTTTCCCATGATATCTTTATCTCTCTAGTTTTTTGATTACTTTATCAATTAATTTTTCAGTTGCACCAAGATAATTTTCAGGTTTTAATGCAGAGTCAATCTCTTTATTACTTAGTAGTTTTAATTTTTTGTTTTCCTGAGCAAATACTTCTTTCAAAGTTTTATTTTCAGCAGCAGCTTTGAGTGCGGTTTTTCTCATAAGCTCATGGGCATCTCCACGTCCCATGCCTTTTCCAATAAGCGTTGTCATAAGTGACTCAGCCATTGGAAGTCCTTTAGAAATCTCCATATTCTTCTTCATTCTATCTGGAAAAACCTTTATATTTTTGAAAACATCGTTTGTTTTGTAAACCACCCAGTCAGTCAAAATAATTGAATGCGGAAGAATGAAACGTTCAGAAGAAGAATTACATAGATCACGTTCATGCCACTGAATTGCGTTTTCATATGTTGGAATAATAAATCCACGAACAACTCTAGAAAGACCACAAATCTGCTCGCATGTTATCGGATTTCTTTTATGCGGCATTGTAGATGAGCCAACTTGTTTCTTTGCTTCAAAAGCTTCTGCAACTTCACCTATTTCATCACGCTGTAAATTGCGTATTTCTGTTGCAAATTTCTCCATAGATGTTGCGATGTTACATAAAACACCAAGTAGCTCATTATATCTGTCACGGCACACAATTTGCGTGGCAATATCTTCAACTCCAAGTTTCAGTTCTTTTAGCATTTCTTCTTGTATTTTCAAAGCTTTAGGGCCAAGTGCTGCACCAGTTCCAACAGCCCCAGAAAGCTTTCCAACCAGAAGTCGACTTTTACATTCAAATAATCTTTCCATGTGTCTGTCTACTTCCATAGCATAGCCGGCCATTTTGAGGCCAAAAGTAATAGGAATTGTATGCTGACCATGGGTTCGACCAACCATGACTGTTTTTTTATGTTTCTTTGCAAGATTTACAAGCGTTTTTCTAAGATTCTTTAACTCTTTTCTGATATAATCAGTTGATTCTGCGAGCTGAAGCGCATTAGCAGTATCAACAATATCATAACTTGTAGCTCCAAGATGAATGAATTTACCAGCATCACCTGAGCATTGTTCTGCAAGTGCTCTTGTTACAGCCATTATATCGTGTTTTGTTTCAGATTCAATTTTGTTGACTCTACCAACTTTTACATATTTGGTAGAAGCCTTTTTTGTAATCTCATTTGCAGCATTCTTGGGGATGTTCCCAACATTAGCATGGGCACGAGCAAGAGCTGCCTCTACATCTAGTAAATATTGAAGTCGGCGTGTTTCGCCAAAAATGTCTTTTAGCTCTTTTCTTCCGTATCTATAGTCAAGAGGGCAAACAGGATCCATATATTTCACAAACCCCGATATATGCTTGTTATTAATGTTTTTTTCTACATAGTGTTTTGTGTAATTATGTTTTAAAG
>JAGMDE010000042.1 GCA_023128855.1 Thermoplasmatales archaeon | reverse complement strand
ATAACTAAGTAAACTCAATGTTAATATATCTTGTTGTAGTGATAAAATCTAAAAATATATGTACTGATATTAGCATTGAGCTATAGAGATGACGTTGAATGGAAAAGACCATAGGGGTTCTTGGTGCATCTGGAGCTGTTGGGAAAAAACTTACTAAAGAATTGCTTGGAAATGCAAAAAATAATGTGATAGTTGCCGGTCGAAAAGAAAAGAAACTTCAAGAAATTTATAACAAATTTGACAAAATAATAGATATTTGTTCGGTAGATGCTGGAAGCAAAAAGAGTTTGAAAAAGTTTTATTCAAAAATTGATATGGTCGTTAACTGTTCAGGTCCAGTGCATACATTCAAAACGCTACCTGCAGAGGCAGCTATTGAGGAGACTATTCCATATGTGGAATCTGGTATGTCGATTTTAAATGAATGTGATAAAAACATTCAAGAAATCGATCAAAACACAAAAGAGAAGGGCATTTTGATGATCACCGGAGCAGGAACTTTTCCTGGGCTTTCTCGTGTTTTGCTGGAACTTGCATCTCGTAGGTTTGTTAAGGTGGATAATGTTAAAGTTTCAGCGATATTCAATGATCCTCTTTCAATGGGATCAGCAGTTGACCTGCTCTCAGAATCTAGAAAACCTATTGAAGTTTTTGAAAACGGCCAATGGATTATACGAAAGCTGGGTACAATGAGAGAAGCTATATGTTTTGCCCCGCCATTTAATATCCGGCATGTTTATGCTTCACCTCCAACGGATACACAACTTCATTTTCCAACAAATATCAAAAATTTTACTCTTAAATTGGGAACACCTAGTTTTTTATCGGATATAATGGTTTTAGTGCATTCCATTAACACTGCCAATTATCAGTTAACAGAATTGATGGCAAGATATCTCAAATATGCTAGCCAGATAAATAAGTATCTTGCACCCTGCGGCCTTGCAATTAGAATGGATGCAGTTGGTAAAAAATCAAATAGTGCAGTATCAGAAAAAATGGTAGTAAACCTGTACCACCCTAATACATTTGTTGCGACAGCTACTGCTATTGCTTGCGGAGTCAAATTTTTACTGGAAAATAATCTAAAAAAGACAGGTCTTTTTACTTTTGGCGAAATAGTAGATCCTGTTTGGTTATTAAAAAAACTTCATTCTAAACATTTTTTAGTTATAGGAATCTAATTTTTAATCCAACATCTATCACTTTCAAGATAATCGCTTGTTCTCCAGAATGCTTGTGCTCTGCAACCACCACAAACATCTCGATATTTACATTTTCCACAGTCTCCTTTCAATAACGTTCTATCTCGTAGTTCCTTTAAAACAGGGTTATTTTTGTTGAACCAAATGTCTTCAAAAGTTTCTTGTTTTAGGTTTCCAAGTTTATGCGGTAAAAGATGACAAGGATGTAAGTCTCCATTACTTGAAATATGACATACCCATCGTGCCGACAGGCAACCCTTAAAAAGCTCTGTTAGTTTTCCGTATTTTTTATAAAAATATGTATCTGTTCCACACGCAGAATTGATGGTTATTAAATAGGGATATGGTTTAAATGACATCTTGCTTGAAACTGCGAGGGCTTGTAAACGCGCAAAGAGTTCACCTCGTTGTTTTGGATCAAGCGCCTCTTTTTGCAATTCCTTTCCTCGTCCAGCGGGGACAAAATCATAAATATACCATCCATCGACATTAAGCAAGTCTAATAGATTGTAGATATCTACTAATTCATCGAAATTACTATTCATAAAAACAGTGGAAATCTGTGTATTAATACCTGCTTTTACACAGTTTTTGATTCCTTTAATCGTTTTTTCATATGTTCCCTTTTTATTACGAATGTAATCATGTGTTTCTGGATTAACGCCATCTAGACTTATGCAAACATGATCTATATGAATTGCTTTCAGATGTTTTACATAGCCATCATTGAGAAGTGTACCATTGGTTGAAACAGATGTATACAATCCTAGATTTTTAGAATAGGAGATTATGTCTAATATGTCCTTTCGCAATAATGGTTCTCCACCTCCAAAATCGATTATCCCAACTCCTGCCTCGTAAAGCATGTTTAGTATATGATAAACGTCATTTGTTGTTAATTCCTCGTTTTGTTCCGAGGAATAGCAATGAATACATTTTAAGTTACATTTGTCTGTAATATCAAATACAACATAGATTGGTATTCCAATTCTAACTGCTTTAAGTCCATGTTTAGTTATCCCACGAAAAAGTGCATTAACTAACGAAACAGCCTCTTTATCAGAAGATAAATCATCTAAATCGCTGCTATCTATTTTCATATAGATCATTAGTATTTTGAGCAGGATTTTACCAAAAAGAATCTGTTTTTTGCAGTCTGGACATTCTGTTTTCTCTCTAAAACTATTAAGTATAGTCTCAATACAAGTGTTTCCACATTTAGAACATTTTTTGGAATACCATTTGGCCAATGTTTTAACAAGTGGATTAAACATCGTCAACTCGTTCATTTAACCTACCTTGGAAAACATGTGGCATGAATTTTTCGCTGATTATATCATATTGCCATGCGGTATCTACAAGATCATAAAAAATATCAAAACAAAGAAATCCTATTAGATGAATGAGATGAGCAAAACCTAGCATAAAACCAAGAAATGCAAAAGCCTTCAAAAAAAATCGGTGTTTAAACATGAATATAATAACTTTTTTGTTACTTTCCAATTTGTCATGCCCAAATTCATCGAGAAAGGATCCTATTGCGGCTACTGGAATAATGCAGAATGTAGTTGGTTCTATGTTTATTACATTTAGTGCAAAGGTTATAAAAATCAAGATTACAAACAAAATCACACTTACTAAGTACATGGGATGATCTAGTTTACCTGCTATCAATAATCCAATCGCTGTTCCAATTACCATACCAATTACTGGTTCTTCTGTTAATGCCAGATATGCCATAGAAGTTGGTATAAAGATAGCTAGTGGCACAATCCATATTTTATATGATTTGACTTTTATTTCATCTACCAATTGATCCATCGTTTTTACTGCTACTCCTAAAAGTATGCAGAGTCCCACTAATATAAGTCCATTAAACACATTGCTTTTAGGGTAAGAAAATCCAAGAATGACCAATACAATACTAATTATAGAAGATAGAGTAATAATAAATACAACATTTTTCATGATTTTTAATCATATTTGACAACGTATATATATAACTATTTGTTTATAATAAACAATCTAGATAAATAATTGTAAATCCTCGGTGCTATAGAGTGAAACTATTTATGTTATCAAAAATGATAAAGATGCTACGGAACAAACAGGTTAAAAAACTACCTAAAAAAACATTAATTAGATTCCTTAAAATGTTTAAATATGAGAAATTTGTCAAATATGAGGATAAAATAGTGTTTTCCATCCATATTCCCCCGTTTCCAAGCAAAGCATTTGACAGATTTTTTGAAGCAGAGCTCAAAACAAGGGATGGAGTAAAAATCCCTGCAGTTGTCAACATTGCAGTGACACATAAATGCAGATATAATTGTTGGCATTGCAGTGCTGCTCCGAAGAAAGGTAAAGAGTTATCACTTGAAACAATAATAGATGCAATACAATCATTTCAAAATATGGGAACATCTATATTTTCAATTACAGGAGGGGAACCACTTCTCCGAGAGGATCTCACAGAGATTATCAGAAGCGTTGATGATCGATCCATGGTTTTCATGTTCACCTCAGGATATGGATTAACTGATGAGAAGGCAAAGGAGTTGAAAGATGCAGGGCTTTTCGGGATGATGGTAAGTTTAGATCATTATAAACCTGAAATTCATGATAACCTTCGGGGGTACAAAGGAGCCTTTGACATAGTGATGAAAGGAGTAAAAATGGCTCAGAAAGCAAATCTCTATGTTGGTTTATCATGTGTTATTACAAGGGAAATGTTACAAAATAATGAAGTTTGGACGGTACTTGAACTTGCAAAAAATCTTTCTGTTCATGAGATCATGATGTTTGAACTAACTCCTGTCGGAAAACTCTTTGAATCTGATAGTTATGTGCTAAATAACGATGAACGAGAAGAACTCATTAGATATCATAAGTTGATTAACAAACAAAGAAAATATAAAAAATATCCAAGAATCTCCGTGTTTCCATATTTTGAAAGTAAGGATTTCTTTGGTTGTACTGCAGGATATAATCTCACCTATATTGATGCCAATGGATACATACGACCATGTGATTTTACGCCACTGACCTTTGGAAACATCCAGGAGGAACGTATTGAAGACATCTGGCAAAAGGTAACTAATGTGTTTAACAAACCACGGGGTTTTTGTTTTATGTTAGAAAACTATAAGCTCGTTAGGAAAATAGGAAATGGAGAGTATCCTTTATCATATAAAAAATCTCTTGAAGTTTGTAAACAATGTCCTCCAAGTGAGATACCTTTGTTTTATAAAAAATTGGGAATCAAATAATAATGTTAGAAAAAATAAGACTCCAATATCAAGCTTTGAAAATCTTGCGAACAAAAAACATAAAACAGTTTCCAAGAAGATTCCTGCTTTATATGTTACTCCGATCACGACATGAAAAGTTAACTTTACATAATGGCAAATTTGTGATTTCTTCTGATTTACCTCCGTTTCCAAGTAAAGCGTTTGATAGGTGTATAAAAGCGTTGCATTCAACCATGGGAAAGGATGTTGTAATCCCGATTTATGCCTCTTTTTCTGTTACGAATAAATGTGTGTACAACTGCTGGCATTGTTATATTAATAGTTTAAAAGAAGAAGATATGCCTAGCGAATCTGTTCTAAACATTATACAGATGCTTCAAGATTTAGGTGTATCTGTTATTGCATTTACCGGTGGTGAACCCCTTTTGAGAACAGATCTAAGTGAGATAATTTCTGAAATAAATGGTAGATCCTCAGTTATTCTATTTACTACAGGTTATGGATTAACTAAAGAAAGGGCATGGGAACTAAAAAATGCGGGTTTATTTGCAGTTATTATAGGTTTAGAACATTCTCAGCAACAGATGCATGATACACTGAGAGATTATGATGGTGCATATAAGCTGGCAATAAAAGCCATAAAAAACGCGAAAGAAGCTGGCTTATATGTAGGTGTTTCTACAGTTGCTACAAAAGAGAGAATTAAAACGGGCGAAATTTGGGATTTCGTCAGGTTAACTGGAACACAAGGGGTTGATGAAGTGCTTATCCTTGAACCAGTTCCTGTGGGGAAGCTTTTTGAACAAGATGAATTACTTCTTACAAACAAAGAGAGAAAACAAATAATAAAAATACAGAAAAAAGTGAATAGAATCAAGAGATATCCGCGGGTGCTCTCGTATCCATATCGGGAAAGTAAAAACATGATGGGATGTTGTGCAGGTTATCAATACATACACATCGCTGCAAGTGGTAATATCTGCCCCTGTTCTTTTACACCGCTTTCATTTGGCAATGCACAAAAAGAAAATGTAAAAACCATTTGGAAGCGAATGAATGATACGTTCAATAAGCCACGTAACCATTGCTTTATGTTACAAAATCACAAACGTATTCCAAAAAACAAAGATGATGGGTTTATACATTATGAACAAGCTATTCAGATATATAATAATTGTCCAGCAAGTGATGTTCCTCTTTTCTATAGAAAGCTAGGTGTGCGGTAAACTATAAGGATGATCTAATGCAAAAGCCGGATTCAAACATAATAATGACAATTTTACTTGTTTTAATAGGAATTTATTTTATTCTCGGTAAAATTCTAAATATCCCGCTCTCTGAAACGATATTTATGATTATTTGGATCCTGCTTTTTTTAATTATTGTTGTAATTCACGGGTGGAAGACATTAGGTTTTAGAGAGATAATTGTCTTTTTTTTAATTGCCTACATCATTACTCTACTCTACGAGTATACTGAAGCAGGTGGATGGGGTGAATGGTTTGGATGTAGATGTTATTATGGTGATCTATTGGGACCAAAGTTCCTTGGTAAAATCCCATATATCATACCACTTACCTGGTCAATCTCACTTTATTGTACTTTCACCATGACAAATATAATCTTCAACAGAATCAAAACAACACGTGAGTCTGATGAAAAAGCCTCTCCAAAATGGTTTCTAAAAATATTTGGAATGGGTATTATAACTGGATTGATCATGATCTCCTGGGATTTAATTAATGATCCTGTGCTAGTCTCAATGGGTGCATGGAGCTGGCCAAATGGAGGAATATATTACGGTATTCCAATATGGAACTATGCAGTATGGATAGAAATGTCTGCAGTAGTCTTTATAACATATAATATCTACCTTTTAAAAGTAAAGAAAAATCAAATTTATATTGGAGGAAATAAACGATCAAGCTACACATTTTTAGTTGTTATACTTTATCTGATGATGTTACTGATCTACGGAATTTATGCAGTTTATGAAGAAGTGATGTATGTAATTCCATGGGCCACCATAGCAATGGGCTCAGCAGCAGTTATTACAGTAATTCAGTTTCGTCGATGTTGCTATAAATAAAAAAGAGTCTGAGAATCAAAATCACCAAAAACCCGTAATATTTTGCCTAGATTTTCTCCTGTTGAACTGTTAACCTCTCGGCAGGTCCACTGAATCTTCCTCCCATGTGTTTCTTGTTAATATTTTTGCGTTATTGCTTGTATGGATGGAGGTGTGTTCATATAATAGGATATCCGCCAATCTTAAGACTGGGATCTCCCATCAGAAGCCATTCTTCAACATTCTTTGCAATCAGCGCTGAACCATCGGAACTATTATCGCTCCAAATGATTGAAAAATTTTGTAAAAAAGAGATGATTGTGTTTCCCCATGTCTCACCTAGTATATCTGTATCATTGAGTCCATATTCACCAAAGAAATGCATGTCAAGCCATTCTATTCCCCCCTGGTTAGTGTTAATGTCAGGTGATTCATAACTGAATGCTGTCGCGCCAATGGTTGCAATACTCCCCCCGTTAATTTTACGTGTTAGAGCCCAGCTCCAACATCGAGGGATGGGTAGCCCATATACCTGGGGTGAGTGACCTAGACTAACGTTAAACATGCTGTTGAAACATCCGCTACCTGTAATACACACAGGCAGTTTCTTTCCATTGAAAAGAAAGGGCATGTTACGTAGTCTAAGACCATGGATCCAATTTGAACTATCGTCCGGAGGATGTGTTGCCCAAGATGCCGGGTTTCCGTGTCCTGAAAACCAAATAAATCCGCACCCCTTGTTTATAGCTTTCACGACGTCCACCCAGTTTTTTAAACTTCCATCAGACGTCCAAAGTTTGACTGGATGGAAACCAGGCATCATGTCGAGTCCCATTTGTGTGTATACTTCCCCATCATAATAATCGGTTTTTTCGGGATAGGTGTCCCCAGCAACAACTATCATGGTTTTGAACCAAGAATCTGAGCATCTTCCAGCTTCATACTTGATAATCTTATTTACCATTATTCTTACTTCCATAGCATTACGGCAAGGAAGTCGCCCTACGTACACATCTGGATATAAATCGGGTACATCCTTTGCTGCTTTATCTTCCGGCCATTCTCCATACATACCATTATTATTGGTATCCCAACTAGAAAAATCACCATTTTCGTCGTATATATCTGCAAAATATAAGTCACTAATGAATTTTCTTTCTACAAGATGTTCATATTTCCGGTCCAGGTGGCTGTATCTTACCGGTATCCACCATGTCTCAGTTGCTCGTTGATTTTTTCTACCGCCAACTAGGAGAACATATTTGATTCCCCATTCTTCGATTGCTTTTTTAATAAAATATTTGATTTTTTCAGCCTTGTCTCGCCCATGCCAATACATCTGTTGGTAAACATCCTCTACATCCACAAGTATTGTTTTTACACCGAACTTATTTTTATGATGAACAAGAGGCAGGATATATCTAGAGAACGCTTGTGGAGCAATTATTAAAAGATCATAGACTCCCTCTGAGAATACGTTGTTTATTTCTACATTATCTTTACTATTTGCTATATCTTGTTTGAGATAGTTATTTTTACTTTGGAGAGCATCTGCATAAAAAGTAGTTGAAAAAAGTACAAGTATCAACATTAAAGCTGTTATCTTTAATTTTTTATTCTTTTTCATGTTTATCAATAACTATAATTATTTACTATGTTAAATAAATTTTGCAATGTAATTATTATAAAATTAAGTTCCGGGAACATTGTATAATATACCTCATTGGATTCTTTTTTTCATCACTCTCGTTAGAATTTTTGTCTGCTAAGTGGATATCTTTAATTCAACAATAAAACCTAGAAACGCAATAACAAATAACTGAAAATAAATATTCATATTCCCAAACTATTGTACATCGTTATCAGGATTTTAACATTTTTGAAAGTTTTAAATGAAATTGCTGGGATCAAGAAAAGTATAGTTTCTAAATATGGTAGTTAAAATTGAAAACTACTAAAGTAAATTAAAATCAGGCTAAGCCTCTTACCATTAGATGTGGCAGATGATTGTAATTAATTTTACGATGATCATCAGTTTTTTTATAGTATTTCAAATAGTTTTTTCTAATTAAACTATTGTCTTTTACAGGATATTTAAAACATTTCATTCTTTGTTCATAGACAAAAATTTTTGCAATGCTTTGAATTTCATCAAGTTCTTCTTCATCCGAAATTAAGCCCACAATTTTAATATCGACTTTATTCACCTCCTCTCAACTACTTAGCTAGATTTTAACTAGCATGTATATATCTGTCACCCGTGTGATATAAATGTTTCGAAATATTTGATATCAATTTAGCAAACACCTGAAAATCGGTTAAAATTAACATTATGATTACCAGCATGTTGAACAAAGCAGATTCGATACTTGAATGTAAATTATCTAAAATATCACCATAATTTAAAAAAAGAAGAAAAGAGGGGTTTTTGTTTAGAGACCTAGAAGTTCACTAATAATTGGTCTGGATGAAAGTATCTGTTCTAATAACGGAAAACGCTCCATAAGTCTTTCTAGAATCTCTAGCAGGATTGAGTTGAAGAAGAAAGCTTTGTTCTTTGGCATAGATACTGCCAATGGATCTGACCAATCGCTTAGTTTCCCATGTTCATCTTTTGCAACTACTTTGACAAGATACGTTCCTTGAACAGTCCAAGTTTTCTTTGCAGAACCTGTTTGTCCACTATTGTATGGTCCAACCCAGCCACTTGTTGTCCCATCATCCCAGTCAAACATATATTCAATTTTATCTCCATCAGGGTCAGTTGTCGATGCAGTATATGTATATTCTGTATTAATTCCGCCAGATGGTGGTCCATCAGGTGCATCAGGTGTTGCTGGTGGATTTGATTCTTCACCAATGACTAGTGATGGATCTCCGAAAGGCTCCCATTCACATGTTGTTTTTATTTCCATTTCATCCATACTTGGTGTTATAAATCTGTCAAGGGCTTTTTCCCACATTTCTCCATAGGTTACAGCATCGTCTAATGCATATCCTCTGAATGTGTCTAAACCCATTTTTCCGATTAATCCTTGTGCAATACCGGTTCCAACGTAACCCCATCCAAGTCCAGTTGCTCCAAAGGCTCCGATACCTCCTCCATTAGCGTTAGCTAAGAATGCCCAATTGAAGGTATTTGTATCAGTATTGAATTTTGCAGTGGAACATGCTTCAACAGCAACAATTGGTAATTCATCCCCATTATTTAGCTGTCCAATATGGTTACTGGAAATATATCCTGGCGGATAAGGTGTCGGTACCCATTGGTGACTTTCTTCAGGATGTGTTGCCCAAATATTTGTATTTCCATGCCCTGAGAAATCAACGAAACCGCAACCTGCATTGATAGCATTTTTAATATTTGTAACACCCATTAACGGCTGTGTTAATTTACCGTTTGTAACCCATTGTTTGTTAGGGATAAAACCATCCATCATGTCTATTACTTTTTGGTTAATATATTCACCCTCAATACATTCATAGTCAGGTGATGTATCTCCACCAACTACCACTAGAGTGTTAAACCAAGCTTGTTGATATGCGGGGGTATTTTCATAGGTTATAACCTTATTTACCATTGTTGTTACTTGACTGCCGCTAGTACATGCCCATCTTCCAAGATATACGTCAGGAAGTAGGTCCATTTCATCAGTGTTACCCTCCCATTCGTATTCTCCAAAAACGTCATTTCCATTGGAATCCCAACTGCAGAAAGCACCATATTCATCGTATATATCTGCATAATAAAGATCACTTACAAAAATCTCCACATACCCATATATATCATATTCTTCTTGAATCCAAATATGAACTGTTCTTGTTGGAAACTTTAAACTACTTCCAACTAATAAAACGTTACCAGTTGACCATGTTTCAATCGCATCTTTAATGTAATACTTAATTTTCTCTTGATTATCTCTTCCAGTTCCACCATATACTTCAGTGAGACCTACAAATTTGGCTGTGACTCCTCGTCCGTTTTTATGTGTTATCAATGGTGCCAATTCATCACTAAATTCATTTGGACCAATTACAATTAGATCATAATCTGCTCTTGTTGGCTGAGGTTCAGTTGAAGGCTCATACTCTATTGCTATATCAACTTCTTTTGCATATTCAATAATGTTACTGACAGGATGATAATTAATAGGATAAACTTCAACATCAACAATTACACTTAACTCTCCATTGTGACGTCCACCACTAACATCATAATCAAACCATTTTGAAGGATATACTTCAGTTCCATAGCTAACTGTTTTTTGAGCTGAAACAACATTTGAGCCAACAATTGCTCTTTCTGGAGTTGGCATTAACTCTTTCGAAACAGTTTGTGTTTGGATATTAGTTGGTGTAACAGTTACACTCTTAATTTTAGTGCCAAATGGATAAGTAAAAGTATGAACATAACTCGGAAGCAAAGGTTTTCCTTGCTCCATAAGAAAAGAGTTTGCTTCATCGATAGTAACAGTTACAAAATCTTCTTCACTTACAACCATTGGTTGGCTAAAAATAACATTTAATCGTTCGCTTTCAACATTTTCTTTTGGTGCAGCAACAGCTCCGAGCCCACTTATAAGTAAGACTCCTACTATCAATATTGGTATAAACTTCTTCATATTTTTCCCACATAATAATTGTACAAGTGTCTATTTAAATTTATCGATTGATTATATAATGGGGTTTTAAGTGGTTAATAGTTTATTTTTTAAATATCTTGGTTATGAATCAGTTCCTGATGTGAGAAAAAATCACGTAAAATTTCGAAAGTTGATTTATAAAGTTATAAATTTTTTCTAAGAAAAGTTCATTGTTTAAAAAATTTAAATTAAAACGATCTTTACAACGTTAAAAGATAAAAAGGATTAGAGCATTTACTTTTTAATTAACAATAAATTTGGTGAAGTTATGCCTAAAAGCAGTAGAAAACAAATTGATGAAGATGAAAAGAAAATTATCGCGGAACTGCAAAAAAACTCTAAAGAAAGCATTGACAAAATAGCTAAAAGATGCGGTTTTTCCAGACAGAAGGTATGGAGAGTTATCAAAAGATTGGAAAAAAACAAAACAATTTGGGGATACAACACAGTGATTGACAATGAAAAACTCAATCAAAAAAGCTATATTCTGCTTATTAAAAGATCTAGCAAGCCGATTGGAGATTTTACGGACAAACTCATCGAAGATTCTAAGGAGGATCACACGAAAAAACTTGGAATAGCTCTCCTCAATAGCTACTATCTCCATGGTCATTTCGATTGGATGCTTTGTTTCTCTGCCAAAGATATCAAAATAGCAAAAAAATTCAGTGAGAGCATTAATACAACGTACTCTGGATATATCAGTGAAATGTATATGGTGGAGAATATTTTCCCGCTTAAAGCATGTGGAATTGTGAATCCTGGAATAGAGAAATTTAGAGAATTTTTCTAATGCCTCTTTATCGTATCTAAACAATGCTAGACGTTTGCATGGGTTTTAAGCATCATGTAGAGTCAATAAAATTTGCCATATGTTTTTTGACGAGAGAACGGATCGTACCAGAAGTAGCGATAGTCACTACTTCTACATCTTTTGATCCTATTTTTTTTATTGATTTCAAAAGCATTATTGCATTTTCCTTTTCTAAATGATTGCATTTTAGTATTCCAGCAACTCCATCAAATCTAATAAGTCTTATGCCCATTTCTCTACAATCTTTGTTAAAAATAAATTTACATTGTCTTCGAATCTCTCTCAACATTTCTGATTTGTTAAGATTTTTATCTAAAGTTTTTACAACAAAGCCAATGTATCTCCAACGTCTATCACCTTTTATTATAATGTACACCCCAAAGAAAAGAAAAAATTGGAATTAAACGGTCACTCTGACTCAATACGAGGTGCAAGTAAGTAGGTAACATGTCCCTTTTTCTCTGCGATATCAAAATCTACCCGTATCGGGTTATCATTGCCCATGGAAATTGTTATCGGGTCCTCACCTCTAACCGGCTTAATCATATTGCTAAAGTAATCTATAGAAAACAGGCTTTTGAATTTACCAGGTGAATTTAACTTAACTAACAAATCTTTAGGAAGTTTAAGATTTACAGTATCAGTATCTCCTTCTGCAAATAGTTCAAACGAATCTTTATCAACACTTAATGCCAGATGATCTGAAACTGCTTCAGAAGCACGCACCCCTTTACTTAGTTCAGATGCTTTTACAACAGCCATTGCCGGCAAATCTAAATTTGGAACTTTTGAATCAGGCATTCCTGCAGTATCAATAAGCCCCATTCTTCTGACAAGATTGCCGATCTTAACAACAAGACGATTTGATTTTTCATCATATTCCAAAGAAACAATATCTCCAGAACTAGCGAGTCTCATTATTCCGCTTAATTTGTCCAAATCAATTCCTAATTCCATTTCGTTTGATTTATATTCCTCGAAAGCTGTACTTTTGATCTCTAGATCTACCATGGCCACATGTGCTGGATCAACGGCCCTTAAAGATATTCCCTTAGATGTAATATTAAATTTAGCTTCGTTAACTAATGGAGATGTTACATCAATTATTCCTTTTAAGATATCTGATTTTACCTTGGCATTGAACATATGTAGTTCTCCCCCGAATATGGTCCTTTCACTGAATGAATGCAAATTGTATATATAATGATGACGGTATTTTTTATTTTTTTATATTGGCTACAGTAAAAGAGCAGACTTAATTATGATACACCGCTAGCTGTAATCTGCTTAAAAATACGTATTTACTTTTTTAAAAATAAAAGAGATATTGTGTGGTCTATTGATTCCACACGTTGAAGGGAGAGAGATCAAAGCCCCTCACAACAGCAGCACGTCCCAACATGAACGTATAAGTTTTATCGGTCAGAGTGCTGTGTCTGTAGATATAGAGTCCAGCAAAGTTTCTCATGTAGCCGAATTGTCGTCCAGTGAGTGACTTGATGCTGAACGGATAGGGATCTACGATAAGTGTTCTGCTGTTTATAAGTAGATTTCCTCTGCCGGTATAATACCATGTCATAATCGGAAGAAAGAGTGTGACTTTGTTTTGTTTGAATGGATTAAATTTAGGTCCAAATCCCCAGCTCATGATAAGGGCGTTCTTTCTCAGTGGGCGGAGTTGGTTGAGGTTATGATTCATGTTAAGAATCTTTTCGATTAACCCCAGTAAGAACATGAGGAATGGGAATCGCCCCCACTCGGTCCTGAAGCTGTTGACGGTATCTATGAGTTGACCGTAATCAGTTGCTGACTGCATTTTCTCCATTAACTGTGCCAGTAACCCATCAGTTTCCTTGAGTTCATCCGCTGATAGTTTAAAGGTTTGCATGGAAATTTTTCCACCTTCCCCAATCATCCCTAACTCAAGTTTTTCTTTTACGCTAACTTTCGCAGTAGCGGGACTGAATGAAAGTCCAACAAAGAGAAGTATTATCCCTATGGCAAGTAATGGTTTCATTTTTGACATTTTTTATGGCCCCCTTAGTTTAGTTATTTGATATTTTTATTATAATTGATTGTTTTAATCATTTATAGTTTTAACTATTTATATAATTTTTGTTTTTGATATAGTCAATAGGCGATATTCTTATCCCAAATCTATTCGACGAAATAAAAACATTTAAACTGTTTAATTAAAAATGAAAAAGGTTGGAGAAGGTAAAAAAATCAGATTAGTCTGAAAAGGGAGTTATGTCAAGTGCTCGGATTCTGTTCGCACGCCCTATAAATAGGTTGTATGCAGTCCCCGTGAGTTTGCTTTCCGTATCAATGTATAATCCCCTGAAGCCTATCATTGCTCCTATCTGTGATCCCATTACTCGCTGTTTTATGCCAAAAGGATGCCTCTCTACAATCAATGTTCTCCCTTTAAATAGCTTTGATTTACCCGAATAACGCCAGAATTCAAATCCCTGTTTGAACAGTTTTATTTCGTTTTCTTTGCGCGGATTCCATCTGTTGTAAGATCCACAGCTGAATACAAAATAGCCTTTAGAATAATCTTTAAAAAACCCTAAATTAAATCTATCAAAAAAATCATTGATGTTCTTGCCGCCTAGATATAAGTCTCTCTGCGTAATTACCCAAGACAATATTTTATCAAGTATATACTTTAAAATTGGGAAAGTTCCTAATTCTTTATTTTTGAAAAGATCTCTGGCAAGTTCTAAAAATTCCTGATAATTATGTGCATTACATGCTGCCAATTCAATTTCATCAAATAATCTAGCGACTGCATTGGACTCTTGCTCACACAATCCAATTTTTTTAGATGTAGCATTTGCAGAAGCTGGAGTCATAGATAATGCTACAAATAGAAATGTTATTCCTATTGCAAGTATTGCTTTGTTTTTTAACATTTTAACGACCTCTTTAGGCTTTTCTCTTTTTACTATTAAGAATAGTTTTGTGTCATTTATATAATTTTCTATATTTATGTTACCAATTAAAATAAATTACAACAGTAGTATATGGTCTCAAATATTTTTGCCAAACCAGATATGAAGACAATAATAAATCTTCTAATATGCTCTCCATCGATGTCCACATTTTGTACACGTATAAATTCTCGTTTCAGGCTCGTCGCTGCTTCTGGTTTGTCTGAGAACCCAAAAAGCCTCATTATGCCCACATTTTGGGCACTCAACACGTGTTTTTGGAAGAATATCTATTTTCTTCTCCAATAATACTATTTCTTTTTCAGTCTGTTTTTCTACAACTACAGCACTTCCTGTTCTCTTCTTCTCAAACCCACATTTACTGCAGGCAAAAACATCGCCTTTTGGAAACATTAATGATTTACATTTTGGACAGAACATCATGATAAAACCTCTGTAAAACCTCATTAATTATTTTACTATGATCAAATGATAAGTCAGGTAATTCTTTCACATTAAAAAACTTTACATCGGAAGCATCATCACCTGCTACTAACTCTCCGCCAATTATATCTAGAATATATGCTACAGTTATAGTATGTCCTCTTGGGTCTCTGTCTGGATCAGAATAAACTCCTGCAAGTTGATTTATCTTCGTTTTCAAACCAGTTTCCTCTAATACTTCTCTAATTACGGTATCTTCGGTTTTTTCCCCGTATTCTACAAAACCGCCGGGTAAAGCCCATTTTCCTTTAAATGGCTGATTTTTCCTTTTAACTAGAAGAATCTGCTGATTTTTTATTAGAATTCCATCGGCGGTAATACTTGGGCTCTTATATCCCATTGAACTAAGAGATAGTATATCTACATAAAATATTTAACTAAAAGTTATTGAATCAAATTAGAATAGCATTTTAAATCTAGATTGTACTTTCAATAATCGCTACTTTACAAAATCACTCCAAAAGTTAGGTAATTCCTTTCCAAGTTTTTTGGTCCATAGATCAAAGAGTTTGTCATCTTTAATATTTCGCATCCTATCCGATTTGAACATTTTTTATCTCCTCGTCTTTTCTATCAAACTGGGCAGGGTCTCTACAAATAGAAAATCGTTTTTCGATCGAGCGAGTATGGTCTCTAATTTGCATCCCATATTTTCTTGATAGCCGTTTTCCCCTAGCCGCAGCAAAGTAACCAAAAGACATTTTATATACCTTTTTTGCAGATGCATAATCTGGTATATATGTAGATATAGTTTCCATGTTTGTTAAAAATTTGATTTCCTACATCTTGGGAATTTATAAAGAGTTAAAACGACATAATTTTATAACAAAATTGGGACGGG
>JAGMDE010000041.1 GCA_023128855.1 Thermoplasmatales archaeon | reverse complement strand
CGCTGGCTTTTTATAGCATCCGCTACTTACAATTTCCATATTATTGATTTCTCCTGTCGCACCTTTATAGGGTACACCCTAAGCAGTGTGCCGTGTGCGATAGAAAAATGATATGTAAAATACACTTAGAAAAATATAGACGGCTTCTTCATCTGCGGGTCTTACGCTACGCTACAGACCACGCAGTATTGTCAGCCGATTGGATAACTTCTCCTAACCATTTATTATAAACTTACAGATATTTAAAACTTACATACAAAATGTTTATTATTTGCTATGTTTTTGTTCCATTTTGAAAGAATATCGACAATATACGAAATTTTCGTACATCATATTTAAGTATTTTGTGATGAATAATAAATATTGGTTGGGGGAGGTAGAGGAGTTTGAAACAGAAAATATTTGTTTTAATCATATTAATGCTGCTGATATCGAGTTCGATGCTCATGCCTGTAAATTTTAACGTCAAAGCTTCCGGAGGAGGTCAAACACTATATGTTGGCGGTCAAGGAGGAGGAAATTATACAAAAATACAGGATGCAATTGATAATGCAAGCTCAGGTGATACTATTTATGTTTATAGTGGCACTTATAATGAGAATGTCATTGTAAATGTATCAATTAACCTCACTGGTGAAAATAAAGATAACACAACCATAGATGGAAGTAAAAATGGTAACACTGTAACCATTACTGCTGATTGGGTTAATCTGAGTGAGTTTACCATTCAAAATGGTGGTGAAGAAGAAGATGATGCAGGATTAAGAGTTGAATCAAATTATACTAATATTACCAATAATATTATTAAAGACTGTGATGCTTCTGGTCTCTTTTTAGAAGGAGCAAATAATAACACCATTTTTAACAATACCTTTACAAATATAACCTATACAAGTACTATTTTTCTTTGGAATTCCTCTGCCTATAATAATATCTCAAAGAATAACATTACCAATTGTGGCTGTGGTATATGTATTGGAAATGGTTCACATCACAACAATGTTATGGATAACGATATTGTAAATAACAGTTATGGTGTCTACCTCTGGATCAATACCACTAGTAACAATTCAATATATAGAAATTCTATTATTAATACAACACACAATGGTCTTCTTATTGAAGAAGCAGCAGATAACAAAATATTTGAAAATCAGTTTGAAAATAATGAGATTGGGATTACCATTTATGGTTTTAATTCGTCAAATAAAAACATGTTTTATCATAACAATTTTATAAACAACACTGAGCATCTCTATGATGATTGCAATCAAACATGGGACAACGGTTATCCTTCTGGTGGCAATTATTGGGATGACTATACAGGTGATGACATGTATTCAGGTTCTAATCAAAATGAATCTAGCTCAGATGGTATTGGTGACACGCCATATATTATAGCTATGGATGATACCTTTGATAGTTATCCATTAATTCTTCCTTGGGGTGAATATTCACCAGTTGCTGAATACAGGTACCTAGTGGAAAATATGACAGTATCTTTCAATGCCTCAGGTTCCTATGATCGTGATGGAACAATTGACTCCTATGAATGGGATTTCGGTGATCAGACTAATGGTACAGGGATGTCTATCAATCATACCTTTTCAGAAGATGGAGGATACAATGTAACATTAACAGCGACAAGTAATGATGGGTGTAATGATACAATTACTAAACATATTTTTATTGGAGATGATGCTATATCACCGGAGATAATAAATGTTACCAGTGATCCGGCCTGTGTTGGTTTCGGTTTAAATGTTACTATTAATGCTAACTTTACAGAAAATATTAGTGGCATAAATATAGCCAAGGTTAACATAATTTATCCTGATAATATAACATACGGGAATTTTACCATGGATAAGATCACTGATAGTAAATATTCCTATGTTTTTTCTGATACCTGGGAAAATGGTCAATATAATTACACGGTTTGGATAGAAGACTATGCAAATAACACAAATAGTTCTGCTGTTCAGAGTTTTAATGCCTCTGGACAGGTAAATATATCTATTGCTACGTTAAAAAATGAATACGGTGATAATGAAACAATAAATATTACTGATCCACCAGGTGAACAGCCTCCGATTGGTTATGAACTCTTAGATGACGATCAGGTTTTGCATATGTGGAATAACCATAACAGTTATTATTTCAACATCAGCAATGGTATACAATTTACGAATCACAAGGATGAATATTGGACTCGTAACGTACTCATGCTGGGATACTACAACAACAATGAGTGGCATCTCATATATCGGACGGATGAGCTGAGTGGTTTCAATAAAAACATCAACATGGATAATGAGAGTTATGTTAATGCAACCCTTTGGAAGAACCTGACTTATAACGGTTATGATTTCCGACTGGCAATACGGTATTATCTCGGTGTGGATGATGCTGATCTCACGGTTATACCGTATATCATGAACCTTGATGAGGATGATATACCGTATGTTCTTGGTTTCGGCTGGGAGATTAAAGACATCAGGATCGCTGATGTGGAAAGTGATAACTATCTCCGAATATACAACGGTACTGGTTTTGAAGATATCCTACTGAGTCAAACACTTGACAAAACTATTACGGATATGGGTAATAATACTATCATTCGTCTTATCTGCAAGGATCCACCTTCTAATCATAAAAGCAGGGATCTATATCTCAGCTGGGATAGTAATCTCACGTATAAGGTGATTGTTAAATCCCGAACAGGTCAGTATAATGCCCCAGTGTCATTGTTTATCCGCATTGGAACACTAAGTGTAGATCAGGAGAAGTATACAATGATGCATTGGCTTGACAGCGACGACTGGCTTGGTATTGGTAGTAGTGAACTTGCTGATAGTTGTGAAGGTCAATCTCAGGATTTAAAAAATGCTCTTGATGGTCTTGATATTTGGAGTCATGCTGATAATCATGAGCATTGGTTTATCCTTGACCTTGGACAACAGTATAGTATTAAAAAATTCCGTGGTCGTTCTTTTACTATTGGATTTGACCCAATTGATGTTGATATTTATGTCAGCAGTGATAATCGTTCTTGGGAAGCTGCTGTGGCTTCAAATATTGCTTCTTGGCAGGATACAACTAGTTGGGAAGAGGTTGATAGTACTGATAAAGAGGGAAGATATGTAAAAGTGGTGATTCAGGATACTGAAGATTTTCTGGGTAATAGAGTTGATTGGGGTTCAGGGGTGTCTCCTGCGACAATTTTTGATGTCTATGGATATCCTGCAAACTTTGGTGGATGTAGCCAGGATGGATTCATAGGTGCATCTTCTACGAGTTATAATGCTGCCAATAATGTCTCTTGGGGATCTGTGGATAGCACCGGTGATACAATAAGGATAGGACAGGAAAAAACATTTCCATCAACTTATTATATATACAGAGGTTTTCTGTTTTTCAACACCAGTATAATCAAAAAGAGTGATACGATAAATAGTTGCAAGCTGCATTTTTATCTTGATTCTGAACATGTATCTTTACGTGACCTCGATATTGTGCTTCAAAATAATGATAGCAATGTTTATCCGCATGACCAGTTGCAGAGCGGGGATTATGATAAAGACTATTACAGTGGTGATGGTGGCAGTATTAGTACTAGTGATATGATGTCTGGTAATTGGTATAATATCACGTTTAACAATACTGCTCTTGGATGGATTAGTAGGGAAAAGGATTTGACTAAGCTTTGTCTGCGGAGTAATTGGGATATTGCTTTTGATGACCCAGCTTTTTTTGGAGATGAATATGTTGTTTTAGGCAGTAGTGAAAGTAGTTTTGCTCCTTATCTTGAAATTGATTTCCATCCTACTCAGTCTAAGATCGTTAACGCTGGTGCTTATGATATTACTGGGTATTTGTTGATGCAGATTCATTATTATAAAAGTAGTCTGCAGAGGTGGATTGTGGATCATACTATCATTGAGGAGAGTTCTCCGAGGAGGATTAACAGCAGTGAAACTCTTGCTTTGGATACATTGTTTAATGGCCAGGTGAACACCTGGAATCTTTCTTATGATAGTGGATTGTATCGTGTTTATGCTGCTTTTTGTGATGCTAATGGTTTTGTTTTACGTTGTGATGATGATACATTTGTAGAGGCGAGTTGGGAGTTTGATGTTTTGTTTGATTCAGATAAGGATATTGATGGTTTAAGTGATTATAAGGAGAAAACTCGTTATTATACCCAACATGAGTCAGTTGATTCTGATGTTGACACTTGGCAGGATTTTTATGATATTGATCCACTTGTTGATCTTGAGGTGACTTTGACTGTAAAACGGATTTATGCTAGCGAGTATACGTATACTTGGTGTGAGGGTGAAAACTGGGATACCAGTGAGACCAATACTTCAGGTAGTGGAGATGGAACAGATTGGATAACTCTCCCTCATGTCAGTGCTTCTGGTGGGTATTACACCCGGCAGAATGATAGCCGTGTGGCTTTAGATGATTTTGCTGAATGGGATTTTACTGTTAACAAACCTGGGATATACCATATTTGGATGAGAAGTCATCGATATGATAAGGCTTGTTCAAATGTTACCCTGTGGTGGATTGATGATGCAAATGTTGCAACTAGGATTTATAATCGAAGATCAGATCATTCAGTCCTAGGTACTCAGGTGATGTGGTATCAGGATACAGATGGACTACCTGAAGATGGTGAGTGGAAATGGTCATGGTATGGTGTGGTGGATGTAGCAGAAATTGGTGATTATACTCTTAAGATTAATAATACCAAGGCTTATCCTGATCCAGATCCTGAGGCAGGCCTTAGGGATGATCTTGGTTGGTCGCATGGTAATCCTGAATGGTGGATGGAGGTTGATAATATTTTGATTACGGATGATCCAAATTGTATTCCTAGTGGTAAAGGTATTGAAAACTCAAATGATAATACAATTGGGTATACCGACGATGAATCTTGGGATCCTTCTGATGGAGCCCCTGATTTTTACGTTAAAACGATTATTGCAGGTAATTCAAATACAAGCAATGTGTGGAATAATAAATTTAACATCTTGGATGATTGGTCTGCTACTCAAGATGTCCCTGATAATGTACAAAATGTACCTATCACAATTGAGTTATGGGAGGAGGATCCTGGGGATGATACACTTTGTGATATCAATGGCGGTATTGGTGGAAAGAAATGTGATATTACTTATAATTTAAAGAATGGTACCTGGTGGGGAGATGATTATCTGGGTGATACGGATTTTATTGGTCGCACTTGTGGCGAGGTTGATGGTAACAGGGGATATGATGCAAATGTTATTTTTACAGTTAGTCAGAACGATAAAGATAATGATGGGATTACTTATTGGCGTGAAAAAAATGTTTTTAAAGCTGGTGATCCGGGTAGTGAACCGTTTGCTCCTGATGTGACGAATGATAGATATGCGGTTATTATTGGCGGTGGAGCAAGCTGTAAACTTAGGCAGACAAGTGATGTTGGTTCTAATTATAATCCTTGTAATGGACCATATCTTCTCTATGACGGCGGTTCAAGTTGGACAGATTATACCTTCGAAGTTGATCTGATGACAAAGGAAGAGGGTTGGAATTTTTATAAAGAGAACATCGGTGTTATATTCCGTTATCAAGATGCTAGTAATTATTATATTTTAAGATGGAGGCAACATGGTGCTTTATCTCGAATGTTTTTAGACAAGGTCGTAAATGATGTTCGTTACAACATTGGTAAAGAATACGATCTTTTAATAAAAGATAACTGGTATACTATCAATGTTACTCTTGATGGGAATAATATTAAAATTAAAAGAATCGGCAACTTTTTCAATAGTTGTCGTAAAGTATTTGATGTCACAGATAATAGTCATTCTTCTGGGAGCATTGCATTATTTTGCTGGAAGAATGAAGAAGCTTGGTTCGATGATGTCCGAGTTGTTAATAAGAATGGCGATGTCTTATTAGTTGAAGGTTTTGATTATGGTATCATTCCAAGCACTGATTGGACATCTATGGGTAGTGGCTCTTGGATTGTAACACCTTGGTCAACGGATCAGGAAGAGATGTATAAAGAGCTCGATTTCCTTTATAGGGAACTTATTCATACTTTCCACTATGACGACGACGATATTTATTATTTAAGTGCTCATAAATGGAGGGACGCTGATGGTGATAGCAATTTTGATGTTGATAGATTAAGTACACCATCAAACATCAGACATGCATTAGCAAACTGGTTGAAGGGTAAATCTGATAGTAACGATCTAAATTTTGTATTTTTCATCACACACAGTGGTTATTCTGCTTGGAACACGTCGACGCTAAAAAGTAGTCTTAAAAGTGGATTTAGTACATCTGGTTTCGATACCAATAGAAATGGAACACTAGATGACCAACCAATATGTGATTGGCAGTTTGGTTTGTGGTTACTGTTCCATGGTTATGGTAATGACATAGGACGTTTAGTTTTTCTGATAGATTCATGTATGGTAGGACATTATCATGAGGCTTTAGGTAAAAGCGGTGAAGATAGGATAATAATAACATCTTCATCTATAAAAGAACCTGCGGAGCTTGAAACAGGCCAGGATTGGGCAGCATTTTCATACAAGTTTTTCAAAGAAATTGGAGATGGAGATACAAATGTATTGGAAGCTTTCAATATTGCAGATGATCATGTTGAAAATGTTAATTTCATGAGTATTGATGTAATTAAAGAATGGGGTTATACATTTTGGCCTCAGGATGCAAGACTTGATGATAATGGAAATGGCAAAGGAAGCGATAATCTCCCGGTTGAGGGTGACTGGAATCCTGTATTTAGAGGAGGATATCGAGATAATAAAATGGTTTACAGAGTTGTTCCAAATTTACAGGGCGACTCTGAAGTCACGAAGGCAAGGATTAGGTTCAATGTTCAACTTGGTGGATCAGCTCAGCAATCTGCAGAGCTTTATGAATTCTATTTATATGATAAGAATTCTGATGAATGGGTCTCACCTACTGGACATGTTGATAGTTGGAATCTCTGGGACAACGAAGATAATGCATATGATAAAAATGAAAATACTAAAGCAAGTTGCACAAGAACTGAAGATGATAGGTATCCCTATGGTAGTCCGATAGCACGTAGTAAGGGTTGGTTTTGGACTCCATATCTTGTACTCACATTAGATGATTCAATCGATTGTAATTGGATAAAGTTTAAAGCAAAAAGTGATGATTACTGTAACAGAATTGATGTTGATTTGTATTACTCTGGTGATATTGAGGGTAATTTAGCGGGAATGACTGGTCTATGATCGATATAATCTTATTTCCTTTTCCTTTCAATTTGAAACCAAACAAATATATAAATACAAGATAGAAACCAGTTATAAATAAAATCCATAAAACAAGAATTTGGTTTTTATTCCACAGGTTGAAAAAATTAATTATATTAAATAATTCAAGATTGTAGTTTTCAAAGGCATAATAAATACCCATTATCATTGGGGCAAAAAATATTAACAAGAATCTAAAATAATATAATCTCCGCATATGTCCAACATCTCTGAGCCAAAGCTCCCATAACATAGGTCTACCTAAAGGTAATATTGATTGATTAAGTTCCGATATAGATTCTAAAGCCTTTTGTTTATCCTTCCATGTATCTTTTATTTTACTATTATAAAATTCATCTAAAATCAATGAGATTTTATATTCTATAAAACAAATATAGTCCCCAGCTCGCTTAAAGCGTGCTAATTCACCTAACCAAAAGGTAGTAATTAAAGTTATTAAAAAGGGAATAATCCCGCAGAGAATAAATATTGATGTTGAATTATTTATTTGTGTTATACCCGTAATCATAGCAGCTGCAGCAACACCAATGCCAATAGACATTGAAGTATGAACTGGATAATGGTATTACAGTATGGGGTCGACCTGATGATTACTTAAAATTAGAAGACAATAATATTGTAGCGTTTGATCATAAAACTAAATCAAAAGCACCTGAAAATGTTCATCTATCTTATCAGCTACAGTTAGACGTTTATTCATTTTTATTAAAGAAAATGGGATATGACACAACAAATAAAGCTTATCTTGCTTTTTATTACCCTGATGAATGTGAATTGCATAAGGGTATGCCATTCAATTGTACAATTTTAGAAGTGAAAACAGATCTTTCGAGAGTAGATAAATTGGTAGATAAAGCGTATACTGTTTTGGAGGGAGATCTGCCTGATTCACATGAGAATTGTGAATATTGTAAATGGAATCAAGAGATTATTAATTTCTAATGCGCAGGCAAAATTTATTTTTTGGACTTGGAGGAAGCGATCATTGAACCAAAGACAATCCCCAATCCAGCACCAAAAGCGGAAAATAAAGCAATATTATTATATATCACTCCTAAACTCGCACCTATCCCTGCACCAATAACCAATCCAAAACCAACCCATTTTATGTTTTCTTCTTGCATACTTGAATTATAATAGTTAATAGTATGTAACTTTTGCTGAGATAAAAAGATAGAATATATAGGTTTATCTACTCTGCACCTAAAGTCACCATTCTGCACCCAAAGTACCTGTTTTCACCGAGTTTGGGTGCAAAGCCGAAAAAGGGGGCTTTGCACCTAAAGTCGGTTTTGACCTTAAAGTCCTGTTTTTGCACCTAAAGTCTTATTTTATAAGATACAACAATACTCTTTGTAATAATGGAAATTGCTCTAAAAACCTCATAAAAAGAGTAAAAGTGGCTATATCGCTCCTAGACAAATCTTTTTCAAACACTTCAATATCTATATTTATTGAAAGATCTCCAATACCAGGATAATCTATTGGATAACACTGTGTTTTAAATACGGAGTTATATAATGGAATAGGAATTGGATAAGGGTTAAAATATTCCCATACAATCTCTTTTGCAGGGTTAATTTCATATAAGCGGCCGGGTAAGCCACAGCAAATAAAAATATTGATTTAGGGAGCAGGTTTTACATAATATTCTATTTCAAAAGTTGGTCTCAACTGTATTTTGAAATATCTCTCAATACCAAGTTTATGCGAAACTCTTTTAATGCTTATGCCTAGGCCGTCAGGTGGCCTAATTATCTTTACTTCAAGAGATCGGAATCCCCTTCTCTCAAGGGATTTTGATAACCATCGTGACTGTTCAGTAGTATATGAGCCATTTAATTGGATGGTGGTATCTTTGTCAACATATGTTCCTGTTACATCTCCACAACAATAAAATGTACATGTTTTTGCCTTTGCAGATGGTGCCCAATCCTTGCTATAAAGTTCTGTCATTTCGGTTGTTGGTGTAAAGCTCAGATGTAATTCAATGTCATCCTTATAAGCTGAAATATTATAAGCTAGTGGAATATAAATATCAGCTCTTTTCATATATTTTAATTGATTGTTTGTCCAATATCCACATCCAATTTCATAATAATTTTTACCATCTTTTGTAAAATATAACAGCATTGGATTTAGGCCTTCTGAAAATCCGAAAAAAATAGGTCTGAATAATACAATACTCCAGTTGTTGTCAAATAATATCCAACTCCAAGACCAACCAAAAGAGTTCCCATTATCAAGATGAAATAATAGTGAAGTTGGTTTAGGCCTATTTTCTAAAACTTCCTGCAAGTACCATTTAATTGAGGCAGTAACTAATTTTTTACAAGAGCGAAATTCCTGAAGTGAATAAATTGCTAATGGATTTGCAAAATCACCCCAAATATAATCATGTTCAAAGTAAGCAATACCTGTTGCTTTGTGGACAGCGCCATTTATTGTAATAGTTCCATTAATTTTAAGTGTTGGAACAAAATAACCTTTACCTGTACCACTAAATCCCCAGGGTATTACACCATTTGTTGCGCCTTCAAAACCCCAATAAGGCAATGAAGTTGCATGAAATTGAAGATCTGTAATGATATTATTTATATTGTCTTCACAATGAAAATGATAATTCGGATATACGCCTTGGGCTGAACTATTTCCATATTTCAAACTCATCTCATTTTTCGAAGTTTGAAAAGGACCAGGATAAATATCAGTTCGGAAGCAATCATATACTTTACCTGTCTGTCTATTCCAATGTCTAACTCTAAGAAAAGAAACCCCCTCTGAAAAACCTTTTTTTGTCTTATTCATAAAATAGACAAATGTTGCTGCTGCATCCCAACGTTGACCATTATCTAACATTATAACAGCCTGATAACACCAGCATTCATATCCACATGGAGAGTGATCTCCGTCGTACTCAGGATTCCACAATTCACACTTGTTTTCTTTATTGAATTGAGAGATGTTATCATATTTCAAAAAATTATTATTTTTGATATTATTAGAAGTAGATGATGTTGCTGTAGATGCAATACTAGTCAATAATAATAGGGTTAATAATGCCAATGTAATAATTTTTCTTTTCATCTTTATCATCAAAGGAATCTCTTTTATAATTTAATATATATAATATGTTCTTACATTTATATTTTTGGTAAATTCTTTTAATACAAAAATGTTTATTGTGCAAAACCGAAAAAGGGGGCTTTGCCTGTAAAGTCTATTTTGCCCGTAATGTAAGTAATTTGCCTGTAAAGTCTTATTCTATAAGATATAACAACATTTTTTGTAGTATTGGAAAATGTTCTAAAAACCTCAGAAACAACATACTTATTGTTGCTTTATCTCTTGGCATAGTAACTTTTAGTGTTCCCTCAGGTCCTTCAGCTTCATAAGGATCCTTAGCCTTACATTTGATTGTATAATCCCCTCGTTCTGACCATTTATGACTTTTTATAACTTCTGTACCTGAATCGTATGGTCCAATCCATCCAGTATTTGTTTCATCACCCCAATCTACGTAATACCAAATAATTGCACCCTCAGGATCAGTCGCTGTGAATGTATAAGGATAAGATGCCCCAGCCGTTCCATGAGTTGGACCATCAATAGTTGGTTTGTTTGGTGGTGTATTGCCATCCTGTATCCAAGCCCAAGTATAATCACTCGTATAATTACCAGTATCATCTGTAACAGTTAGTGTTACTGTGTAATTTCCAGGACTTGAATACGTATGTGTTGGATTTTGTTCATCAGATGATTCTCCATCACCAAAACTCCAATGATAAAAATGAGGTGAATAACCACCCCTTGAATAACCCTCAAACTGCACAGGCTCATTAATTAGTCCAAAATAAGGTCCGTTTGCATCAACCTCAAGTTCTCCAACGCCAAACGCATTAAGAAAACCTTTACCCATACCACCACATGAACCAATATAAACAGTACCATCTTCAGCTATAGCAGGTGAAGAAAACACCGTATCGAGCCCTTTCCGCCATTTAACAGTACCATCTGTATAAAGAGCAATAATCTCGATTCCGCCTGTCCACTCAAGATCACAAGTACCAAAGTAGATAGTATTATCATCGGAAAGTGCAGGAGATGAACTCCAAACCTTGCCATCACCCGTATTAAAACTCCATTTAATAGTTCCATTTGGACATATTGCATAAAACCTTTTTTGCCAAACCCCTACATAAATGGTCCCATCTTTATCTAAAGCTACACTTCCAAATGTTGCTCCAATATTAACTTTCCATTTTAAAGTTCCATTATTTGGATACAAGGCATATAGATGGTTATCATCTGAACCTATATAGACGATTCCATCATCTGCAATTGTCGGGTAACCATGCACCCAAGAACCTGTTTTGAACTTCCATCTAAGGGTTCCGTTGTTTGGGTACAATGCATACACATAGTCATCGTGTGAACCACAATAAATAGTGCCATCAAGACCTATTGCAGGTGATGAATAAATAACATGATTAGTATGATAAGACCATTTTAATGTTCCATTGGGATAAAGGGCTTTAATATTCCAATTATTGGTATCGGCAAAGTATATTGTTCCATCATCTCCGATAGCAGGTGAAGATTCAACACCACTTGCCCCATATTTCCATTTTGTTGTGCCATCAGGATTAACCGCACAAAGAGCACCTGGAGTTCCAATATATATTGTTCCATTTTCGTCAATAGCAGGACAAGAATGTTCAAGGTCACCATCATCACGTTCCCATTTTATAGTGCCATTTGGATAAACAGCATAAAGATCCCACGAACCAATGTAAATAGTTCCTTCTTTATCAATTGCTGGGGAGCTAAGAGCCCAACCTTTGGTTTCGAATTTCCATATCGCTTCCCAAGTATCAACCGTACTATGAGGACTGCGCCCTGTATGACGTACATCATGACCATGCATCGGCCAAGCGGAATCCATAGGACCACTAAGTGGTTCAGGTGAATCCTTTGAGTCAACAATGTTCTCTGTTTTAGGAATATCTAGGTTTACTTCATTTTCAAAAATAATAGGTTCGATACTCTCAGGTATCTCATCAGTATTATAACAATCATAAAACTCTGGATACATGTATATATCAAAACTATCATTCACAACCATTGATTCTTCATTAGATGTTCTAACATTATATCCAAATACAATTGGAGATACAACTGAAAGAGTAAAAAGAATTGTTATTCCAATTGCCAATATGTTTTTATTCAAAGTTTTCCCCCTATTAACCATAAAAGTAGGAATATGAGTATATAAATCCTTTGAACGAAAATATTTATTGTACAAAGTCTTTTACCAACCAAAAATCAACAACCCAAATTCAACAACCATATTTTCAACAGAACCCTTTTCCGGCTTTGCACAAAAATTACCCAAAAACACCGATTTTTTGTGCAGAATTTGTATTTTTTGTGCAAAAGCGATTATTTGTGCAAAGCCCCCTTTTTCGGAACATTTAAATACAATATGGTGCATATACGTGCTAATACGTATTGGGAAGTGTTTAAATGAATAGTGGAAAAACAATTGGAATGATAATATTCGTAGCAGGAATAATCATTCTGCTAGGATATGGACTATACCAAGGTTTTGAAAATCTAAGCCTTGAAAATATTGACGCTGTTATAGCAATAGGAGTAGTTGCAATTATAATTGGACTTATTCTTTTATTCATATCAATTGTAATTGAGCAACAAGAAGGAAAAAAGAAAATGAAAGAAGAAATCAAAAAGGAGGATTTGGAACCATGATAATTACCAATACGGAGTTTGTAACAGGAAAAGAAATTAAAGAAATGCTCGGCCTTGTAAAAGGAAATACTGTTCAAGCAAAAAGCATTGGAAAAGATTTCAAAGCAGGACTTCGAAATATCGCTGGTGGAGAAATAAAAGAATACACTGAAATGCTATCAGAAAGTAGAGAAATAGCATACAAAAGAATGATTGACAAAGCAGAAAAACTAGGTGCAGATGCAGTAATAAACGTCCGATTTATGACCTCAGCAATAATGGGTGGAGCAGCGGAAATACTTGCATATGGAACAGCAGTAAAACTGAAGTAGATAACATGGAAACAATAAATATCATCCTATTAGTCTCTGGAGCAATTGTATTACTTTTTGGAATAGGAGCTTTTTTAAATCCAAATCTTGCACGTTGGATTAATGCACCAGGCGGTCCAAGATTAAAATCAATAATTGCTCTAATTATTGGAATTATACTTGTAATAGTTAGTTTCATTTACGAAATACCAACAAATTAGGTGAATTAATATGGAAAAAACAATACGTTGTCCAAACTGTAGTAAAACTACAACATGCACAGGCAGCCCAGGTGAAACAAAAAAACTTACATGTCCATCATGTGGGGCAATTGGAAAAGTAACATTTGAAGACATTAAGGATTCAACATCAGAACCTGCCCTAGTTTCGTTAAGAAATATATCAAAAAGATATAAGGACATTCTTGCTGTTGATAACGTCTCTTTTGATATAAAACAAGGAGAAATTTTTGGATACATCGGCCCAAACGGAGCTGGAAAAACAACTACTATAAAAATCATGGTAGGTCTGTTAAATAAAACAAGTGGTAACCTTTCCATTAATGGCTATCAAATGCCAGAGCAAAAAGAACATGCTCATAGATTCATAGGTTATATGCCTCAAGAAGTAGGCTTCCAAAAATGGAGAACTACAAACCATGCACTTACAACCTTTGGAAAGCTTTCAGGGATGAACAATACCTCTATTCAGCAACGTATTGATGAAAATTTAAAATTGTTAAATCTAACAGAATACAAACACAAAAAAATTTCAAAACTATCAGGAGGAACAATCCAAAAACTAGGTATTGTTCAAGCTCTTTTACATAATCCAAAGCTTCTTATTTTAGATGAACCCCTAAGTGGTTTAGATCCTGAAAGCAGGTATCAAGTAAAAAAAATACTAAAAGAATTAAGTAACAACGGTACAACCGTTTTCTTTTCATCACATATTCTAAGTGACGTAGAAGATGTTGCAACAAAAATATGCATTCTTGACTGGGGTCATATCGTAAAAATCGGTAGTCTTGATGAGTTAAAATCAGAATTTTTAAAAGAAAACCAAATTGAACTAATTCTTTCAAAAAGATCTGATAAATTCAACGAAATAGGTAAAATTTCGGGTGTGCAAAAAATCATAGAAAAATCTTCACAAAAAATCTTAGTGAACATTGAAAAAACTGGTGATACCGATGAAATTATTCATAACATAATAAAAACTCTAATGGAAAACAACTGTCGTATTAGAAGTATCACCCCTACAGAGCCTTCTCTTGACGAAGTGTATCAGTATTATCTTAGAAAAGGAGGTGTGAAACAATGAGCTTTTCTCTGATTCTTAAAGATGAACTAAAAGGATTCTATAAATCAAAGGTTATGATCTTTCTTTGGATAGGTCTCCCTATTTTGGCACTTTTAGTTCATATTTCAACTTCAAATAGTGTTGAGGGTATGCCGATTTCACTTCTTACTTCCATGTTGGTATCAAGTATTGGAGGTTTACTAGCCTCTGTGATGCTCACTGTTAACATTATTAATGAGAAAGATACCCGTGTTTTTGATTTGTTTCTAATTAGACCTATTAAACGTTGGTATTTACTTGTATCAAAGTTTTTAGCAGTTTATATATGTGTTTCAATTGCTTGTATTCTTGCCATATCTTTTGGCATTATGATTGATTTTTTTGAGTCAGAGATATTGCTCGATTTTGTTATGAAAGGCATTATCGATTCTTTTATAATGACTCTTTCTGTAATTGCGATTTCTAGTGCGGTAGGCATACTAATCGGCGTGATTTCTCCATCAATTGTTGTAGGCGTGGTTTTAGTGATTTTTGTTGGCAACTATGTTTCATCTATTCCCGCCATAATTCCGCTTGTTTTTAATATGGATAATCCAGTTACAATAGTGCTAGTTATAGGAGTTATCATTACAATAATTTTGATGTCTTTGGGAATTATTTTGTTTAATAAAAAGGAGTTCTAATGAGTACATTATTAGGAATGATACTATGAAAAAAGTAACAATAACAATAAGTGATGAAACATGGAAATGGTGGAAAGACAATCCATGGATTAATCTATCACAACTTGCAGAAAGAGAACTAAATCGCATTAGAGCACTTGAGGAAAGAGTCTTAGGAACATGTCCTAAATGTGAGAATCCTAAACTAAGATTTGATGGTAAAACATACCGTTGTTCAAAATGTGGATATGAATATAAATAAGGTGAAAAAATATGATGGTTACAACAACTGATAAAATACCTGGAAGAGAAGTAAAAGAAGTTCTGGGAGTTGTGTTTGGCTGCTGTGTTCAAATGAAGCATGTTGGAAAGGATTTAAGAGCTATGGGGAGAAACATTATTGGTGGGGAAAGTAAACCCTATACAGAGCTCATGGAAGAGGCTCGTAGAACCGCTATGGAAAGAATGATTGAAGATGCAAAGAAACTAGGTGCTGATGCAATTATTGGTATGCGTTATGCAACAGCACAAACAATGGTTAGCGCTGCAGAAATAATTGCATTTGGAACTGCTGTTAAAACACATTAAGATAATAAATAAAATTGTTATATCGTGTTTCAAGTGATGAGGAGAATAGAATAACTATGGAACCAGTTGTACAAGTAAATGACCTTGTTAAAAAATATGGAGAGAAAGAAGCAGTTAGAGGGATATCTTTTAACATTAACAAAGGGGAAATATTCGGTCTAATTGGTCCCAACGGTGCAGGTAAAACAACTACTCTAAGGGTACTTTCTACTCTTCTTACTATTACTTCTGGTTCGATAAAAATAATGGGATATGATTTAGAAAATCAAGCAGGCGAGATACGCAAAATAATTAGCTACCTCCCTGAAGACGCAGGAGCATATAAAAATCTCACTGGCAAAAGATATTTAGAATTCATCGCTAATTTTTTTGAACCAAATAAAAAACAGGAGATGATACATAAAGGAATACAAATTGCCGATCTAGAAGATCGCATCAAAGATAGAGTTGACAC
>JAGMDE010000040.1 GCA_023128855.1 Thermoplasmatales archaeon | reverse complement strand
CAATAGCAGGATTTTTAAATTCATCGTCTTGTATTCTCTGTTCTATGTTTATTCCGCTAGCAAAGGATGTAGTAATCATCATTATTGTTAGTATTATTAATAAAATCTTATTTTTGTTAATTCCAGTGGTTAGATTATTCATATAACTCCCCCATAATCTGTGTATCTATAATGTTATTATATTATAAAAAAGCTGTTTCTAAATATAAAGGTAAGAATTGAAAAAAGAAAATTATACTGCCCTATAGTCCAAGTATATATCTGAGCATTGGGAATGCATTAGGGAATCGCTACAAGGAGCTCACAAAAAACTAGATTTAGAGTTCATCCTATGGGCTTATCGTTTTAACTATTTACTCTTATTTTTAGTTGTTAAGCATATTTCAATCGAAGATACATTAGAGGTTCTGCCGTCTTCATTGGTGATGGTCTCGGTACCAATTTTTATGTCCTTTACTTTTGCATCTGTAACAAACCTGTTTCTTGTTATCTCTGCTGCATCTACTGCTCTGCTTATTGCTCTGCCTCTCGCTTTTATGATAGCCTCATCCGAATCATTAGTATTAAGCTGTGTTACTACTGCGAGTACGTAGCTCATTGGTGGTTTGTTTCCAACATATATAGTGTTTTCATCTTTTCTTTCTTCTGTTGTTTTTTCTGCCATAATTTTTTCCTCCACCAATATAAAATTGGTAAAATTATAATATAATAATAGGATTTAAACTTTTATCCTGTTTCTACTTGTGAAAGATAAAAAAAACTAAAAATAAAAAAAGAGATGGGCTACTCTAATTGCAGTCCTAATCGCTGTAACAACAATTGTAGTATTGGGAATGCATTTGGAAATCGTTCAAACAGTCGCAGGAACAATGGATGACTAACTGCTTTGTTTGGTTTATTAATCAGATATTAAAACGAAAAATAAAATTGTAAATCCGTTTACTGTTATTTCAACTCATCAAGAAACACCTGATAATCCTCCTCAGAATCAAAAATAAAAGGATCGCCCTGAAATCCACAATCTTTACAAAGGTAATTCATACCGATTACAGAGAGATAGCTAAAAATATTTTTACTACCACAACTTGGACAAGCACGAATTTCCATAATACACCATTTATTCCAAATAATCTATGTTTAAATATTAACATTTTTTTGGAGGTTTTTGATAGTTGAATCTAAAAAAGAAAAAAAGAGATGGACTATTTTATAGTCCAAGTAGGTGCCGTAGTATCGGAAAAGCATTTGGGAATCGTTCTAAAAACCTCATAAATAATGTGTAAATAAAAAGTTTATTTCTTGGCATACTAACAGATAGTTTCCCCCAATCACTTTCATAATCATCTGTATCTCTAGCTTTTGCTTTGATTTCATATGTACTTTTTTCAGTCCAAGTATGACTCCTGGTAATTGATGTACCAGATGCAGTAAATTCAGTCCATTCTGTATCACCATCTCCCCAGTCAATAAAGAACTGGACAATATCCTCATCTTGGTCTATGGATGTGAATGTATAATCATAAGATGTACCTGTTTTTCCACTTGTTGGGCCGTTAATATCTGGTTTATTTGGTGGTTGATTCCCACTGCTTTTAAACTTATAGAAAATATCCCCCTCGCTGCCAGATCCACTATAATCAGTGAAATCATGCCAGGCGACATGCACCACACCACCACTGTCAACCCATAACGAAGGATACCAACTATGATTTGTGCTTTCTGTGCTAACCACCTCAGCTGCACTCCAACTACCACCATTTTTGTACTTGTATAAAATATCATTGTCGATGCCACATCCTTGATAATTCGTTTTATCCTTCCAGGTTACATGCACCATGTTGCTACTGTCAACCATCAATGAAGGAAACTCACTCAGGTATCCGCTTTCCGAGCTGACCACTTCAGCTGCACTCCAACTACCACCATTTTTGTATTTATAAAAAATATCCCAGTCCCAGCCAGCTCCACCATACTCTGTATGATCTTGCCAGGTGACATGCACCACATCGGAACTGTCAACCGTTAACGAAGGATACCCACTATCATCTGCGCTTTCCGTGGTGACCACCTCGGTTGCACTCCAGCTACCACCACCGTTTTTGTACTTGTAAAAAACATCCTGGTCGCTTCCAGATCCACCATAATCCGTTTCATCAAACCAAGCGACATGCACCACACCGCCACTGTCAACCATCAACGAAGGACGATAACTATCTTCTGTGCTTTCTGTGCTAACCACCTCAGTTGTACTCCAGCTACCACCACCGTTTTTGTACTTATAAAAAACATCAACGTCGCTTCCAGATCCACCATAATCCGTTTCATCAAACCAAGCGACATGCACATTGCCACCGGTGTCAACCATCAACGAAGGACGATAACTATCTTCTGTGCTTTCTGTGCTAACCACCTCAGTTGTACTCCAGCTACCACCACTGTTTTTGTACTTATAAAAAATATCAACGTCGCTGTCAGATCCACCATAATCTGTATAATCCATCCAAGCGACATGCACCACATCAGAACTGTCAACCATCAACGAAGGACGAAAACTATCTTCTGTGCTTTCTGTGCTAACCACCTCAGTTGCACTCCAACTACCACCACCGTTTTTGTACTTATAAAAAATATCCCAATCCTGGCCAGATCCACCATAATCCGTATAATCCATCCAAGCGATATGCACCACACCGCCACTGTCAACCATCAACGAAGGTTGCCAACTCCAGTGTGTGCTTTCTGTGCTAACCACCTCAGTTATACTCCATCCTTTAGAGTTATCTCCATTAAAGATCGTTGGTTGAGTATCTGTATATCTTTCAATTTTCTCGTTATTAATATTATTATTTGTGAAAAATTCTTTTTTTATATATTCATTAAAGGCTGAATCAACATCTATGTTTGTTTTATTTTTTCCTTCAACATTTCCACTTATACTTGGTACTACACTTGCTCCAACAAACAATATTATTATTCCTATTACCAATCCTTTCCTAAAAACATTATATTTTGTCATTTTTTCCTATCCTCCCTCTAAACCCGATAATTGGTATCATATATATTTACTTAAATTTTATGAAATTATATTTAAAACCAGAAATTGAAACCTTAATCATTTATACTGATTTCATTTCAACAAAATTACAAAAAAGAAAAAAGAAGTTTTGGACTAATAATTATTGTAGTCCTAATCGTTGTAACAACAGGCGTAGTAGTGGGAATGCATTTGGAAAGCGTTCCAAAAACCTCAACAAGTAGGAACTGTATGATGCTGTATTCCTTGATATAGTTCTGGGTTTTGAGTCTGGCCATTGCTTTATCAAGGGACAACTGTCCTTGTTCTCCCCACCAGGTATCTCATATGGGGTGTCCCACATCCATGGTTTTAATAGTTTTTTCTTGGCATTTGGGTATTTTTCTTTATAATCACTCCAGTAATTTCCATATTTTCCATCATCCCAGGTGTTATTACATTCATCATAGGCGTTCTCTCCGTTGTTTATGAAGTTGTTGTGATAAATGATGTTGTAGTTGCTGGAATCCCCAAGCCATATGCCATAACCGTTGTTCGAGCTGATGGTGTTTCCAAAAATTTTATTATTATCAGATGAAGGTGTTACTAATATTCCACAATCTAAGTTATTAAATACATTAATATTTTTAATAGTATTATTAGAGGATCTAGAAATGCGAATGCCCCACCACTGATTATCTGATGTATCACAGTTTTCAATTAAATTATTATTTGAAGAAAAATCCAAATAAAGACCAACTGTATTATTGAAACTATTACAGGAAATAATTTTATTATTAGTTGAAGTATCAAAATAAATACCATCAGGATTTTCATATAATTTACAATTTAGTATATTAGAATGATGAACATCCCAAAAATTGATACCAGCACCACCTATATTTTGGAAAATAGAACAATCTTCAATATTGATGTTATTTGAATGAGAAATTAATACTCCTCCATAATTTCCGAAAATATTACAGGACGTTATAGAAAAATTATCAGATTCTCTTACTCGTAGTCCCTGTCTGCTACAACTACTATTTGTTATTCCAAATTCAATAATATTTACATTATCTTCTGTCACCCAAACAGTACAACCATTATCTTCAATAACATTACTAACAATAGTATCGTTTCGATTTTCTCCAATAAGTGTTAAAGATTTATCAATAACTAGATTTTCATTATAGAGACCATTGTAAACAAATATAGTATCTCCACTATTCGCATCAGCTATAGCATCTTTTATCTTAGTATAGTTATCTGGTCCACTTCCACCTACATATAAAGTTTTACTCTTAGAACTTAAATTATTAAAACATGTTTTAGTCTCTGAGGAGAACTGTTTATTTATTGAAATACTTTCAATTGATGGTACAACAACCGCTCCAACAAATAGGATTATTATTCCTATTACAAGTCCTTTCCTAAAAACATTTTTTACCATATCCTTTTTACCTCCCTATTGAAAATTTGTATCTTTTATTTGGATTTAAATATTACTAAATATTATTTAAAACTATAAATGTTAAAAAAGAAAAAAAAGAGGGTTGGGTTTTAGAGTCGTAGGAATCGTTGTAGCAACTGGAATAATATTGGATATTGTTCTAGGAAGTTCTGCAGGAACTGAAGGAATGGTCTCTGAGTTGCTCGGTTCCTTGGCATACTGACAGATAGTGTTCCTTCTGGACCAACTAAACCATTGGTGTCTTCAGCTTTAGCTTTAATAATATAAGTCCCCTGAGTACTCCAGGTGTGTTTTACCTTTACATCTACACTAGAAGGATTAAAACCTGTTTCTTCAGAGTCGCCATCATCCCAGTCTATGTGGTACTTAACATTATCTCCATCTGGGTCTACTGCGTTGAATGTGTATTCGTGTTCTACTCCCACTTTTCCGCTTATTGGGCCATCTATAACGGGTGGACCTGGTGGCTCTTCAGTCTCTTTGGCGGTTAGTTGGAAACACATGTCGCTAGCATTGTCAAAAACTATCGACGTGTCAGTCCAATCCGGGTAACCGAAATAAATAGACTTGAAGACAGCCTCATGCAATCTGATCGAATAATTGTGAAATCCCCAGCCAGACTGTGGAAATATATCTCCAATAGCATAGATGGAAATCCAGTACTTAATACCCCCTTGACATATGCAACAAGGCTCCGGAAGATATGCCGTGAAATTGTAGAATATAAAATAACCGGTATCTTCCATCAACACTGGATTGCACTCGCCGTGCGTAAAACAGTAGGGACCACAAAATACTGGACCAGGAGCCTTACCGTCACCTCGATCCTGGTAAATTAGGATACACCATTCAAATTCAGCGGTATCATAACCTGCACCCCAGTAGCCGCCAATCCAGTGCACATCACATACATGTGTATCATAATCGAATTTGAAATCATCTGCAGGATAAGCATCTAATGGTTGTGTATTATCCTCTTGAGCTGGGTGCAGAGCATCATACGTCATACCGTTGTCCCAAACCACGGGACCTTTATTGTTTCCTCCACTATAACCACCGCTAGGAGCGTCAGAGGATTTTATTTCTAGTTCACTTGTATCTGCTGTCACAGCAACAGTTGATAACAACATAACCGTAACTATTAGTAAAACACCAGCGTCTTTCAAAACAATCCTTTTACGCATACTTATTTTTCCTCCCTAATTATAAAATTAGCAGAATTGTAATATAATATTTTAATAAAAATATATGCATAACAATTGTTAACATCAACAAATTAAACATATGGAGAAACATTATGTAACAAATTGTAACAATAGTTTTACACTGATTTCAATTCCTCAACTACTAAAGAAAAGGGAGGTTTTGAACTAAAACTTTATTGTAGTCCTAATCGTTGCAACAGTAGCCGTAGTATTGGGAACAGATTAGGATGCTGTTGTAGGACGTTTAGGAATGGTGTATTAATTGCTCGGTTTCTTGGCATTGAAATATCTAGTGGATCTGACCAATAGCTCTGAGCACCGTTTTCCTCCTTTTCAATTTAATTTTTAACTCCTCATTATGATAAAAGCTGGCGAAGTATAGGAAACAAATTTGGAAAACGTTCAAAAAGACTGAAGAATAATGAATTGATTGTTATTCTGCCTCGAGGTACTGAAATATCAAGAGGATCTGACCAATAGCTTTGAGTTCCTTTATCATCCTTTGCTTTAGCCTTTATTTCATAATTACCCTGACTCCAAACATGTGAAGCAGGTATTTCTACACCAGAATCGTATGGTCCAATCCAATCACTAAAACTTCCATCACCCCAGTTCCACTTATAATACAATTTATCACAATTCGGGTCAGTAGTAACAGCATAATAAGTATACTCAACTCCAGGTTTCCCAGATGTTGGACCATTAATTGTTGGTTTATCTGGTGGTTGGTTAATCCAACCACTTGGATTCATAAATGGATACCTGTCCTCGTTATCCCCACCAACTATAGGATAAGGAGTGTCACCTATACAATCACCATCATTGTCCTCCCCAGTATAGTCATCCCAGTAGTTACCACCTGATGGATAACCATCATCCCAAATGTTATTGCTACCATAATCACGTGCTTGTAAATCATTGTTTATTATATTATTATGATAAACTTTATTTTCATTAGTAATTTCTAAGGATATTCCTATGTTACTATTATCAGTGATATTATTACCAGAAATTGCACTATAATTTGCTCTTTGAAGACGAATACCATACTGATTATTGCATATTATGTTATCATCTATATTTGTTTGAATTATCCACCAATCCAGATTTATCCCCACTGAGTTATTTTTTATAAAATTATTAGTAATCGTATTGTTATTAGTTGGGGTCATAAAAAAATCTATGCCATAAATATTTTCAGAAATTTGGTTATCAGTGATAATATTATTACTAACTTGTGTAAATTGTATTCCACCCATATGATTTGTAATTATATTATCTGAAATAATATTCGAATTAGAACGGTGAAATAACTTTATACCATCCCAATTTTGTGGATTTGGAATTCCTGGAATAATAATATTTCCGTGGATAATGTTATTTTTTGAATAATAAAGATAAATACCAAAATAATAATCACCAGATATAATACAATCCGAAATAGTATTATTATCAGTAAACAATAGTTTGATACATGAATTGCCCCAATCATATCCGCTATTTTTAATTGTAAAACCACTGATATTTACCCGAGGAGTATAACTAATATCAACAACATTACCACTATTACCACCATCAATAACCGTCGAATTTTTATCCTCTCCAATAAGATTGATTGATTTATCTATGACAATGTTCTCATAATATGTTCCACTTGGAATATAAATTGTATCTCCGTCTGAAGCATTATCTATTAAATCCTGTATATATCCACGAGAACCAGAATTTGTTATAGTTGTCTTTTTTTCTATTATTCCAACAGTTGTTGGTATCACACTTGCTCCAATAAATAAAATAATAATTCCTATTACCAATCCTTTCCTAAAAACACTATTTTTTGTCATGTTCCTATTCCTCCCTCATTATAAAATTAGCAGGATTGTAATATAATATTTTAATAAAAATATATGCATAACAATTGTTAACAACAACAAATTAAAACTATGGAGAAATATATGCAACAAATTGTAACAAATCCCAAATGTTTTTTACACTGATCTCATTCCCTAAAAAAGAAAAAAAGGTTTAGGTTTTAGAGTCGTAAGAATCTCTGTAGTAGCTGATACAATATTGGATGATTCTCAAGGAAGTTTAGGAGAGGTGTTTGTATTGCTCTGTTTCTTGTCAGAGTAACTGTTAATGGATCTGACCATTCGCTATCTATATCTTCTGAATCTTTGGCTTTTACTTTAATTTCGTAATCTCCTTTCTCAGCCCAGGCATAACTTGCAGTTACTGTTTCACCAGATTCATATGGACCTAGCCAACCACTCTTATTTCCATCACCCCATTTCCACTGGTAATAGAGTTGATTTCCATTTGGATGAGTAGCACTTGTTGAAAAGTCATAGCTTACACCGGGTTTACCAGAGGTAGTTCCTGAGGGCGTATTGGGTGTGTTTGGAGGAATTACTGGTAATCTTTCGGCATCCATTGGTACAGATAAACCTGTTTTTTGCCATACAATTTCGCAATCATGATTAACTTCAATCACACGGCTACTCTGTCTATGCACTATTAATGTGTTTCCACCTGCAAGCCTTTCAGCATCCATTGCTTGGCCAATATTTTTCATTTCCCATTCAATCTCACCGTTCTGGTTAACCTCGATTATACGATTTTTCCCATATTCAGCTATAAGTGTATTTCCATCTGCCAATCTTTCAGCATCAACAGGATAAACCAATCCAGTCTTTTGCCATGAAATAGTACCTGAAGGATTAATCTCTATTACGCGATCATTTAGGAATTCAGTTAACAGAATAATGCCAGCATTCAAATCCAGCATTTCGGCGTCATAAGGACGATTACTTCCCCATTGGCGAATGATATCTCCATTACTATTAACCTCGATTACCTTTGCGTAACCCCACAATGTTATCAGCGTGTTTTCATTGGCCAATCTTTCTACATCATATGGATTGGATATTCCGGTTTTATTCCATCCAATAACGCCATTCTTATTAACCTCGATCACACGATTTTGCCCTACCTCAGCTATAAGTGTATTTCCATCTGTCAATCTTTCAGCATCCATTGGCCAGACTAATCCTGTTTTTTGCCATATGATGGAACCGGAACCATCAACCTCTATTACTCTTCCTGGATCAAATTCTGTTATCAAAGTATGACCCGGCTTGTAAAGGTCAGTTAATGGGAGCATATCCCCACCATGTATAATAAATCCAGAGCTATCATATGGCCGGTCTGTATCTCCTAAGAAATCCCCAGTATAATCAAAACCGCTATAATCGCTCCAGTAGTTACCACCTAACCAATCTCCCCCAATAATATTCTCAGGGCTAGCTGGAGTTTTTGTTATATTCCATATATTGCGAGTATAAGGGACCATTTGATGCTCATGAGCATTATTAATATTATCGAAATAATTATTGTAAATAATGTTGTCACCAGCATGGTTCAGCGTGTATATACCATAATCGTAATTTGAGCAGATGTTGTTACCAGATATAGTGCAGCTATTGCTCATACTAAGTAAAATGCCATAACCATTGTTTGAGATGATGTTATCTAAGATTTTGTGGTTATGACCCAACGGATTAGAGATGCTCCAGATCTCTATCCCAATCTTGTTATTCCAAGTAACAAGATTATTAAAGATTTCGCAATCTGTACAAAATCTGTCTAATTCTATACCCCAATCATTTAAAGTGATGGTATTGTCAAAAATATTATTATACTTACAATTATCAGAATATAAAGGATCACAGAGTCTCATACCTGCATAGTTGTCTGAGATGATATTATTATAAATATTGTTATGACTTGAACCTATATAGATACCTGCTTCATGTGTCTTAGGATTACTACTTCCACTGTTTCTCACTGTACATCCAAGGAAATTCACATAATCAGCAGTAATGTTAACAACATTACTAATACCGCCGCCATCGATTATTGTTGTATCTTTGTTCTCACCAATAATATTAATTGGTTTATCTATTACAACATTCTCATAATATATTCCTTCTGCTACACAAACAGTTCCATCACAAGCAGCATCGATTCCATCGCAAATATTATCAAAAGCATCATAACCCCAATCATGGCCATCATTATAACCCTCCCAAGAGTAATCATCATCAACATATACTGGATCTGGACATTCGCAGTAGCCATGTTCAGCTAAGCCTGCAAAATAATGGAATTCGATTTCATCTATACTTAAGGCCTTATTGTAAATTGCCATCTCATCTATTAAGCCTTTATAAGGAGTAACATCGGGCACAGGTTCATCCCATCCAATGATCATATCACCATCAGAATTCATATTTTTACCACTATTTGCAGTTCCATCTTCAACTCCATCAACATAAAAAGCAAGAGAAATACCAGTTCTAGTAACAGCTACATGATGCCATTCATAATCTCTTAAATCTATATTACATGGTATATAATTTGTACCGTCTATTTGAAGAAATAAACTTCCCTCAGCATACCCTTGAAGAACTAAAATACCTAAGAGAAAACCATTTTCTTCATCATCACCTCTATTTGAGAGAATAGTAGAATGCATTTTTTGATTATAATTAGGTTTAATCCATGCTTCAAGTGTAAAATCACCAGTACCAAGGTTAAGACTACTATGGTGAGGTATCCTTACATGATCATTAAAACCATCAAAACTGAACGTTTGATCAACTTTACCATTTTCATATCCTAAACCAGAATATGTCCCATCATTAGAGCCATAGGAATCTTTAGCATTGCCATCTCCTTTCCAATAACTTATCATTCCGTCTGGACAGTCTGCATTTACAGTTACAATAACTGTTGATAAAACCATAACCACAACTATTAGTAAAACACCAGCATCTTTCAAAACAATATTCTTTTTCATCTTTTTTGCCTCCCGATATATCATTTTAATAAGGTTGTAATATAATAATATGATTTAAACTTTTATCCTAGAGTTTTATACTGATTTCATTTCAATCCCACTATAGTCTGATTTTAACTCCACGTGTTCGAATCCCTTCCTCTGCATTTTTAATTTATTAACAAAAGAAAATAATATTTAACTATTACAAAACTTTATAATATTTGTTTATGTTTGCCGCATTATGATTCTAAAACTTATCTCTCCTAAAATGCCTATAAAAAGTTTCTGGGACTTGAAAGTTACTGCCAAACTTCTTCGAAAAAACGCTGTATGTGCAAATCTCTGGCTTCCAGTTATTGCATCAGTTACTCCCGGCGATATAACAGTAATTTGTATTGATGAGAATGTTGAAAAAATAAATTATAACGAAAAAGTAGATTTAGTGGCATTATCTGGAATGACTTGTGGAATCAAAAGATCGTTTGAGATAGCAAATATCTATAGAAAAAAAGGAGTTCCCGTAATTATTGGTGGCATTCATGCAACAATGAACCCAGAAGAGTGCCAAAATTATGCTGATTCTGTGGTTGTTGGCGAGGCAGAAAAGATCTGGCCAAAAATAGTTAAAGATTTTCAAGAAAAAAAATTGAAGCCCCTATATACATCTGATACTTTTACTCAACTCACCGAAATACCGGTTCCGAGATATGATCTTCTTAAGATTGATAAATACATGGCTGCGCCAGTGCAAACAACCCGCGGTTGTCCATTTAATTGCGACTTCTGTTCAGTTAAAATAATAAATGGTCCAATGTACAGAAAGAAGACTATTGAGCAAATAATTAGAGAATTAAAATTTATCAAAAAGCAGCCAGGGTTTAACTCTATAATGATATGTGATGATAACTTTATTGGAGATCTAGTTTTTGCTAAGAAGCTCTTAAAAGCAATGATTCCCTTACACATGAACTGGATGGCGCAGTGTTCAGTTAATCTTGGCGATCATCCAGATATTCTACAATTAATGAAAAAATCTTCTGGCATTTTTGTTTTTATTGGTTTTGAAACAGTTAACAAAGATAATTTAAAGGCCATGAACAAATTTGTAAATAATCCAGATGAATATCAGCAAAAAATATCAGCTATCCACAATGCAGGAATTTCTGTATTAGGTTCATTAATCCTTGGATCTGATAATGACGATTTAACTTCATTCAGGGAAGCTTATGAATTTCTTAACGAAAACAACATTATCTTTTGTATGCTTAATATTTTGACACCTCTCCCAGGAACTAAGTTATTTAAACGGATGGAGAAGGAAGATAGGTTTTTGACTCTTGACTGGAATTATTTTAATGTTGGTAATATTACAATTAAAACTAGAAAACTAAGCTCAGAAGAGCTAAGAAGTGGTTTCATCTGGTTGCATAAAAAGTATTATAATTATGATGAAATTTATAAGAGATTTAGAAGATTAATTAGGAGGGGTAATTGGAAGAGACCAATAAAAAATAAAGCGACTTTTCAAGGATTTTTAGTTTTGTTAAATTTACTTAGAAGTTATCTTTTCACTACAAATCTTAAGCAAATAAGATTTCTGTTTAAAATGCTTAAGCATCTTCCAAATAAGAATGTAGATGGATATTTTATAGGTTTTATTCTAGCATATGGAAAAGGCTTCAATGATTACGTTAAACAGATGCCAAAAATTAAGAATCCCGAAAGGTTTGAGAACTCAGAATTATGATATAGCTTGATTCCACATAACCTTAAAATATTCTCGGAAAGATTGGCTAACATCTTTACTTGAAATTACAAACGCATAAGGATCTTTCTTCCAAAGAATAATTGCAACATTATCACTATGAATGTTGATTCCTGCTGGTGTGATTTATAGGGTAGAATAATTATTTGTTACGATGGTATTATCTCCAAAATAAAAAATAGCATTAATATTATTGGTTCTACCCTTAATCTTTTACTGATTTCATTTTAATTCCGCTATAGTCTGATTTTAACTCCAGGTGTTCAAATCCCTTCCCCTGCACTAATTTTTTTATGCTGATTTTGTTTAAAATAGGTAAATTGTATTTTAATGAATACCTGATAGTAGTGAACTTACATAGAGATAAACTAATGCTGCTACAATTATCGTAAGTATAAAAGTCAATATTCCAAGTATCAGTCCATATGTTCCGTATTTATCCCCTTGATTTCTGGCTGATATTCCAAGACCTATTGCTGTTATCGCTAAAAAAAATGGAATATAATTAATAAAAAATACAAGTATTATACCTAAAATTCCACAAAAAAGAGCGATTTTTCCATTTGTTGTATGTTCTTCTTTAGAGTAATCATCAATTTTTGAGTCAAATACTTTTTCTTCAATTATTTTAGCATTAGATAGATTAGAACTGCAATTAGTGCAATAATCGGAATTGTTAGAATTTTTCATATTACATTTAGAGCAAATTTTTACCATGTTTCATCCCATCTCTCAATAGAATAATATATGCTATTTGTTAAAGTATTTTGCTACAAAACAATACAAACAACATAAATACAACAGAGGATTTTAATAAGGTGGGTAGACATAAAATATGGTTACCATTAAACCTCGCAACTATTCTATGTCTACTCTTTACATCTGATTTCATTTCAAAAATTTTACTGGATGTCAGAGGAGGGTCTTGTTAAGTTTTGAAGCTTAATTAAATTAAGTTTCCTTAATGCCACTCATGACATCCGCAATAGTTTAATGAAATATCAATTCTTATAATTATTTATATTTTTAGGTAAAAAGATTTTTATATTGAAAGTTGTGTAATGTATCAACCAATAATCTCTCACAGGTTTTTTGTCTGCCTTTCATATTGATTTCATTTTCAATATTACTAAAATAAAAAAAGAAAAAAGAGGTTTAGCTTAGATTATTATGTCATATGGTTCTTTTGCTGGACGCCAATCAATGTTAAACCATGGGATCAAAGACATAAATGGCCCTACTCTGCCAAGGATTGGTTTTGGTAGAATTCTTGATCTGCCCCAGTAATTATGATTCCATTTGTTGAAGTGAGAACGTGAAAATGTGGCTTTTATAAAACAATCCATGAAATTGTTTTGATGGATTTTATTACGATTGCTTTCTACTAGGCCAATTCCAATACGATAACCATCAACTATGTCATTATATCGTATAATATTATTATCTGAACCGGTAAGGTATATTGCATTAACATATTGTGATGATCCAGTTAAACTATTGTTATATATTTGATTGTTATCAGAATCAATTAAATCTATGCATATAAAAACATTTGTTTTTTCATTGATAAAATTGTTTCCACTTATTATATTGTCATTTGATTTTTCTAACTGTAAATTATATGAATCTTGGAATACACCTATATTTAAATTTTCAAGGAATAAATTATCTTCTATTATGACCTTTGATACTTTATATAATAACATTCCACGTCTATTATTTGTAATTATATTATTGGAGACTCTTGTGTTGTTTCCTTTTATTGTTATTCCAGAGCGATCCCACCATTCTACGTTTACATTTTTGATAGTAAAACCGCTTATGTTAACATTATCTGCTGTAATATAAATTCCTTGTTTAAAACCGGTTTCGTCAATTATAGTTGTTTCTTTATCTTCACCAATTAAACTAATTGATTTATTCACCATAATTATATCTTCAGAATACATGCCATTAAAAACAAAAACAGTATCCCCATCACTAGCAGCGTAAACACCATCCTGTATATGTTGAAACGGATGTTCCTGTGTTCCGTCCCATGGACCCTCTGTGTTATCATCATCGACATACCAAGTAGTACCACTTGGGATAAATCCTTTAAAAGGTGTTTTTCCCTCTTTTAAATCTTGTATTTTTTCATATGTTCCTACAGTTGATGGGATAACACCTGCTCCGACAAATAGGATTATTATTCCTATTACCAAGCTTTTTTTAAAAATATTATTTGTCATATCTATACTACCTCCCCAAGGATTCTTTAATTATAATATAATATTTTAACTTAAATATTCCCTTAACAATTGTTTATACTAGTTTCAATTTCAAAAAGAATAAAAAAATTTTATAATAAGAAAGACGGAGTCTAGTTATTTTGAGGGAGGAAGAAAGGAATGCAAAATAGTTGATTCTGAAATTTCATTTCAATCTTCCAGACTAGACTCCATAATTCGAACCGTAACAATATTTGATAGATAAACTTATTGGACGTTGTACCAAAGAACCATTTTGTTTTTAACTACTTAATAATTGGAAATTTATATAGAAAAAAAAGAGAGAATGACTGTTTTATTGTAGTCCTAATCGTTGCAGTAACAGTTGTAGTATTGGGAACATATGTGGACGATTCTGTAGGAAGTTTAGGAATGGTGTGTTGATTGCTCTATTTCTTGGCATGGTGACTTCTAGTGTCGCCCAGTCACTCTCAACGCCATAGGTGTCTTTAGCTTTAGCTTCGATAGTATATGTTCCTTGTTCATCCCATTTATGACTCTCACTGTACCCTGGAGGACCAGAAGCTTGGAAAGCAGTCCAATCTGTTATGCTTCCATCGTCCCACTTGATATAGTAGGATACTTGGTCTCCATCTGGATCAGTTGAAGTGAATGTATAAGGATAAGACGTGCCTGCATTTCCAGTGGCTGGACCAACTATAGTTGGTGCAGTTGGTGGTTCATTTTCAACAATGGTCACAGGGTATACATCGGACCATTCGCTCTCCGCATCATTTGTGTCTTTGGCTTTTGCTCTTATTTCATAGTCATCTGGTGAAGTCCATGTATGATTGACGGTTGCTATTTCACCTGAGTTGTATGATCCAATCCATTCTTCTACCTGCCCGTCTCCCCACTCGATATAGTAGTAGACATCATCTTCATCTGGGTCTGTTGTGTAAAAACTGTATTCATACTCTATTCCCACTGCCCCAATTGTGGGGCCATCTATAGATGGTGCTTCTGGCGGTTCGTTTACAATACCACCTGAGAAGCAAGTGACTTTTCCGTTTCTACCACCAGCTACCATCTCCATGGAACCATCATTTACAACGTCTGGGATTGCCATAATTGCGTCTACTGCCGCATAGTAGTTTTTTGAACATAGCTCAGAGCCATCTGTGCCGTCTAGGAAGTAACAGTAGTTGTTGTTGTATAAAGTACCAACTAGGACATCATCTATTCCATCTCCGCTGATATCTGCTGTTCTTGCTACATTCCATGGTTGATCTGCTACAGGGTGAGTCCAAATAAGACTACCAGTTTGCCCATCGATTACTTGAGTAACATGTAAAGTACTGTGTGCAGGAACGATATCTGGATGGCCGTCACCATTGACATCATTGAGTTTTGCAAACCTAGTTATGCCAGCAGATCCAATTGAATTGCTATATTGCACATCTCCGGTTGTAGCATCAAGTCCATAGATATTACCTGTAAAGGAATCACCGATTATTACATCTTTTATTCCATCACCTGTGATATCATCAATTTGTTCCAATGCCCAAACCGATGACCCACCAGCAGTAAACGTCCATGTTATGCTACCGGTTGCTCCATTTATACCGTAAGCATATCCTATGCTTTCACCACTGTTGGAAGCGCCAGCGAGAACATCAGGCTGTCCATCACCTGTAAAATCTTCAATACCAATTATAGAGAATCCAGGTCCTTTAGGGCTGCCTAGAGGACAATCCCAAATTTTCGTACCGTCTTTGCCGTCGAGGCAATATGCTTTCCTCGCACCAGTTGCGGTACCGCCAGCAGCTGCTAACACATCAATCACACCATCGCCATTATAATCATAGCTGCAATTAACCTGATAGACCCAACCACCATCACCACCCTCATGGGTGTCATACTTCCAGATTTCATTGCCATTTTGGCCTGAAAGTGTATGTATTGAACGGTCAC
>JAGMDE010000004.1 GCA_023128855.1 Thermoplasmatales archaeon | reverse complement strand
ATGCCCGCCGTGGACTAACATCCTTATCCATGACATACGTAAAGGTTGTATTTTCATTAGCAACAATTTTTACGAGATTATCACCCCAAGCTATGCTCCGGCCACCCCCGTTGAAATTGCTTCGAGAACCGACTATACTTTGATCAAATGGTAATTTGGATTCAACATTATCTTCGCCGTCTTCTAAGCAGCCTGTAAAAATAATAGTTAAACAACAAAATACTATAACTATAGATTTTATATTACTCCTCAAACGTTTCACCAACCACCAATCATCTTTCATCTCTTAAAGGTTACCTAACTTGTACCCTAATGGCAAGGATCCTGGAAGTTAAAGTAAATAGGGAGGTCTTGTTATGTTTAACATTCAGAAAACTTATTTTCCTCTGCTTTTGTTAGCACGAATGCTAGGCCTAATTTTTTCTGCACCTTTACCTTTATGCCTGAGACCCCGCCCTTTTTGGCCTGCGCTGGTTTTACCGCGAAGAACTCTTCTTTTATTTGAAACATCTGTGATCCACTTAATCTTTGGATCTCTCATAATTGATGGATGAACTGGATCTACAAGTATTACTTCATAGTAATGATGTTTGCCATCTTCTCCAACCCAGTAAGAATTTAAAACTTCCATATTTGGGAAACATTTTGCTGTACGTTCCTCAGCGATTCTTTGTGTACTCTTAGCGGCTGTAATTTTCGTAATACCCTTTGCAGATGGTTTCCTACCACCTTTAATAGTTGGTTTTCTAAGACTTCCCCGTCTAATTCTTGCACGAGCGACAATGTAACCTTGTTTTGCCTTGTATCCAAGTGATCGTGCTCTATCTATTCTGAGTGGTTTTTCTACTCTTAAAAAATTCTCGTCTTTTCTCCACTGAATAAGACGCTGTTGTTGGGGCGATTTGTAAGAGGTATCAGGTTTTTTCCACTGATCCCTAACGTGATTATACATACTTTTTACCATGATTAATACACCATTCTATAGGAGTTAGTAGGAGCATAGGAAGCGGATTCTTTATTTAAAACTTTTTGTCACATTTAATTTACGTTAGATTTACTAAACTCTAATTTAATTTATATTAAAGCATTACCTAATGAGCCTCCAATAGTGAAAATAATAGTGCCAAAAGTATCAGATTTTCATTCAAACCATGTTTTTTTAGAAAAATTCAATCGGGTCGCCAAACTATTATAATAGCTATTCTGTTTCCATCGCTCGGAGAAAGACGTTATGGACTATATGTTCAACAAGAAAAACGAGACTATGCCTAGGGAAAAAATCAAAGAGTTGCAACTAAAAAGATTAAAAGAAACAGTAAACCTCGTTTATGAAAATGTTCCATTTTATAAAAAGAAATTCAAGGAGAAAAAAATAACACCTAGTGATATCAAAACACTTGAAGATATTCGAAAGCTACCGTTTACCACTAAAAGTGATCTTAGAGACAATATGCCTTTTGGTATGATGGCTACTTCTCTTGATAATTGTATAGAACTTCATGCATCTTCTGGTACAACTGGTGTTCCTATCACAGCATGTTATACACCAAAAGATATTGAAGTGTGGTCTGAGGTAATGGCACGTTGTCTCTCCATGTCTGGTCTTACCAAGAAAGATGTTTTTCAGAATCCAATACCCTATGGAACCTTCACAGGGGCATTTGGTTTTCATTATGGTGCCCAAAAAGTTGGTGCACTTGTTATTCCCTCGGGAATGGGACAATCTGAGCGACAGATTAAACTTATGGAGTACTATGGAACGACATTTATCTCAGGTGTAGCCTCTTATGCAATGCGTTTATCTCAAGTTGCACTTGATATGGGGCTTGATCCAAAGAAACTAAAAGTTAGAAATGGAGTTTTTGGAGCTGAAATGTTTACTCCGGGATTAAAAAAGCGAATTATGGAGATTTGGAATATGGACGTGCATGATATCTATGGTTTAACAGAGATGTGCGGCCCAGGTGTTTCAGCTGATTGTGATCAACACGATGGTCTTCATTTATGGGAGGATCATTTCCTTGTAGAATGTTTAGACCCAATTACATTTGAGCCTGTAGGGTTTGAAGAAGAAGGAGAAATCGTATTAACAACTCTTACAAAGGAAGGAATGCCGCTATTAAGGTATAGAACTAGAGATATCGCAAAACTTTATGATGAAAAAGTATGTGAATGTGGAAGAACGCACATCAAACATACTCCTATAAAGGGACGTAGTGATGATATGATCATTATACGCGGGACAAATATTTACCCTGGTCAAATTGAATCTGTATTAATGAAAAATAATACAGTTGGTGGTAACTGGAGGATGGTTTTAACAACTGAAGGAGATGCTGATCAGTTAACAGTGGAAGTTGAAAGTAAAGCCACTTTAAGCCAAGTTGACCAGATGGAACTTGAAAAACAACTAAAAAATGAAATTAAATCAGTAATTGTCTTTACACCAAGGGTAACAGTTTTACCTCCGAACAGTATTCAACAAGAGGGATTAAAAGCAAAACGTGTTACAGATAAGAGGAAAAAGGAGTAGTTATGAAAGAAAACGTTAAAAATTTAATAAAAAGAAAAGGACCTCTTGCTGAAAACGAAGTAAAGGATTTGCTGAAAGCATATGGTATTAGAACTACAAAATACAAGTTGGTAAATAAGATTGAAGATTTGAATAATCTTGGATTAAAATTTCCTGTTGCACTAAAAGTTTGTTCAAGTAAAATCCTACACAAGACAGATGTAGGCGGCGTTAAGCTAAATATTAAAGATATGGCTGAACTCAAAAAGACATTCAAAGATTTCAAAAAGAAATTCCCAAAAGAGAATCTTCTCGTTGATCAGATGGAAAAAAAAGGCGTAGAGATCATTATTGGCCTTGTTCAGGATCCAACATTTGGACTGTCTATTATGTTTGGAATCGGTGGTATTTTTACTGAACTCTATAAAGATGTAACATTCCGAGTTGTGCCTATTGATAAATATGATGCACAACAAATGATTGAGGAGATTAAAGGAAAAAAACTCTTGGAGGGTTTTAGAAATATTCCTGCTAATAAAGAATTAGTAATTGATCTAGTTATGAAGGTATCAAAAATTGGAAATGAATTAATAGATCATATTGACCAGATGGATTTAAACCCTGTATTTGTTTATGGGGATGACCTGTGTGTGGTTGATGCTAAGCTAATATTAAAATAAAAAAAGGTGTTGTTATGATGGAGTCAGAAATGAATGATTATAAAGTCAAAGACATTGGTCTTGCAGACTTTGGGCGTAAAGAAATAGAGATTGCTGAAAAGGAAATGCCAGGTCTGATGGCTGTTCGTAAAAAATATGGCCCTCAAAAACCATTGAAAGGAGCACGTGCAATGGGCAGTTTGCATATGACAGTGCAGACTGCGGTTCTTATCAAGACACTTAAAGAATTAGGTGCTGAGGTTCGCTGGGCTAGTTGTAATATCTTTTCAACACAGGACCATGCTGCAGCTGCTATTGCCGAAACTGGCGTCCCTGTTTTTGCATGGAAGGGTGAAAATCTAAAAGAATATTGGTGGTGTGCTCAAAGAGCTCTTGATTTCGGAGATGGAAAAGGGCCAAACCTTCTTGTTGATGATGGCGGCGATGCAACCCTTATGGTTCACAAAGGATTTGAGGTTGAAAAAAATCCAGATATTCTCAAAAAAGATTACAGTAATGAAGGTGAAGACTTTCGAGAATTAATGAATTGTTTAAAAGAAATATATGAGAAGGACTCAGAGCGCTGGCATAGAATATCTAAGGACATAAAAGGAGTTTCTGAAGAAACAACTACTGGAGTTCATCGTTTGTATCAAATGTTGGAAGAAAATAAGCTCTTGTTTCCAGCTTTTAACGTAAATGATTCTGTAACTAAATCTAAGTTTGATAACTTGTATGGTTGCAGAGAGAGCCTTGCAGATGGGATAAAACGTGCAACTGATGTAATGGTTGCTGGTAAAATCGTTGTTGTCTGCGGTTATGGCGACGTCGGAAAGGGTTGCTGCCAAGCAATGCGTGGTTTTGGAGCACGAGTAATTGTTACAGAAATTGATCCAATTTGTGCATTACAAGCGGTAATGGAAGGATATGAAGTAAAAACTATTGAAGATTCACTTGATGAAGGAAATATTTTTGTTACATCTACAGGAAATAGAGACGTTATTACTGCTGAACATATGAAAAAGATGAAGGATCAGGCGATTGTATGTAACATCGGTCATTTTGATAATGAGATACAAGTTTCAGAACTAGAAAAAATACCTGGTATCAGGAAGGTAAACATCAAACCGCAGGTGGATAAGTATATATTCCCAGATGGACACGAGATTTTTATGCTTGCTGAGGGACGTCTTGTTAATCTAGGTTGTGCCACTGGTCATCCAAGTTTTGTTATGAGTAATTCATTCACAAATCAATGTCTTGCTCAGATAGAACTATGGAATAAGGATTACAAACTCGGTGTGTATATGCTTCCTAAGATACTTGACGAAGAGGTTGCAAGGCTACATCTTAAAAAACTCGGTGTTAAACTTACAAAGCTCTCAAAAGAACAGGCTGATTATATTGGTGTAAAGGTTGAAGGACCCTATAAATCTGAACATTATAGATATTAGGAATAAAAGATGATTACTCTTATAGGAACTGGACACGTATTTAATCTTACTCAACCACTTCTTAGCGTTTTTGATGAGAAGCAGCCAAATATAATATGTGTCGAGCTTGATAAACAGAGATTCAATGCATTAATGCTCAAGCAATCAGATCCTGAGGCTTATAAAAAAATGAATAAAAATGTTCCAGCGCTCTATAAACTACTAGCCAGATTCCAGGAGGGGATGGCAAATGAATACGGTGTTACTGCTGGGGCGGAGATGTTGACATCAATTAATTATGCTCGTAGTCATCAACTCCCAATTGCTTTCATTGATATGAACGCACAGCGATTGTTTACCCGTATGCTTAAAACTATGTCGTTTTCTGAAAAAATCAAGTTAATGTTTACTGGTTTTGGTGGACTTTTTGTAAGTAAAAAAAGAGTTGAAAAAGAACTTAAAAATTTTGAGAAGAATTTTGATACATATATTGAACAAATAGGAAAGAAATTCCCTACCCTCAAGCGTGTATTAATAGATGAACGTAATCTATACATGGTGCAACAATTAGCTGTAGCTAATGAACAGCATGAAAAGGTTATTGCAGTAGTAGGGGATGGCCATATTCCTGGTATCAGAAGACTTTTAGAGGATAAAGAATTAGATTTTGAAACAATAAGATTGAGTGAATTAAGAGATATAAAAACACCTGAATCTGATTCTTCTACTGCGTCTTTTAGTATGGAATATGAAGAGCTTTAGCTTTTAAAGGGTCATTTTACATGAACAAAAGCGATAAATAAGAAGATTTAATACTCTGTTTAAAATGTTAAAAGTTGGTGTTATCGGCTTAGGTTCAATGGGTAAGAACCATGCACGGGTATGTTCGGAGATAGAAAACATTGAACTAGTTGGGGTTTCAGATATTGATAAAGATGCTGCCAACATTATAGCTGAAAGATTTAACATAAAAAATTTTGTTGATTACCATGAATTAATCCCGATGATTGATGCAGCTATAATTGCGACACCAACAATTTATCATCATGAAATTACAGTTGATTTGTTAAATAATGGTAAGCATGTTTTAGTGGAGAAACCTATTTGTGAAAGCATTAAAAAGGCAAATGAGCTAGTAGAAAACGCAGAGAAAAATAATCTTGTTTTAGCGGTTGGGCATATAGAACGTCATAATCCTGTTGTTAAATTTGTAAAAGAAAGTTTGGATGATGGAAAATTTGGTGAGCTAATTACACTTACATCAAAGAGAGTTAGTAAATTTCCTGGTAGAATTAGAGATGTTGGCGTAATGATGGATTTAGGAATTCATGATATTGACATCATGTGTTATCTTGCAGGTAAGATTGATTCTGTTTATGCGAAAGCAGGTAGATTTACTAAAGAAATTGAGTATGAGGATCATGCTAATATTGTTTTAAATTTTGAAAATGGAATTTGTGGAATTGTGGAAATCAACTGGCTTACACCTATGAAAGTAAGGAAATTATCTTTAACTTGTTCTAAGAACTTTGTTGAAGCAGATTATATAGAACAGTCTGTCACCATTTCATCCTCATATATTGAAGAGGTGGATGACATGAATTTATATAAAATTCCTATCCAGTACAACGTAAATCAGGTTGCTTTAGAAAAGAGAGAGCCCTTGAGAAATGAAATTGAAGATTTTGTTAATGCAATAGAAAACAACGGCAGGCCTCTTGCATCTGGTGAGGATGGATTAATGGCTTTAAAAATCGCTGAAGCAGCAACTAACTCTTATCAAAAATCTGAAGAGGTGAAAGTATTATGATCCATGAATCAGCTTATGTTGAGGATGCTGAAATAGGAGATGGGACAAATATTTGGCATTTTGTTCATGTTAGAAAAGGAGCTAAGATTGGGAAGAATTGTAATATTGGAAAAGGAGTTTATGTCGATTTAAACGTTGAGATAGGCGATAATTGCAAAATTCAGAATTTTGCAACCATTTATCAGGGAGTAATTATTGGTAAGGATGTGTTTATAGGACCCCATGTCTGTTTTACTAATGATATTTATCCAAGAGCTTTCATTTGGGATGATAATAGATTAATAAAAACATTAGTTAAAGATGGTGCATCAATTGGTGCAAATGCTACTATTATTGCGGGAGTTACAATTGGAGAATATGCAATGATTGGCGCCGGTTCTGTTGTAACAAAAGATGTTCCAGATTATAGTTTGGTTGCTGGCAATCCAGCTAAAATTGTTGGAAAAGTCGATAAAGAGGGAAATGTAGTAGAGAAGTGTCAAGAATGATTCCAATTGCAAAACCATTAATAGGTGAGGAGGAACAAAGAGCAGTATCTGAGGTTCTTAACTCTGGAATGATTGCCAGTGGCCCAAGGGGGAAAGAATTCGAAAAACATTTTGCTGAGTTTGTTGGAACGAAACATGCCGTTGCTACTACTTCAGGTACAACAGCCTTACATTTGGCATTACTTTCTTTAGGAATAAAAGAAGGTGACGAAGTAATTGTTCCTTCTTTTTCATTTATTGCAACAGCTAACTCCATATTGTTTTGTAATGCTACTCCTGTTTTTTGTGATGCTAATCCTAAAACTTTTAACATTGATGTTGAGAAGATTGAGAATCTGATTACAGAGAAAACAAAAGCGATAATGCCAGTTCATATCTTTGGGCAACCAGCTGATATGCGACCTATATTAGAGATCGCGGAGAGACATGGATTACACATAATTGGAGATGCTGCACAGGCTCATGGGGCGAAATATGATGGAAAAATGGTAGGTTTATTTGGTGATGCTGAATGTTTCTCTTTCTATCCTACTAAAAATATGACAACTGGGGAGGGAGGCATGATTACTACCAACAACGAAGAATTTGCTAAAAAAGCAGATTCTATTAGAAACCATGGCCGAGAGAAAACACAATGGGGATATGAACATGGACAGGTTGGTTATAATTACAGAATGACTGATATTGCAGCTGCTATCGGTATTGAACAGCTTAAGAAGTTACCAAGATTTAATGAGAGAAGAATAGAAAATGCTAGAGATCTAAATGATAAATTAACTGGAATTGAAGGCATAGAAATACCCTATGTTTTACCAAATGTTGAACATGTTTATCATCAGTATACGATTAAATGTGAAAATCGGGAGGACATAATTCAAAAATTAAAGAATAATGATATTGGTTTCGGCATCTATTATCCAAAGCCATTACACAAATATCCTCATCTAGAACAATATGGGCATAATGATTTAGTAAATTCAGAAATGTTGGCATCTAAGGTACTTTCGTTACCTGTTCACCCTGCGGTTTCCCATCAAGATCTTGAAAAAATTAGTGAGGTTTTCCAACAGCTTTATAGATAAAACCTAATTGTTCACAATCCTCTTTCTGATAAACGTTTCTTCCGTCAACTAAAACAGGTGTTCGCATTTGATTTTTAATTGAATTGAGATCAAGACTAAAATAATCCTTATGTTTCGTGACAATAACAATAGCATCAGCATCCTGAATTACTTCATCCAGGTTTTTTGTAAATGGAATTTCAAAATCACGAACATATGGATCGTGAAGGTAAGGTTTAGCTCCCATTTTTTCAAGTATTTCATATAGTGGTCTTGATGGTGTATTTCTTATATCATCTGAATTTTCAAGAAATGCAACTCCAAGAATTGCAATTTTTGTATCTTTGATATCTCGACCAGCTTCCCTCAATCCTTCTACTACAAGATCTGCAGTGTGCGAAGGCATCCAAAGATTTATCTCCCTACTTTTAACAATGACATTTGGCTCCACCTTGAATTTGCCATAAGTATCAAGGCCATATTTCAACAACCACGGATCTTTAGGGAGACAATGCCCGCCTACACCTGCACCTGGAAAATGCATGTTTCTAAATGGGTTAGAATTCGGATTTGAAGGATCATTTGGTAGCGTATTAACCAATTCACGTACCTTAAAAGCATCAACTCCAAGACTTTCACATATCAGTGCAACTTCATTAGCAAAAGCAATGTTCACATCTCGATAGGTGTTCTCAACCACCTTTGCAACTTCTGCTGTAAGGACATCAGTAGGAATAACTTGGTCTTTGACGATATTCTTGTATAGCTCAACCCCTCTCCGAGTGCTTTCTTCATCAATACCGCCAACAATTCTAGGTAGATGAACAATATTCTTCAATAATCGCCCAACCATAACCCTTTCGTACGAAAAAACCAATGAAAAATCCTTACCAGCTTGCAATCCTGATTCTTGCTCTAAAATTGGTTGAACAATATTTGTAGTCGTACCAGGTGCAACAGTAGACTCTATAGCTACCAATATACCCTCTTTCAGGTATTTGCCCACTTGCTTACTTACCTCTTTAAGTGATTCATAATGAGGTGTTCCATTTTCATCAGTAGGTGTTTGTACATCTATAAGGATAACATCTGCATCTTCACATTCAGAAAAATTATCAGTAACCCTAAATGTTCCTTTTTTAACTACTTTCTCAATAAGTTCTGATAGACCAGGTTCATCTCCGCCAATAGGACTTTTTCCTTCATTAAGCCAGTCTATTTTCCAACCAGATCGTTTTGATCTTCTCTGAATTCCAACTACATTGAAGCCCTCGACATCTGCAAATAGGGCAGCAGCTGGTATTCCTACATACCCCATTCCTATTACTGCTATTTTCTTTGACATCAATTGGTGAGAATAGCCCATAGTAATTTAAACATTTCATTTGGAGAGGCTTTCTCTGATTTTCTTCAGAATTTTCCATTTTGACATTTTGACACGATATCTTTATATATAATTATTGTTAGATTGTATCATGCTATAGAATAACATAGTATGTGAATCTAAAGAATGAAATGGACGAAAGGAGAAAGAAAGCAATGAAAATACTGATGACCCTTGCAAATCCTTTTACTCACGATCCTCGGGTTTATAACGAGGCTTTGTCTTTGATTAAAGCTGGTCATAGAGTAACTGTTTTAGCATGGGATCGGGAACACAAGAATTCTCCTTTTGAGAAAAAAGATGGTATAGAGGTTGTAAGAAGTTATAATACAAAAATTATGGATCTTGCAAAATATGATATTTTTAAGATGCAGCTGTGGTGGAAAAGGGGATACAAAGACGCTTTAAAGCTGCTAAAAAACAAGGAATTTGATGTAATCCATAGCCATGATTTATCCTCGTTATCAATAGGTGTAAAATTAAAGAAAAAATTAGGATTGCCGCTAATCTATGATGCACATGAAATTTTTGGGTATATGATAATAAATAATGTCCCAAAAATTTTTGCGAAAACTGCATTTTCTACAGAGAAAAAGTGGATTAAAGATGTTGACCATATTATAACAGTTAATGAGCCATTGGCTGATTATTTTAGATCCATTTCAAATAAGCCTATAACCATAATCATGAACTGTAAACCAGTACAAGGAACAAAATATAATCCACCGAATACAGATAAATTTACATTGTTGTATTTAGGATCGCTTGATAAGAATCGCTTTTTACTAGAGACGGTGGATGTACTAAAAGAATTGGCTGATGTTTATTTGATTATTGGTGGAAAAGGTAAACCAAATTATGTTCAAGCATTAAAAGAAAAATGTTCTGTTATTCCTAATGTTGATTTCATTGGATTAATTCCTATTCATGAAGTTTTGCCGATGACAAAAAAAACTGATGTAATCCTTTCTATGACCTCTCCTTATGATCTAAACTGTAGTCGTGCTTCTGCAAATAAGCAATTTGAGGCAATGGTATGTGGAAGACCAATAATATGTACAAAAGGAACTTATCCTGGTGAATTCACTGAAAAAGAAAAATGTGGACTGGTAGTAGATTACACCAAAGAAGCGCTAAAAGAGGCAATCATAAAGCTAAGAGATAACCCTAAGTTATGTGAAGAATTAGGTAAAAATGCATTAAAAGCAGCAATTAATAAATACAATTGGGAGTTAGAGGAAAAGAAACTTCAAGAGTTATATAAAAAACTCAAGGTGAAAAAATGAGCAATGCTTTGCTTGAAAAAATCAAGAAGAAAGAAGTAAAAGTATGCGTAGTTGGATTAGGCTATGTAGGTTTTCCCCTTCTTGAACTACTTATCAAAAAGAAATTTCATGCTATAGGTTTTGACATTGATAAAAAAGTAGTAGATAATGCCATTAAAAATGGAGTTCCTGCTACTCTAAATGACAAAGAAGCTTTAGCTGATGCAGATTGTGCCATTATTTGTGTCCCAACACCTGTTGAAGAAAATCATCGTCCAAACTTGGAATTTGTTGAATCAGCAGCGGAAACAATTTCAAAATATCTGAAAAGAGATAGTTTGGTCATATTAGAGTCAACTGTAGCACCTGGAACTACTGAAGAGATACTATTACCAATTCTTGAAAAATCAGGCTTGAAGCAAGGAGATTTTTATGTTGTTCATTGTCCTGAGAGAATTGATCCTGGAAATAAAGAATGGACTGTTCAGAATCTACCGAGAGTTCTTGGGGGGATAGATGAGGAAAGTGCTGAAGCTGCTTTTGTGTTTTATAAAAACGTATTAGATGCAGATGTTGTCAAACTTAGCAGTGCAAAGGCTGCTGAGGCAGTTAAAATCGTTGAGAATACGTTTAGAGACATCAATATTGCATTTGTCAATGAGCTTGCTAAATCTTTTGATGAGATCGGAATTGATATCAGTGAGGTGATTGGAGGCGCTAGAAGCAAACCTTTTGGTTTTATGCCACACTATCCTGGTTGTGGTGTAGGAGGTCACTGTATTGCTATAGATCCATATTATCTGATTGAAAAGGCAGAGAAATCTGGTTTTAATCATAGATTTCTAAAACTTGCACGTGAAATAAACAACAGTATGCCTAAGTATACTGTAAAGAAGATTAATAAAGGTTTAAACATGGCAAAAATAGCCGTTAATGGTTCAAATATCGCAATACTAGGTCTTGCTTACAAACCTGGTGTTGAGGATACAAGAGAGAGCCCTGCTTTTCCAATAATTCAAGAGTTAAAAAAATGGGGGGCTAATCTTACAATTTATGATCCTTATCTTCCAGACCTTTCAGATGTAAAAACATTAGATGATGCTTTACGCAATATGGATTGTATAGTTATCATCACAGCCCATGAAGAATTTAAGAGGATAACTCCTGAAAAAATCAAAGAAAATGGCATCAAAGTAGTCATTGATGGAAGGAATGTTCTTGATAGTAATAACATCAAGAGATTAGGAATTATCTACGAGGGAATTGGAAGGTAAATAAATTCCCGTTAAAGGATGGGGCACTATGAATATTTTAATGTTGCTATCGAACTCTTTCGCTCGCGATCCGCGGGTTTATTACGAGGCAATATCATTAGTTAAAGCAGGTCATAAAGTAACTGTTCTAGCATGGGATAAAGAGGGAGATAGCCCATCCAATGAAGTAAGAGACGGGATTAACATTGTTAGAACATATAATACAGGTTTCATGAAACTTTTACCATATGAAATTTTTAGAATGCATATATGGTGGCGTCAAGGCTACAAAGATGCATTGAAACTTCATAATAAACAATCTTTTGATGCTGTCCACTGTCATGATTTTGATACATTGCCAATAGGTGTAAAACTCAAGAAGAAACTAGGAATGAAATTGCTTTATGATGCCCATGAAATATGGGGATACATGATAAAACGAGAATTGCCAAGATGTTGGGCGAATTATTATCAAAAGAAGGAGAGAAAGCTTGCACCATATGCTGATGGTTTCATTATCGCTGAGGATAAATACGAAGATTATTTCAAACAGTTTTATAACAAGAAGTTTACTCCTATTTTAAACTGTAAACATCTTATCTCAAAAGAATATGTACCTCCAAAAGGAGACTTTACGTTACTCTTCATAGGTAGGCTTTCTGAACCAAGGTTTATATTGGAATTAGCTGAGGTAGTTAAGGAACTTGATGGTGTAAAATGTATTATCGGCGGGATTGGTAAACCAAAGTATGTAGAAGCATTGAAACAAAAATGTGATAAGGCTAAAAATATAGATTTTATCGGACCTGTTTCTCCTGGTAAAATTATTCCAATGACTCAGAAATCCCATGTTATTATTTGTATGATTGATCCTAGTGTAATTAACAATAAAATTGCAACTGCAAATAAACAGTTTGAAGCAATGGTCACAGGTAGACCAATTATTTGTACCAAAGGTACAAGAAGTGGAGAGATAACAGAACAAGAGAAATGTGGACTAATTGTAGATTACACCAAGGAAGCACTCAAAGAAGCAATTATAAAATTAAGAGACAAACCAAAACTATGTGAAGAACTAGGCAAAAACGCATTAAAAGCAGCAATTAACAAATACAACTGGGAAATAGAAGAAAAAAAACTAATCAAGTTGTATGAAAAGATGAGGCAAGCATGAAGAAAGTCATTATGATTTCTTACAGATTTCCTCCATTTGCTGGATCAGGTGTTTTTAAAACATTAAAATTTGTAAAATATCTTCGAGATTTTGGCTGGGAACCAGTTGTAATTAGTGCTAAGAGTTCAAAATTTGCACCTATGGATAAAACCCTTTTAGAGGAAGTTCCAGATAAAATAAAAGTATTTAGGACTTATTCTATTGAAAGTAAGGTATATCGTTATTTACCTGAAATTGTTGGTATAAATGGAAAATGGTACCAGACACCAGATGCATTTATCGGATGGTTGCCATCTGCTTTGTTTAAAGCTCAAGAAGTAGTTAAAAATGAAAAACCAAATGTAATTTATTCAACATCTCCTCCTATCACTAGCCATTTGATAGCAATGCTGCTAAAAAAGAAAACAGGCATTCCATGGGTTGCTGATTTTCGTGATCCATGGACTGATAATATGCTCACTAACTATCCAACAAATTTTCATCGCAAAATTGAAGAAAAAATTGAACATAAAATTGGCAAAAATGCTGATAGAATTGTTTTCACTATGGATCATCATCGAACACATTTCTTGAAAAAGTACCCAGATGTTTCACCTAAGAAATGTGTATATATTAATAACGGATATGATCATGAAGATTTTAAAGATATTAAGGTAGATAAATCCAAAGTCTTCACATTGACCTATGTAGGTTCCTTTTATGATAATATTACTCCAATATTTTTATTACAGGCAATTAAAAAGATAGTTGAAAAAAATAAGATCAATAGGAAGGATTTCCGTGTATTATTTGTAGGTAGGAAATCTAAGACTTGTCAAAATTTAATTCATAGCTTTGGTTTAAATGATGTTGTAAAAGAAATAGGATATGTCTCCCATAAAGAAGCAATTAGATACATGCATTCTTCCTCATGTTTATTCTTTATTATTGGTCTTGGTAAAAAAAGTGAATGGGTTTATTCAAGTAAGATCTTTGAGTATATTGCATCTGGAACGCCGATAATTACTACAGTTCCAAAAAGAAGTGTTGTTAGAGATTTGATTAAAGAAACAAACTCAGGAATTATTATTGATACTGATGATGTTAATGGTATAGAAAATGCATTATTGGATTACTATAAAAAATGGAAAGAAGGCAATCTAAAAGTTCAACCAAAATGGGATGTAATAAAAAAATATGAGAGGAAAAATCTAACAGAAAAACTTGCAGAAGTGTTTAATGATTTGAAGGAGTGAAAAAAGGTAAGATACAATGAATGATAATAAAAAAAATAAGGTTTTATTAATACTACCTTGGCCCAGCCAATCGTTTATGGATAATGATGAAAAAATCTTAAAAAAACACTTTAATGTTGTAACTTTAACTAAAGCAGGTGATAAAAGTTTTTACCTAAAAATACTAAAAATTCTACTAAAAAATGAAGTTGATTTACTTTATTTATGGTTTGCCCATTATCGCTTTGCCCCAATTATCTTCCTATCTAAATTATTTAAAAAACCATCTATTGTTATCGCTGGCGGATTTGATGTAGCTTATGTTCCAGATATAGAATATGGACAATTTAATTATAGCTGGTTTAAAAAAATACGTGCTAAGTTTGTTTTAAAATATGCAAATAAAGTTTTGGTTGTAGATCCTTCATTAAAAGAGGATGCAATAAAAAATGCAAAAATAAGCGGAGAAAATATCGACTATCTTCCCACAGGATATGATCCTAATTATTGGAAACCTAAAGGAGAAAAAGAAAATATTGTATTAACAGTTGGTGCTGTAAATAACACAATAGTTGAAAGAAAAGGATTTAAAACGTTTGTCAAAGCAGCAAGATATTTTCCTGATGTTAAATTTGTTCTTGTAGGAAAACATGTAGATGATTCAATAAATCAATTAAAATCAATTGCACCATCAAATGTTGAATTCACAGGATTTGTATCAGATGAAGAGTTATTAGAGTTTTATCAGAAAGCAAAAATTTTCTGTCAATTATCAAGATACGAGGGGCTGCCAAATGCACTTTGCGAGGGTATGCTATGTGAATGTATTCCTATAGGTACGAAATATTGTGGTATCCCCAGTGCAATTGGAGATACAGGATTTTATGTTAGTTTTGGAAATGTATTAGAAACGGCAAATGCGATAAAAAAGGCTTTAAATAAACCAGATGAGTTAGGAAAAAAAGCAAGGGTAAGAATTGTTCAAAAGTTTCCAAAAGATAGAAGGGAGAAAGGATTGGTTGCAACTATTCGAAGTTTAGTAAAAAAATGAAGATAGAGACATAATTCTATATGGCCGATTGTTAATATAGGTCTTGATGGTATGTAGAAATGAGAAATAACTTATTTTATAGAACATTTAAAGTGATAAAAAAAGAGGGGGTCATAAAATTATTTTATAAAGTAATGTATGAATTAACAATCAGAACAATTATACGTGGACCTTTGGGTTCAAAGATCAATTATTTTTTAAGAAAAAGGAGTTCTAGAATTGTTATAAAAAAAATTGATAACTTTAAAATGATGTTAGATATAAAAAATGACTTAGGACTCTCGAAAGAATTATTTTTAAGGAATAAAAGAGAGATTTATTTAACAGATTACTTAAAAAATTCTAATATTTTAAGAGATGGAGATATTTGTCTTGATATCGGAGCAAATAAAGGTTACTATGTATTGATCGAATCAAAAATTGTTGGAAGTAAAGGTAAAATATATGCCGTAGAGCCAGTATCTGAAAACTTCAATTATCTCAGTAAGAACATCAAACTTAATTCTTTAAAAAATGTTGAATTATTTAAGTTAGCATTAGGAGATAAAAACAGAAATGCAAAAATAAACATAGCATACAAACATAATTGGAGTTCATTAAAACCTATAAAAAATGAAGAAATTATTAGAACGGAAGATATCATAGAATCAACAATTGATACTTTTCTTGAAGATAAAAAGATACCAACTTTAATCAGAATGGATGTGGAGGGTTATGAGTATAAAATTATTAAAGGTATGAAAAAAAGTTTAAAAAATAATATAAAAATTTTAATGGAAATTCATCCACATCTAATAGACGAAAAAGATATCAGAGAAATGTTTAAAATTTTAAAAGAAAATGACTACAAAGTTAAATTGGTTATATTTGATCCACCTGAAAAAATATTAACATCAGATGGTAATATGAATCCTTTTTTAATGTTCTTTAATAAGAAACTTGGTATAGAAAATAATTATGGTTTCTTAAATATGAACAGTGAAGAACTACTTGATTGGTTACTAATGAATAAAAATTGTCCACATATTTTATTTGAGAAGGCAAAAATAAAAGATTGAATAAATTAACGGTCTTCTATTCTAAGTTCATATTTTAATAGGTTTTCATCTATCTGTTCTGGCAAGAATTTTTTAATGAATCTACTAAATAGTTGACCTGAAATCTTTGATAAAGGCATTATTACATTTTTTTCAATAAAAAAAATCTATGACGTGGATGATCAAAAAGCCTATAGGTATTACAAATTTTTAGCCCTTGCTCCTCAATATTTTTTATTATTTTATCTACGGGATATCCTTTCTTACCAATCTCCCAATAATGTGAACGTGCTCCACGATAGGGGGCTTTTATAAAAGATAATGGAATAAGTTTTTTTATAACACCAATTTGAGGAAGATGAATAAGTATCCTGAAAACTTGATTAAAATCAGGCAATGATAGAATAACATATGAGTTTGTGACACGCTTTATTTCTTTTAGAGCCTTATCAAATTCTTGAAATGGTAGATGTTCTAACACTTCGAAGCATGCAACTACATCAAAAGAATCATTGCAAAAAGGTAATTCTAAAACACTACCATGGACATCGGGATTGAATTCTTTTTTAATATCTAAGGTTACGACATTTATTCCAGAATTTGTTAAATATGTAGAGGTTAACCCATATCCTATTCCTATCTCTAGGACATTACTTGGCTTCAATTTAAAAATTTCATTTAGCTGATGCCAATAACTGATAAATCTTTCTTTACTATCATATTTGAGTTTTTGATTAGTAAAAACATTTTCAGAGATATCATCCATGTAAACTAGCTCCATAACAACTATACAATTTAAAGATTTTATCTTTTCCTTGCAAATAGAGTCAAAAACTATCGATAGTTAAGTTTTCCATTCATTTAATATAATCAATTTTTAATTAGGCTATTAATTATGATCGCTAGGAAGTCATTCTTAATTGTTGCATCCTCATTCTTTACAAGATTCATTGGATGGATTGGATTAGTTGTACTAGTAAAGATCTGGGGTGATTTTGGACCAGAAGCACTTGGGACTATCGGATTTGCAATGTCCTTTGTTGCATTATTCAATGTTATAGCAGATCTTGGTTTTTCTCAGGCTCATGTTAAAAGAATTTCAGAAGGAAAAGATTTAGGAACCTGTATAGGAACATATGCTGCAATAAAATTACTTCTTACAGGACTAATGGCAACAATTGTATTCGCAGCTTTATTCATCTGGAAAAATGTTTTTGATAAAAACTTCTCAGATGCAACAACAGAATCAGTAATTGTTGTATTTATCATATACTACGTTTTTGTAAATATTTTACAGATAGCACTTGTTACGTTTGCAGGTAGAAAAGAGATAGCAAAACGACAGATTCCGCAATTGTTTGAAGGAGTTAAAACACCACTTGTGATTCTCGTTGCTCTAGCAGGAGTTAACATAGCAGGTATCGCACCAGCTGTAAGTTGGCCAGAGTTCCTTCAACCTCTCCAGCAATTCCTCGCAGACCACGCAGTTGGCTCTTTAGCTATGACCTATGTGTTTTCAATAATGGCAGAATTTTTTGTTGCCTTTTGGTTCCTTAGAAAATATCCGATTAAAAGACCTGATTGGAACTTATTTAAGAACTATCTCTCCTATGCTATGCCAATAATGCTATTTTCAGTAGTCGGCATTATTTCCCTAAACGTAGATAAAATTATGATAGGGTTTTTTTGGACTAACACTGAAGTTGGATATTATTTTACTTTTCAAATGATATTGGGTATTATGTCAATTCTTTATCTAGCAGTTGGTACTGTTCTTTTCCCAACGATTTCAGAATATCATTCGTTTAATAACATTCCAAAAATTAAAGAATTAACGCATATAGCTGAAAGATATATTTCAATGGTAGTGATTCCTCCACTAATTGTGGTAATAGTTTTTGTTTACCCAGTAATCAATATAATGCTGGATAGCGCATTTCTTCCAGCAGCATCAGTACTTCTCGTTATGATGGTATACATTTTTATCTTTAGTGTTAATAGGCCATATGGAACCTTAATACGTGGTATGAACAGACCAGATATAACAGTAAAAATCGGACTTGCTATTTGTATTTCAAATATTGTTCTAAATTTTTTATTTATACCTAAAGATGGGCTTCTTTCCTTTGCAGGAATTAATGGTCCAACAGGAGCAGCAATTGCAACCACTATATCAACGTTGGTAAGTTTTTTTGGAGTAAGAATAGCAGCAAGAAGATTATCAGGAATAAAACTCTTCCAAACACATACGATACGTCACATAATTGCAGGCCTAGTTATGGGCGGAGTTTTATACTACCTTGGATATCAAATAGCATTATTTCCGGTTATTAATTGGTACCACTTACTAATGTTTGCTGGATTAGGCCTTGTAATATATATTTCAGTATTATTCATATTAAGAGAGTTTAATAAAGATGATTTAAAATTCTTCTTAGATATGCTACGACCAAAAGAAATGCTTAAATATATATCATCAGAGTTAAAAGATGACCCTAAAAAATAATAATTTACCAGCCTTCTCTTCTTAGCTTATATTCATTTAGATTTTCATCTATTTGAGCAAGCCAGGATTTCTTACGAAATACTTTTGAAAATATACCCTGAACAAAAAGTACAATACTCAATAAGTAAATGGTCACCACCTTAATCTTCACCACGTCCAGTAATGTAATCAAAACTTTAGTATATGAATTTATTGAAAAATTTAAGATTAATGTAAATATTTTTATCTATCTATTTTACCTGATAATAAAAAATCAATTAGATTTTAGATAGGTTTTTTATTTGCCAGAACATCTACAATAAAAAATGGGCCTGTAGCCTAGCCTGGATAGGGCGATAGTCTCCTAAGCTATAGATCGGGGGTTCAAATCCCCCCAGGTCCGTTTAAAAAAATTCTCCATTTTACAGGTAAAATTTATTTCTTAATTTTATAAATTTTATCATGATGTTCATAATCTTCTAAAACTACTGTTTTTGTTTCTTCATCAATTGAAAAAGTCAGAACAAAATGCTTGTCGATATGAACTCTCTTACAATTATTTAATGGAGCCTTTAAATTTTTATATCTGTTAGGATTTTTTATAATTTCTTCAGTTTTCTTTGCGATATTTTCTGCTTGCGTAGGTGATTTCATTCCTAATTTTATTAATTTCTTCTTTAGAGATGGTCGAATATCAAGTCTGTATATAACATATTATATCTTGCTGATGGTAAATTGTTAAGTGGTTCGAATCTCAGCAGGCCCACTGCAGCTTACAGGAGAAAAAACCGGCAGAGTTGCTAAAAATCGCTGATTTCTCTCTGGAGCTTTACACAGTAAACCTTCATGCTTTCCTCTCCTTATTTTTTGGGATCTGAGGGCATGATGGATCCAGCTGACTGGATGCTGATTATAGTACATTTCTGCGTAGTGAATGTAGTTTTCAGTGGTATTGATTTCCTCGTGGCCAAGCCAGTTTTTCACAGTCATTGGTTCAAAATGCTTTGTTTGTATTTTAGTTTCTATTAGTCTTGCGACAGCACACCAATGTCTCATGTCATATGGTCTAAAATATGGCCATATTTTTTTACCATGTTCACTTAGTTTATGTCCAAGATGTCGTACGGTAAACGGTCTTCCATCTGGCTGTAAATATAGTGCATTTCCTGATTTGCTGTTTGCTACTTTAGGCCTCCAGACTTCTATCCAGTTTTTGAAGCTTTTATGTGATTGAGAGCTTAAGATGTGTTTTTCTGGTAATATCGTTCTTTTTGTTTTATGTTTCTTTGTTTCTGTTATTGTAATTGTTCCTCTTCCTTTCGAGTCAATAATCACATCATCTAGTGTCATTTCACAGATCTCACTTGGTATTCTCCAGCCAATAAAAAAGCTGTGATAGAACAGATACTGACAGAGCGCGTTTTCGTATTCGTTCTTTGAATATTTATATGTGAAAAATTGTTTTACAATGTCTGGAAAAGGTAGTGTTCTCCTCTTATGTTTTGGTACATATGGTGGTTTATATGGCCAAACTGGTATTCCATATGCTTCTAAGAACATCCTCATTGTTTTCCATTCATGAACAAGTGCATTTGGTGTTGCATGTTCAATTTCTTCTCGATAGTCCATATGTCTACGAAAGTTTTCATAACTAGGATTATTGAAATCAACAGGCATGCAGTGTTTTTCCATGAATCTAGCATATCGTAATCGCTTTTCGATAGTTGATATTGAAAGTCTCTTATGAAAATATGACCATACTGCGACGTCTAAGAATGTTGAATCTTGAGATTTTAATGTTATAGGGCAATTAAATCTATTAATTTTCTTTATTATATATTCCAGATCACCCATGACCTCCCCAACCATCTGGGGTTCTAGGTGTTCGATATATCTTTGGCATATATTCTCTAAAATTTGTTTCCAATTTTCTTTAGCACCTCCCACCAATTCATGTGAATTGGTAGAATATGAATTGTTTGAACCTTTAATAGCATTTTCTAAAGGATCAATAATAGTAATATCTTTTCTTATCCCGTTGAATTTATTGTCAAAATAAACTCGAACTTTGTTTCCTTTTTGCATTTTTTTCTTTTCCATTCCTAACAATATATTGTTTTACAATAGTTTACAAAAGTTGATATAGTTATACAAGTATTTATATTTTACTGTGTGATATTGTAAAACCGTGTAAACATGCCAAAAAAAGAATATGTTGCCATTCGACTACCCCCTGAACTACTAAAATGGATTGACAGTAAAGTAGACCGTGTACATATCCGGAATCGAACACATTTTATTGAAATTGTATTAACTGAAAGGAAACAAAAAGAATCTAAAAAATGATCAATATATCATATCTTATCTAAAATTTGTTTTTCTATTATGCTATAAACATTTATATATCATATATGTTTATATAATTGGATAATTGGGGGAAATATCATGTTAAGAAATGGTTTAGCAATCGGAATCATATTCCTTTTTACTATTTCATCACTTACTCCGATGACGTTTGGATACAATGCTAGAACACCAGATAAGGAGACAATCGTCGAGAGGTATAATTTTGATAGATACGATTACCCCGAATATTATGATTCTTATGATGTTGATGAAACACTTAACTTAGAGCAATCCCATGCTTCCATAAAACAATCTAGTTCTAATAATATTAAATCAGAAAAAACAATCCATCCAGATCAACCAACTCAGCCATTAGACGGTCCTATGGACTCGCCTTGGCCGATGCATGGTCATGATACTCGTCATACTGGACGGAGTCCTCATAGTACTGTTGATACTTGGGATGAAACATGGAGATTTGTAACCAAAGGTTGGGCTCTTAGTTCTCCAGCAATCGGTTCAGAAGGAACTATTTACATTGGTTCATGGAAATTTTATGCTGTTTATCCTAATGGTACACTAAAATGGGAATGTGATGGTGATCTTGAATCTTCTTGTCCTGCTATTGATGAAAATGGAACAATATATATTGGAACTTATGGTGCTCTTCGTGCGATTAATCCTGATGGTACGACAAAATGGACATATGGTGCTAGTGATATTAAATCTTCGCCAGCGATAGGAGATGATGGGACAATATACTTTGGAAGTGGTGGAGGTTATCCACCAACTGGCAACATCTTAGCTCTTAACCCAGATGGATCTTTAAAATGGTCTTATCCTACTAATCATGTTATTCATTCCTCTCCTGCAATAGGTATAGACGGTACTATCTATTGTGGTTCACATGATGAATATGTATATGCATTATATCCAAACAATGGAACTCTAAAATGGAAATTTAAAACAGGAAGTTGGGTACATGGTTCTCCAACCATTGCAGATGATGGAACTATCTATATTGGTTCTGATGACGGATACCTCTACGCTTTGTATCCAAACAATGGAACAATGAAATGGAAGTGCAACGTAGGATGTATACGTGCCAGTCCTGCATTAGATGAAGATGGTACTCTTTATGTGGGCGTTTGGGAAAAAGTATTTTATGCGATTTATCCAAATGGAACAATTAAATGGAGTTTTAATACTGGTGGAGGTAAGATTTGGGGCTCTTCCGCTGCTCTTTCCGCTGATGATACTCTTTATTTTGGTACTTGTGATCTTGAGTGGAGTGGAGGAGTTGAAATTATTGCCCTTTATACTGATGGGACTGTGAAATGGCGTAAGGGACTTGATACTGTTTTTTCATCTCCTGCTATTGGAAGTGATGGTACTGTTTATATTGGTTCATGCGGCGGACCAGGTGGAGGCTATCTTAATGCATTTGGCATCGGAGAATTAGAAGCAGATATAAACGGACCTTACTATGGATTAATAAATCAGGCAGTGCAATTCACAGGTACCTCCTCAGGAGGATATTCACCACATTCTTATCATTGGGATTTTGGAGATACTTATACATCTGAGGAACAGAATCCCTTACATACATATACAAGTCCTGGGAACTATACTATCACATTGACTGTGACCGATAATAGTAGTAACACATCAATTGATACAAGTTGGGCATGGATACAAGAATCTAACGACCCACCAACAGAACCAGAAATCAATGGCCCAACAAATGGTAATACAGGAACATCTTATGATTATACATTCACAGCGACAGATCCTGATGAAAGCATAATCTACTATTACGTCGAATGGGATGACAATACTAATAACGGTTGGCTTGGACCATATAATTCAGGTGAACAGATAACAATTAGTCATACATGGAGTTCACAAGGAACGTATACCATTAGAGCAAAGGTTAAGGATCCATATGATGATGAAGGACCATGGGGAACACTTGAAGTTACTATGCCAAGAAACAGAGCAATCAACATACCATTCTTTAACTTCTTAGAGAACCATCCGATATTATTCCAGCTACTTCAACGATTCTTTAAACTATAAAATCTAATTAATCTCTTTCTTTTTCTTTAATCACGAGACTATGGTTACCTATGAAAATACTTCTATATCCTAATCCTTAATCCTTTTTAAAAAATAAATGACATCTTGCCAAAGCCATCTAGAACCTTTTTCTTTAAAATCTTTATCAGCATTCAATAACTCAGATAAAGATACATAGTTACCTAAATTACAATGCAATTGAATTACTTTCTTTTTAGGAGGAGCATTAGCGTAGAAAAGGTAATACAAAAATTCTTTATCTGAAATCTTTAAAGCATGTCTCCTTCCATGGCCTAGTATATATAACTCTTTACAATTTTTGTCATATACTAACTCTCTAAATTTACTTTTATTAAACTTATTTTTTCGATTATTTTCTTTAAGAAATTTATAAGGTTTTTTATTTCTTATAAGATATTCTAGAAATAATATCAAACCAGCGCCGTAAGTAAAAAATAACTTTTTTTCTGGCATATTAGAATTGGACATTACTATACCTATATACTCCTCACCTTCTTTTATCTCAAAATTTTCGGGAACCTTCAGAATATATTTTTCATTAATTTTTATCCAATAATGTAATGCTAACAAATTAAATATAACTACTAAGAAGAGTAAAATAATAAAGAGATATAATTGTAAAAAATTCATAGTATTAGGATATAAAAAAATTGATACAATAATAACCTCTATTAACAAAAAAAGGAGAAAATAGGCTATATAGTAACCATATATTTTTAAAAATGTAAAGTTATCCATACATCTTATATTCATAAAAACATTAATAATATATTCCTATACAATATTATATTAAAAACCTGCTAGTTAATACTTATATCATTCAATTTCCTTTTCTGAGAATTTCGCTCAATTTGCGATATCTATAATCTGTAATTCTTTCAAGATAATTCATGAGATGATTCGTCCATTTATATGTTTCCTTATACAAATGTAAAAAAATCACCCTGTAACCATTATTATCAAAAATCTTTTTTCTGTATTCATAATCAAATTGTTCTGAACCACAAACCTCTACATATATACCAAAGGGAATTAAATAGAAATCAGGTGCCCATACTCTTGGTCTTTTATTTTCATCCCAAACAAAAACAGGATGCTCATAAGACCATTTGATATCAAGATCCTTTAGTAATTCAGCAACCTCTTTTTCAGAATTAGTCATTTTATCATATATTGATTCCTTTTGCATATTAACACCTCAGAAAAAGTAAAAAAAGAAAAAGAGTTTAGTGAGATAGATTCAATTGCCCTGCAAAAGGAGAGTTTGCTTATTTCCAAAAACTCTCCCGAAAATCCTTCCCGTTGAACTCCATACATCTCAGCAGGCCCATGTTACTCATTAACATAGTTTTTATGATAAATTGCAAAAAATGAAGGTCTAATGTAAAGCTTCAGCGATACAATAGTACGTAATGATACCTTTGTATTTGCCCCATCGGTTGGTAAGTGTTCTTACTTCGTTTTCAGACATTAATTTGTCATTGTTATAAAAGTGCGAAATCGCTTTCCTTGCACCTAAATCCCCTGCAGGATTTACATTATCTAGACCAATAGATGTAACTATTACCATTTCAGATGTCCATCGTCCCAATCCTCTAAATTGCATTAATTTTTCTATTATCTTTTCATAAGGGAGATTTTTTAATGATTCCGGATCGAATGTTCTGTTGGAGACTACTTTCGAAAAATCTCTGATATATTCAGCTTTTCTTTCACTTATTTTGCAAGTTCGTAAATCTGAGATACTTGCATTTGCTAGCTTAGAAGGTACAGGAAAAGCCCAAAAAGTTTTATCACCAACCTGGATACAATCTCCAAGTTTTTGAATAATAAGAGAGATCATATGAAATGCGATTTTTAATGAAATTTGCTGCTGTACGATCACAGAAATTACTGCTTCATAGATACTAGGATAGCATCCTGCAGGTAAAAGGCCATAATTGTTATCTTTGATTTTCTTTAGAATCGGGTCTTTATCCATAAATTCATACAATGGTTTTAAATCATATTCGGTATTGAAAATATGCTTGATCTGATTGATGATCTCCGTATCTTCTGATTCAGTTGTATTTTTAAAGACCTCCACTTTTAACATAGGATTATTAATGTTTTCATTAAGTGCTACTTCTACGGGCATCAATTTCTTATTTTCGAGCCGTAAAGCTTGCCACCACACACCACTCTCATATAAACAGGGCTGAGGCTCCTTTGAAGGTTCTTTTGAAGTATAATTTTCAAAATGAGATTTTACATTATAAGGAGAGTTAGGTTTTATGATAAGCGATTTCATTAATACTTCAATGGAATATTCCTTTAAAATTTTATTTCTTATTCAGATCCGCCAAAACAAGAAATAATCTGGTTAAATCAAAACCACGAAAAACTCATAATGTTTTACCCAGTTTTTCTCCTGTTACCCTGTTTGCCTCTCAGCAGGCCCATGTTACTTATTGACATTAAATAAACATGGAATTGATTCTCAAATATTTATTTAAATAAAAATATTTTCTTTAAGAAAAATTTATATATGATATCAATAAATATTCATTAGAAAATGAACTTGAAAAAGATATCGGTAATTTTTCTTCTAATTTTATTATTAATTTCAATACTCATGGTGCCTTACTTTTTAGGAAATGCAAATCGATCTATAGCAAAATCTGTTACTCTTGAATCTATAGATTATGACACTTATTTGATAGATGGTGTACCTTACGTAAGTCAGGAAACAAATTTTTACTGCTCTTATGCAGCAATAACCATGATATTTAACTACTATAAAAGAAACACAAGTTTAGATGAAATATTATATTCTTCAGGGATTGGATATTCATTACTCTATCAAAGATCCTACGGTTTAACATTCCAACATCTCTTCTTAGGAGGATACCTTTTATGCCAAAACATTAATGAACAAGAGTTCCTCGCATCACTCTTTGCTCTCTCTTATGAAATCTGGTATCCTGATCTTACGTCAACGTCAGATAGTGAGTATTGGCAGGAATACTGGCCTAAGATAAAAAATCATATCTCTAACGATGTTCCTGTCATTACCAGTGTAGATCCTTATTCGATTCCTTATCTTAGAGAAAAACTAAATTCTGATGATTTTCATGGTGGACACGCATTAGTTCTCGTTGGATTCAATGAGTCAAACAATACAGTGTGTTATAATGATCCCGCGGCAGGGTTATGGAATGACGAAGAGAACGGTACATATGTTTATCTCTCTCAAGATATATTCAGAGGAGCAGTCCAAAATACTACTGGAACAAAATATGTAATTAGTGTTTATCTTAACAATTCCGGTGTTTTGCCAATAATCAAAGAACAACGATTCCAAAAAGCACATGAAAGAAACATTCAAAAAATGAAAGGTGAAATCGGAGTCAGACCCAATTTACGACAGCTATTTTTTGCACATTCGGGGATTAATGCTCTTAAAACGTTTAAAAAAGATCTTCGGATGGGGCTTTTTCGTCGAATGTTGACAGTATTTGTTTATGGCAAATTACCTGTTGATTATACATATATATCTATTGAAAAACAAAATGCCTCTCAATATCTTAAAAATATTAAAAACTCGTTAGACGACCCTTCATTAATAAATATTTGCAACTACGAATCTTCACTTCTCCAAAAAGAAGCAAATCAATGGGATGAATTAAATCAATACTTCTCGGAAATATATGATATTGGTCAGGAAAATCGCTTTTTACAAACATTACTCAAATCTGTACCAATTACATTACAGACAAGAACAAAAGTAAACGAACTTATATCTCTTGAAAAGCAGATAATTCGGGGACCAAATTGAGCAGAGAAGGACGAGAATTAAAACCAAAGGAAACCATAAATGTTTTACCTGAATTTTCTTCTGTTAAACTGTTTGCCTCTCAGCAGGCCCACTTTTTCTTTTTTAAGTCTAATATTTGTTTATAAGACAAATAATGCACCATCTAAAGGAACCTTGTGTGTTTCCTCTACAAAAAGTATTTATGTAAGTAAGTGTATTAGTGTACCATATAAAGGAACATTAGGTGTTTCAGTAACAGTGATTGTTATGAATAAGACAGAGCAAATATACAAAGAAATTCTAAGAGAAAAGGTAGTAAACAGTAAAGATCTAAAAAATATATCAAAAGAGGTACTCGGACAAACAGACAATAAGTACCTATATCGAAAATACATAAACAAGTTATTAAAAGAAAAAAAAGTAGGAAAAGTCAAACGTGGGCTATATTTTAGTATTCCTTTAGACCATATCGGTGAAGAATTCGAGGTAGATAGATATATACTTTCAAATAAAATCAAACAGGGATATGCATTAGGTTATCATTCAGCTTTAGAATTACATGGTGCTGCATATTCATCATTCAACAGCATTTATATTCTAATACAGAAAAAGGATAGATTTCGTTTGTTTAATTTTCAAAACGTAAAATATGTACCAGTGATAAACAAGTATTATAATCATCATCTAACAATAGTTAAATACAAAAATAAAACAGTGAGTGTCACAGATCCTGCAAGAACCTTTGTTGAATGTTTAGATAGAGTAGATCTTTGTGGCGGATGGGAAGAATGTCTGAAGAGCTTAGCAAATTTAAGAGAGGTTAAAGTTTCTGATATTTTAGATATTTTAAGGATTTATAAAAATAAGACTTTAGAATTAAAAACGGGTTATTTATTAGAATTACTATCTAAGAACTCTCCATATTACAGTCATATCAAAAAGAAAGAATTAGAGCCATTAAAACCATTGGATGATTGGATCCCGGTATATATCGATAGGGATGTTACAAGTAAACTAAGAAAGAAATGGGGGTTATACATCCCCGAAGGTTTTGATGGACTCCTACGAGGAATATAAATGACATTGAAAGGATTTTCGTCTGATACAATTGAGAAAATGAAACGACTATGTGATCTGCTTTTAGCAATACAGAGCTCAGAATTCATTTCTAAAAGGCTGTCTCTTTATGGAGGCACTGCCTTGAATTTTCTCTATCTTAATAATCCAAGGCTTTCAGAGGATTT
>JAGMDE010000039.1 GCA_023128855.1 Thermoplasmatales archaeon | reverse complement strand
AGTTTGTCAAGATCCATCTGGCTGTTGACAAGGATAGTGGAAAGATTCTGGTCGGTATCTGTTCAAAGGGTTGGAAACATGAACACAAGTTTGGAGTGCGGATTGTGAAATCACTCAGGCGATCGTTCTCAAAACATGGAAAAAACATAAAAGCTGAACTGCTTGATGCTGGGTACCTCTCCCGGGAGATGACTGATGAAATTGAGAAATCCAACGCTAAACCGTATATAAAAATGAAGAAGAACTCTACTACAAAATCCAAAGGTAGTCCTTCATGGAAACGGAACATCCGGTTCCAAAAGGAACAACCAGATGATTTCATGAAAGAATTCTGTTATCGAGTAGTGATTGAAGGTATCATTTCTGCTCTGAAGAAAATGTTTGGTTCTGTGATCTCCTCAAAAAAGAGGCATAACCAGAATGTGGAGGTATTATGCAGACTTGTAATGTGGAATTGTATGCACTAAAACAGGAGTAAGAATGAATTTACGGGCAACGTTATCTGCTTCCATAATTATTTAAATATAGAAACAATTTGTTATCTTTAAACTGAAGGTGGCGGAATGCATAAAAAATTCATATTATTTCTAACACTTGTAGTAATTATAATGTTTTTTTCAGGCTGTACTACTCAAAACAATTCAAATAATTTTAATTTATTTAATAATGACGACCAGTCTCCAATAGGAGATGAATGGGATCTTTCTGCTGTTGTTCAACTTTCTGATTTTACAAATAACCTTGATCATAAATATTCATCTATTTCAGGTAACGGCCAGAAAATAATTTATATTCAAGATTCAACTGAAACCTATCCACTGGGCACAACAGATTTTACCGTAAGCCCCTTGACTTTATGGATAACAGATACAGCAGGTTCAAAGATTCAAACACAAATCTTTGATGGTTGGGATGAGGACGATTTTTATGCATTTTATGGATCTATGGGTGGAGCTCCCGTTTTGAATTATGATGCAACATATGCTCATATAGGAGTATTAAAATATATTAACACTGGTGGATATTGGCTTCCAAACACAAATCCTACATATATGGCACGTATTAGACTTTCTGATAATTCCTTTTATCCAATTGATCTTATAACATACTCAGGTTATGATCAAACCTGGCTTGGATGTTTTAGAGTTATGACCAATAAGATTTATTGTCTTGTTTGGTTTGAAAACCTTAATGATATTGAAAGAGATGTTATAAGACAGGGAGCAGGATTTTTGAGAATGGAGTTGGATGGCAGTAATCAAGAATTTATCTATACTCAAACCGATAAAACAGCTGATGACTATCCGATTGTAGGAGCTTCAATATTTGTTGATGAAAGTTTAAACAGAATATATTATCTGTCCTACAACTCTGGTAACTATCATTATCTAGATATTTCAACAGGCTTAACAACAGAGTTAACCAATGAAGATTTAAACAATAACTGGGTCAAAGGTTTTTCTGGATATAATTTAATTCTTGACGGAGCAGGTGGATATATCCACGTATATAACATGGGATTAGATGAATTCACTACTGTTGGAGAAGGAAAAATTGGCTCTCCAGTGCAAAACTCAGTCGCGGCAAATAAAATATTTTATGATCGCGGTGGAGGTAATTTCTGCATTGTAGATTTTGATGGAAATAAAAAACATATAATTGATTCTCACACAAATGTAAATGAAGAATATGCAGGATTATATGAATGGGATACACAATATATGCCAACTAATGGTAATCCAGTTAGTTATGATAGTAAAAAAATACTTGTAAAAGAGTTTTCAGAGGATAATGATAATCCAAATTATTATCTCTTAAAATTAGGAACTTAATAAAAATTAGCTATTACTCCATAAATTGTTCTCTTTTGACATTTTTACACAAAAGTTATATAAATAAGAAGCGTGAAAGATAATATTTAGCAATGTAAGATATGAAAGGAGGAAAATAAGAGGAAATTTGGGAGGTTAAAAAATGGATGGAAAAATCAACAACAAACCAAATAACATGACCGAAAAACTTCAAAAACTTGTAAAGAAAAGAAAAAGAGAAGTGGTCGTAATAAAAGCAGGATCCATTAAACGTCATGCCAGATCCTCAGGCAGCATGGAAGATTATTACCCATCTTACGCTGAATAATACTTATTTTCTCTCTATATTTTTTAATTTTAAGGCTGGTTTAATTTAACAATTTGATTTGCAGCAAAAATACCGGTGATGTATGATTCCTCTAAACCTGCCACATTATAATCTCCTATAAGGAACATATTGTTACCTCTATTGCATTCTATTAATGTATGTCCATTTATAGTTCCAGCGGGTTTCCAATGCTTGTGAGAGATTATTTTAGGATTAGCAAAATAACGATCTAACGATGGCTGTTTATTCTTATAATAAAAAAGAAACGTTTCATCCTTTAAAGTAGCAATTGCCTGTACATTGCTTGGATAAGAAAACAGTTGATATTCTTTCTTTGCAATAATGCTTTTTGGATTGCCTTTTATATGTAGCATATTGGTATCAACTGGTAAATTAGTTTTTTTTACTCCAGCAAAACGTTGAGACCAATTAATCTCTGTTGCCAAAACAATATTTTTAGAATGAAAAAAATCTTTTCCGGATTTAATTTTATATTTACCGTCTTTGTGTTTTATATCAGAAACAGACCCAATAATAATTTTGTCTTTAAACGACTCTATCATTTTATCTTTTTCAAAACTAAATCTATAAATCGGTGTGATCAATGGTAAACAAAACTCTAGGAAGGAAAAAGCATTCATCTCATCAATTTTTGAGAAAGTTGTAGAATAGAGACCCTTTGAAAGATATCTATCAGTGCCACTTTCAATAGCGTACTCTTTCACAAAATCTGCTGCATTTTTCATGTATACATCATGTAGAAAAGAGTCATTTTCAATTGCTTCTTTTTGAGATGTATTTTCACAAACCTTACGAAGTTTGCGAAAGGCTTTTCTAAATTTATAGAGCAATCTTAAAGCCTTTAAAAATTGAAATGAATATTTTATTAACGCTGGTTCAAAAAGAACATATGTATCTTCACCCTCATGAAAACAGAAATCCCTGAGTCTAATTTGATTTTTTAATTTTACATATTTTAAAGTATGATAATAGTCTAAACAAACAAAGAATGCTCCATAATTAGCAGTTCCATCTTCAGATGGCAAAATTCGTCCGCCAATATCCTTACTAATCAGTAAAAAATCTTCATTGTGTTCTTGAAGACGTTTGGCACAAGCTAACCCGGAAATTCCGCCACCAATAATTATTGTGTCAAATGTTTTACTAGTCATCCTTTTAGTAATAGAAACCATCAATTAAATTTTATTTGCTTTTTTGAAAATTGTCACCATTCCAACAGTATAAACATAGTTTATCTTTTGGTAACCCAATGGCTTTAATCATGTCATCCAATAGTTGATATCTCAACGAATCTACACCTAAATCCTTTGCAATCCAATCAATCATCTTTTGGTATTTCTTAGATTTTGGATCTAAATATTCAGAAACATCTTCGATATCTTTTCCTTCTAAGGCTTTTATTGCTTTTCTTGCAGCCAGCTCTTTTGTGCTTCTCGTAGATAGATTATATATGCATGGAAACATCAATGGTGGGCAAGCAGGTCTAACATGAACTTCTTTAGCACCAGCGTTTCTTAATTTTGTAATTGTAAAATTCTTAAGCTGGGTTCCTCGTACAATTGAGTCTTCGCATAAGATTATCCTATTCCCATCAGTGATATCTTTATTGGCAATTAATTTTAGAAGTGCAACTTTATCTCTTATTTCCTGTGTCAAAGGTGTGTAACTTCGTCCATAACCCGGCGTATATTTGGACAAAACACGTCTAAATGGTTTGCCAGATTCCATCGCATAACCAATAGCATGTGCTGTTCCAGAATCAGGAACTCCTGCAGCTAAATCTATTTTTACGTTGTCTCGCTTTGCTAAAAACTTACCACAATTTTCTCTAACTTTCTCTACGTTTATTCCTTCGTATGAAGAAGCAGGAAATCCAGTATAAATCCACAAAAAGGCACATATTTTATTATGAGAACTTCCGCGTTTTTTTGTTTCAATTCCTTTTTTACTAATAAAAGCAATTTCCCCAGGTTCAAGAAATTTCTTTATTTCAAAACCTAAATTTGGAAAAGAACAGGTTTCACTAGTAGCGGCAATTTCTCCTTCTTTTTCACCAATAATTAAGGGGGTGACACCATTTCTATCTCTAGCACAGTAGATTCCTTTTTTTATAAGGATAAGTAGAGATATCGATCCTTTTATTTGATCATACATTTTTTCAATGCCATCAATAATAGTATCTCCCTGATTTATCAAGCTTGCAATAAGTTCTGTAGTATTTGCATCACCGTGTTCAATTTCAGTAAAAGTAACACCTTTTTTGATTAAGTTTTTAGCTAATTCCTCTTTATTAGTAACAAGTCCAGCACAACATATTGCAAAATGTCCAAATTTACTCTCAAAACTTAATGGCTGAGGATCTTTATCAGATATAACGCCAATGCCAAGGTTGCTTTTTATTCGATTGGAACCTTCATAAAATTTTGTTTTAAATTGTGAATTATCAATATCATGGATCTTTTTAATCGGAATACCATTTTTTTTATTAATAAATGCAATACCGCCATATTCTGTTCCAAGATGACTGTGATAATCAGTTCCATAATATAGACTTGAAATACAGTTATTTTTGCTAACAACACCAAATAAACCGCTCATAGTTCCCCCAGTTTGGGGAATCAATGAAGTGTATTTAAGGATTGTTGAATTAGAAAGATTTTATAGGAAAAATAGGAAAAAATATAAGGTTCTTTTATTCTTCCGATATTGTGAAGATGAGAAATGAAACTTCCAAAATTTATTAAATCTTGGTCAGTATCAATTTCCATAATTCTCGTCGTTATTGCATGGTATTTACTTATGCAATTTATTGTTACAAGTATCGAAGCTCGAATGGTTTCAATTTTCTGGTATTCTTACTTTATAGCCCTTGGGATATGGGCAATCATTGCAAGAACAATTTCAAAGAATGAAAAACAAATTAAGGCATATCTAATAATGAATTATCCTGGAGGTAAGCCATTTGAATATTTATTCTTCACTTTTCTGTTCATATCAACAGGATGCCTTACTTTTCTAGTTACATTCCTACGCGATATCACTGACATCTTACTCAACAATGCCCTTTATGTTTTCACACTAGTATTTTTTTACTCTGGTGCCATTGTTTTTGGCTGGTTTCATTATATGAAAAGAATAGAAGGATAATGACAAATTATAAGTGTCAGAAAAATATTTCTAAACCTGTAGGACTTGGGATATATGAAAAAAGGAATAATATTTGTTATACTATTTTTAATAATAACTTCACTAACCCTAGCGGGTTGTACTAGTAATACTGATAGTTCTTCTTCAGACGGAAATAATCAAGTTACGTTAGAAATGCATACAACAATGTTTGATTTTTCAACAGGTGAAATAGTAACTGAAGAAGGAACATCAGAAGATATAGATGTAATTACTGGTGCCAATGAAGGATTTGTAAGACTTATCGCTCGCAATGGCGCTGAAATTATAATTTCAGGCGACGCAGAGTACGCTATGTATATCGATGCTTATGAAGGAGCAACATGCGAATTAATTGACAGAGAAGGTGGAAAAGCAACTTTTATAGTTAATGAAATTGGGACAAATACAACAGGTCTTCCAACTGTAACTATAACTTGGACTTATTTTTATTAAACAAAGTGTTTATAATAGAAAAAAGTGATAAACAAAAAAGATGAAACTTATAATCAAGCTTCTTTGACCATTTTCAAATGCAATTGGCAAAAGTGATCTTGAAATAGATTTTAAAGGAAAAACTCTTGATGATTTGTTAAAAACATTAGTTGATATCTATCCTAAATTGCATAATGAATTTTATACTGAAACCGGTGAGATAACAGATTACATTTGTATTTTTGTGAATGATAAGCCAATGTCAGCATTAAATAGGATGGATACAGTTCTAAAAAACGATGATGAAATTTTGTTTTTTATTCCTATTAGTGGCGGATAACTTATAGTGAGTGTATCATGCCTCTTTCATATAGTATAGTTGCATCTAATATTTCACCTTCTGCAACTGATAAGAGTTTCAAGGTTTGATTTATTATATCCAGCATATCCTGTTTATCCTGAGGGAGAATTCCATAAACTCCTCTATAAACAACTGCATTGTCCAGCCAAATATTATTAGTGAAATGATCAGAAGCCAGTTCACATTTTTTAACGTCAAGGTTTTCAATGAATGTCTTTACTTCCTCTAATTTTTCAACGGGTGAAGTGGGTTTATATTGACCAGATTTCATCTTCTCTTCCAGTAGAGATCCACGTTGAACTACCAAGGTTCTGAGTCTTATGAAATCAGGATTCACTTCGTTGCAAACTCTGGCTGATTCTACAGCATGTTCTTTAATTCTATTTTTTCCACCAGCACCTATAAGAATATAGAAGGATACTTCCAGTCCTGCTTCTTTAGCTACTTTACCACCAGCTATCATTTCCTCAGGAGTAGCACCCTTCTGCATGAATTCTAAGGTTTTTTTATCACCAGATTCTAGACCTATATGAACTCTTGTAAGACCAGCTTTTTTAATTTTTTTCAAACGATCAACTCCTAATTTCATAAGTGTCTTAGCTCTGGCATAAGAAGTTATTCGTTCTGCATCTGGAAATCGAAGTTTAATATGACTAATTACCTTATCAATATCTTTCAAAACAAGACTGTCAGAGTCAGCTATAAAAATGGTTTTCATTCCTTTATAAATCTTTGCAGCCGTATCAATATCTTTTTTGGTTTCCTCAACTGATTTAGGCTGAAATTTTAGAGTTTTATACATTGTGCAAAAAAGGCATCTATTCCAGGGGCAACCCCTAGAAGCACGGATTAGTGCAGATGATGCTTCATTGGGCGGTCTGTACGGTGGAAAATCATAATTAAACATAATAATTACCTTGATATTATACTTCTTTTGCAAATAATGCTGCTCCAAAAGCCCCACTCAATTGTGGATTTGGAGGCATGAAAATTTTATTTTTCACATACTTAGTTAAGATTTTTAATATAATATCATTATGAGCTGCTACCCCACCAGTAATCACTATAGTACCCTCTAACGTGTCCATTTCGATGACTCTCTTTACTATAGACTCAAAGGCGCTTTTAATCATATCTTCGGTCTTCTCGCCCTCTTTAATTCTAGTAAGAATCTCAGTAGATGCAAAAACAGTACAATAACTACTAAGAGCTGTTTCTTTTGACGATTTAGACGCTGCTTTATTCATTTTACTTGGAGGGATATCAAGTTTATATGCAATCTCTTCTAAAAATGAGCCGGTTCCTGCTGCACATTTTCTGTTCATCTTGAAACCGAGTGTTTTTCCATCATTATCTACCTTGATAATTTTAGTATCCTGACCTCCGATGTCAATGATAGTTATCTTTTTAGGAAAATGATGATACGCCCCTTTTGCATGAGAGCTAATTTCAGTCTTTACATTGTCTGCAAAAGACACATTATTTCTTCCAAATCCTGTTGCAGTAATATGTTTTATTTCATTTCGAGAGATATCAGCGGATGAAATTGCTTCTTCAAAAGCTTTTGTAATGGATTTTTTAAGATCTGCACTGGTTCTTTCTGTTGAAAATCCTGTGATCGCATTTTTTTCATCAATAATTACAGCTTTAATGTATGAAGTGCCAACATCAATTCCTGCATAGTAATTCTTTGACATTTTTTCACCGAAAGTAAAGAGTTAATTCAAAAATGAAAATGCTTAGTTGTATTTCATTTTTGGCATTGGTTAATATAATTTACGGGAAAAAAACAAAAAAGGATAATAAGTTATATTTTTATTCCGGTTTACTATCCATTTATATTTCTATTGAGGGAGAAATGACCGCTGAAGAAAAAAAATCAACTCGGAAAAAGTTCACAGCGACAAATGAAATGAAAAAGATAATGGCGGACTATTATTACGAGTTAGATTCTGCCGTAAAAAGCAACGATAAAAAGGTAGCTTGGTGCACAAGTGTTGGACCTGCTGAAATTCTAAGAAGTCTGGGTTTTTATGTTTATTTTCCTGAAAACCATGGAGCTATGCTTGGTGCTAGTAGGACGTCTACTGATTTGATTCCTTATGCTAACGCAATTGGTTATTCTCCAGAAATTTGCTCTTATCTTACATCAGATATTGGAGCATATTTGAAGAAGGTTACACCACTTTCAAAGGCATATGAAGGCATTAAGAGTATACCAAGACCTGATGTAGTTGTCTTTAACACTAACCAATGTAGAGATGTTCAAGACTGGATGGGGTTTTTTGCTAAAGAATTTAAAGTTCCCCTCCTTGGAATTCATACACATCAAGGTGTCAATGAGGTTACTGATACTCACATTCAATCTATAGCACAACAAATGAAAGAGATGATTGAATATTTGGAGAAAATATCTGGAAATTCGTTTGACATAAAGGAACTTCATAAGGTATTATCACTCTCACGTGAATGTTCAGATCTATGGAAAGAAGTATTAGACACAGCGGCTAATATTCCATCACCTTTGACGTTTTTTGATGGAACTATTCAGATAGCACCTGCCGTTGCTTTAAGAGGTACACAAATAGCAGTGGATTATTACAAATTATTATTAAAAGAGTTAAAAGAAAGAGTTAAAAATCACGAGGGAGCAGTAGAGGGAGAGCGTTTTCGTCTATACTGGGATGGTATGCCTATTTGGGGCAGACTTAGAGCTCATTCTGAGCTATTTGCAAACAAAAAGGCATGTGTTGTTGCATCGACTTATTGTAACAGTTGGATTTTCACAGGTTTTGATCCTTCAGAACCATACAAGAGTATGGCAAGAGCATACACTGAACTATTCATTGTAAGAGCAGATGCAGCAAAAGAGAGATATTTGAAGAAAATGATGGATTTCTTTAAAATTGACGGTATTATATATCATGATTCAAAAAGCTGTCCTAACAATACTAATAGTCGCTATGGTATGCCACAGCGTCTTGAGGAAGAAACAGGTATTCCAAGCCTTGTTGTAAATGGAGATTTGAATGATTTAAGATGTCTTTCTGATGAGCAGTTCATAACAAACGTTGAGGCTTTTATTGAACAGCTTGAAGGAAAAAAATAATGTAAATATGGATGGAGGTAAAAATGATGGCCTGCTGGTTAAACCTTGGGCAAATGGTTAAGATGAACGCAAAGAAATTCCCAAATCACATAGCATTAAAGGACAAAGATAGAAGTTTTACGTATCCTGATTTAAACAAAAGAGCCAACAAGTTGGCTCATAGTCTTCTTAGTATGGGTTTACAAAAGGGAGATAAATTTGCAGTATTACTTGAAAACAGTATTGAGATTGTTGAAGCTTATTTAGCTGCTGCAAAAACTGGACTTGTCATTGCACCTGTACATTTCAGATTTGTTGGTCAAGAGATATTAAAATTAATGGAAAACTCAGATGCTAAAGCGTTCATTGTTCATGATGAATTTACTCCAATTGTAAATTCAATAAAAAAGGATTTACCAAATATTCTTCCAGACAGGTATATTGTAGTTGGAGAGAAAATGAAGGGATATAAAGAATATGAGGAATTCATAAAAGACTCTCCTGATACAGAACCTGAAGTTCATATCAATTGTGATGATCCCTGGATAATCCTTTATACCTCGGGTACTACTGGAATTCCTAAAGGTGTTGTTCGTTCACATGAATCTCACATTGCATTCTTTTTGATTAACGCAGTTGATTTTGGATTTAATAAGCATGATGTTTGTCTTAATGTTATGCCACTTTATCATGTAAATTCTACATTCTATACATTCCTCTTTTTATATCTGGGTGGCACTGCCTATATTCATCCTGCTCGTCATTTTAGAGTTGATGAAATCTTGGAGATTATCGAAAAAGAAAAAATCACTTACATATCCCTAATTCCAACACATTACAACCTAATATTAAATGCATCTGATAAAGCAAAAAAACGTGATGTAAGTTCTATTCGTAAGTTACTTTGCTCTTCGGCTCCTGTTTCAAAGAGTATGAAAAAGGAAATTATGAAATTCTTCCCAGGTGTCGAGCTTTACGAGGCCTATGGTTCTACCGAGGCAGGTCTTGTTACCCTTCTCAAACCAGAGGATCAGATGCGTAAGCTTGGTTCAATAGGTTATGAAGCAGTAGGTACTGATATTGTTAAACTTTTGGACGAAAATGGAAACGAGGTTGATGTAGATGAGATCGGTGAACTTTACTCACGTGGGCCAATGATGTTTGATAAATATTATAAGATGCCTGAGAAAACAGCTAACTCGTTTAAAGGCGAATGGTTTAGCGCTGGTGATCTAGCCAAACGTGATGAAGATGGATTTTTTTATATTGTTGATAGAAAAGACAATATGATTATCACAGGTGGAGAACATGTTTATCCAAGTGAAGTTCAGGAGATCATAACTTCCCATCCCGATGTCTTTGATGTTGCTATTATTGGCATACCTCATGAAAAATGGGGAGAACAGGTGACAGCTGTGATTGTACCAAGGGAAAAATCCAAGGTTGATGAGAAAAAGATTATTGATTTCTGTCAAGATAAGATGGCTGGATACAAGCGTCCAAAAAAGGTTATATTCATCAAAGATGAAGAAATGCCTCGTACTGCTACTGGTAAGATTTTACATCGTGTCCTCAGAGAACGTTATAATTCAAAGGGGGAATAAGTATGGAAAAATTAAAAGTTGGAGTAATTGGAATCGGTCCAGTTGGGGGTATTATGGCTGCTCATCTGGAAAAAGCAGGTCATGATGTTACAATTGTAGATATTCTTAAAGCTCATATGGATGAAATAAAAAAGAACGGGCTTTCTGTAACTGGTGTTAAAGATATGAATGTTAAATTTCCAGTAAAAAATATTTGCTATGGAATTGATGAAATCAGTGACAAGAAAATTGATTACCTTTTCATATCTGTGAAGGCATCCGTTCTTCCACAGATTTTACCTATTCTTAAACCTGTTGTAAAACCAGGTATGACAATTATTGCCTTACAAAATGGACTTGATAATGAGGACCTTATTGCTGATGAATTTGGAAAAGAAAACACTCTAAGAATTGTTGTAAACTATGCAGGAAATCTAATTGATAATGGTAAATTAAGGATGTCTTTTTTCAACGCTCCGAACTATATTGGAATGGTTGATCCTGCTGCAGAAAAAAAGGCTAAGGAGCTTGCAGAGGTCATTACTGCTGCGGATTTAGAAACAGATTTTACTCCTGAAATTAAGAAGTATGAATGGGAGAAAATCATTCTCAATGCAGCTTTAAGTCCTGTTTGTGCTCTTACAAGAAGAACAATGAAACAGATGATGGAATTTAAAGATACTAGAGCTCTAGCAGAAGCAATATTACGTGAAGGAATAGAAGTTGCAGCAGCAAATGATGTTCATTTTAAACCAGATTTCTTAGAGTTCTGCATTGGCTATCTTGACAAGGCAGGTCATCATAGAACTTCGATGCATGTTGACATTGAAAAGAAGAACCCTACAGAGATAAGCTTCATCAATGATAAAATAGTTAAGTATGGTAAAAAGAAGGGTATTCCCACACCTTATAATTCAACGATTGTTTCTCTTATTAGAGGATCTGAACTTCCAGAATATATTGGAGCATAATCTAGGTTGGAGATTTTATTGCACTATGTAATAATTGGTAACGGCGGTGCAGGAGTTAGTGCACTTCAGACTATTCGTGAGATTGATAAAAAATCTGATATTACCATTATCTCACGTGAGCAATATCCAGCTTATTCGCCATGTTCACTTCCAAATTTAATCGGAGGCGAAATTGATAAACCTACAATTTTTCGATTTGATAAACAGTTCTATAGCCGTCTCAATGCTAAATTTATGAAAAATACTGAGGCACTTCAGATATTTCCAAAAGATAAGGAGATAAAGCTTGCAAAAGGTAAGAGTATCAAATTTGATAAGTTGCTTATTACTGCAGGTGCTAAACCTATAACTCCAAAAGGTATCAAAGGCCAAGAGCTTTATGGAGTCCATGTTATGGGGACGCTTGATTCTGCACTTGGAATTTTAGAACATATTAAGCGAGGAGTTAAACACGCTGTAATCGTTGGCGGCGGTTTTATGGGTATTGAAACTGCTACAATGCTTAGAAAGCAAGGAATAAATGTCACTATTGTTGAAATGCTTCCTCATATATTATCTAGAATGCTGGATTCAGATATATCTGATAAGATCACAGAAATCCTAAAAGAACATGGTATAAAACTAGTATTAAATGACTCTGTGAAAAGTATAAACGGTGACAAAAAAGTCACAGATGTTACTCTTAGTAAAAACAAACTTATTTGTGATATGGTAATACTAGCTATTGGTGTTACACCAAACATTGAAATAATTCAAGATTCAGGGATTAAGGTTAATCATGGTATTATTGTTGATTCGAAGATGCAGACAAATAAAAAGAACATTTTTGCGGCAGGTGACATTGCAGAGGTAAAGGAGCAGATTGAGGGTGTTCAGGGTTCATTTGCCATATGGCCAAATGCGATAGAACAAGGTAGAATTGCCGGTCTTAACATAGCTGAAAAAGATACTAAGTATGATGGAGCAGAGGTAGTAAATGTTCTTGATATCTTTGAGACACCTGTTGTTGCTATGGGACGTACCTCCCAAGATATTGGCAAGTGTAAGGCAATATCACGTTTTACTCCTCAGTTTTCGAAAAAGATTCTTTTGAAAAATAATAGAATTGTAGGACTACAGTTTATTGGTACTATTAGAAATACTGGAACATTTTATAGTCTTATGAAAAAAGGCAGTGACGTTAGCAGTATTAAAGATAGATTGTTGGATGATAATCTTATGATTGCCCCAGATATTGTTTTTTAATTCTTTTTAATTTCAAGAAATCTCTCAGCCATCTTTTTCCGTCGTTTTCATATTATCTATATTTAGGCTTTCTAGGACAAACATCCTCATGAAAGATATTCCTGGAGATTTCTCGTAAATGTAGTCCTGGATTTTTATCAATGAAATTATATAAACTTTATGGCCCACCCGTCACCTTTGCTATAATTTTTTACACTGGTTTCATTTCAAATTAAAGAAAAAGAGAGAGAGGTTTAGTCATAGCTCACTTCGGGCCAGATAAAATAGTCTCCAATGAAGGAAGGCATTTTCCACGGAAGGTTGCCCTGGGGGTTGCCAAACCAAAAATCTTCATTGTCATGATAAACCTCACTAATCCATGGAGGAATATCTATAGCTATTACGACTACAAATAATACTGCTGTAGCCGTCCAATCTCCATCTTCCTCCGGTTCCTGCTGAAGGTTTTTTACAAAACCAACGTAGCGAAAAGTTGATGTCTCGAGTGGAGCGCTATTAACGTTTTGTTGTATGCCCTGTTCTTCAATAATTTCTAAATCCAGTAATGCACCGCCGTCTAAAGTAAGGGTAACTGCATTATTCAATGCTTGTTCCACAACCTGATAAACTGCTGGGTCCTGCTCCTTTAAATCTTCAAGATCTGCAAGTATATCCTCCCATTCCTCTCTTGTCAACTCTATAATACTTGTAGCTGCTGGACTAGTGTCTGCTTTTTGTTCTTCCTCTCTAATAAAAGCGAGAGAACTATCTGGTCCTGCAAGGGCTGTCAATGGCACTATCAACATTATCGTTGCAAAAAAACTTGCTATCAATATTTTCTTCTTCATTTTTTCTTTTTCACCTCCTCTGCCTGTCCTTTTCTTTTCCGGCGAAGGAAGTATATATATTATTGATACCGAACAGCGTATCAATATATTTTTATAAAATATTATGTATTTAATTAATATTTAAGCCTTCTAGCGCAAACGTCCTCACGAACATATGTTTTTTAAAAAAAGATCTTAAATTAATATGCTAGTTTCGTAATTGTACCAATGATGCCTCAAGAATTTCAATGAATTAAAATATCCTCCTGGCATGAGTTGGAAAGCATATTCTGTTTGTATCTCGATATCATGAGATATCTTTTTTACGATTTTTTCCATAAATTTTCGAAACAATTGATGTTTCCTATAGGTTTCTAAAATATTTTCTATATCCCGTAATTTTTTTGCACTTGTCGATAATATTTCTTGTATTTTACCAATCTTTATAGATAAATTAAATTTTAACTGTTCCAGTTGTTCAATGAAATCGGCGTCATCCTCTAATAATGGATATATCTTTTCTATTGTTTGAATTGCCGTAGAAGTATTTTCAAGGTATATTTTGATAAGATCAAAACAATAGAGTAGATATTTATTTCCACCATAGTAAAGAATATCTTTAATTTCTGCGGGATCAACATTTTGCTCTATTCCTATTTGTTCAATTGTTTCTAAAATCGAATATATTCTGTCAATTATATCAGCAACATTCTCTATGGATTCATCGATATCTGCTTCAATTTCTCCAAAGATATCTTCTTGTTCATTTAATAGATCTGATAAATCTCTAGTTTTATCCCATACATCAGCAATAAAAGATAAATTTCTTGGTTCTGATGCTCCTAATTCTGCTTCCCCCTGAGCTGTTGTATAATAAAAAGCATTGGTAATTAGTTTTTTACCATTGTAAGTCCCAGTTGTTTCGCCATCCCAGAATTTTGGTCCTGTATCAGGATCTCTAATTTCAGAATGTGGAGAAAACAATACAACTTTTCCATCACCAAAGTTATTAGAAACAATACTTGGTGTTCCATCTAGGTAACTATCATTTTTAAAATTCGCAATTACATTTACACTTTCTCCAATTTTAATTATTTTTGGTCCATGAATTAAAAAACCACCAGTTAGATAGTGATCAACGCCGTAAACAACTGGATGATTTTTATCTAGAATTTCTTGTTCTAAATCTTTAGTTATAGCCAAGCCACTAGCAGTAACAATATCAGAAATTGACAGAAGACCAATACTTGGTAAATTAGGATATTGTGTTAAAATGGATGGATATGCTGGAAGTGGCTTCATTCCACGTGCAGCCATAAAAACGGCTTGACAAGAACCAACAAAACCTCCACCTTTGCCAACAAAATCTCTTATCGCTCGATTTCTTCTAGTGGGAAAATCTAATATTATTTCCAAGGCAGCAAAAAGTGATGGATAATAAAGATCGTAACCTGGCCAGATTAATAAATTATAATCTGAATCTTCTAATTTTTTACTAGTATTATCATTGTAAACAAAATCATAATTGAGAAAACCACATTTAAAAGCAACATCTACATACCAGCTTTCACCACATGTTAAAAAATTCATAAAATTTAATATTTTAACGTTAGATAAATCATATCCATCAAAACTAATTTGTTCTTTTAATAAATACACTGGAGTCTTTGCATTGTTATTTTGTTCAATTTCGCTACTTTGATTATAATCACAAACAATTGCAATAATTTTCAAATCAACGATATCAACACCTGTAAATGGAACGATAAAAGAACCCTTTTCAAACAATAAATTTTCTTCAATCTTGCCATTATTTATTTTACTAACATTTATTGTCATATTTGATGAGGTCCAAAAAACAGAAATATCCTCACGTAAAAGATCATTAACTAAATGTCTAATTTTACAGAAAATTTGATTTTCAAGAGTTTTATTGTCTAATATTGCATTGGGTAAAATGAAACCGTAACATAATGGGATGGAATCATTCAAAGGCTCCGAACTAACAGCATATTGATTTAAAGATACTGATAAAAAACATATAACTATAATGGAAGCTATAATCTTTGTATTTGATCTTCTTCTTGGCAACATATATTTCGTTTTATTTTTCCCCCTGCAATCTATTTTATAGGTTTGATTATATATAAATATATCTTTAAATAATTCGTTATCTGCCAAAAATTGTACACTAGCCTTATTTTTCAGCAATCTCTAAAAACTTTTCAGCCATCTTTTTACGTCGTTTTTCTAATTCCTCAGTCTCATCAAGATATTGAATAGCACCAGTAGAACAGTATTTTACACACTGAGGATCACCATCACACAAATCACATTTTATGATTTCATCATCAATGGTAGTCACAGCATTATAAGGACAAAGAACAGCACAAAGTCTACAACCAATGCATCTATCAGCATCTCGAATTACAATTCCATCTTTGATTTCGTATGCATTTTGATGGCAGAACTTCAGACATACTGGATCATCACATTGAAAACATACTATTGGAAACTCATAACGATTGAATTCATCTCTAACAACAGTTATGGCTGCTTTCTTTGGGTTGCATTCCCCAAATTTTGTGAGTGAGCAGGCGATAGAGCATTCTCTACATCCAGTACATTTCTCTGGGTAAACATAGAGGCGTTTCACATCAATGCCTCCAATTCTCTGACACGCTCCTTTTTGACCTGTCCATCTTCTGTCCATCCACGTAGTTTGTAGTATCTAGAAAGAAGAGCATCGAATTCTTTTCTATCTATGTGATGTCCTTTTGCTATTTTTAGAGGCATAGGATCGTCAAAATATCGTTTTGGTAGGG
>JAGMDE010000038.1 GCA_023128855.1 Thermoplasmatales archaeon | reverse complement strand
TCTTCCCTGCTCCATTAGGACCGAGGAAGCCAAATATTTCACCCTGTTTTACCTTAAATGACAGGTTATCTACTGCTTTGAATCCATTATAAAACTTGGTAAGATTGTTAACTTCTATCGCATAAGATTGATTTATTGTCTTCAGATCTGTTTTTCCCTCTGGAAAAGTAAATATGCCTTTCTGATTGCATTTAGGACATGTTACCTGGATTTTTTCTCCAGGATCGCCCTGAAGTGTGACTTTGTTTTTACAATCAGGACATATAATTGTTTTTATAACCATTTTTTTTAGACTCCAATCTTGCCTGACTTAATCTGATGTGGATTATTTAACTATATAGTATTAGTATAATGAAATTTTTGATGATTTTTTGGTGTAACCTTTTATATTTATGATTATAGTAGTGTAATGATAATTACATCTATATTCTAATTTGTTTGGCTCATGCCTCTAAATTGTCGGACAGGATGATAACAAACCAGCTGCTTCACTAATTCAACAGTTACGCAAGAAAATCCAGATACTCCTTATAGATTAGTTCTCCGATGATTTAAGGGGAAGAGCCATTTGTTTTTATTGTTATTATATTTTTAAACTGGCATTACTTTATGTGATCATACTAACATATATATTTTAATTTGTATTTATTATAGCTAATTATAGTAATTGGTAACGAATTAATGGGTAATTTGTTTTTAATGTTTCATAAACTATATATAAATCTAGGTACATTATAAAATCCTGTATTTAAAAAAAGGGGGAAGGTCGAAATGAGAAAATATGAATATGTAAAAAGTATAGGATGTGTTTTAGTTGTATTGACGCTGGTGTTATCAGTAAGTGCAGTTGGTTTGGAATCTAATACTGGGGTTACAAAGGAATTAAAAAATAATGAGAAAAAGTTAGTGACGAACATTGTTAAGAGTGAACTTGTCGATAAGAAAGATGGTGCAGGAAAACTAATAATAAACTTGGACGAGGCGATAAAAACAGGTGAACAAAATACAGATATTGGAACGATTAAAATCAAACAACAGACTTTTGGAACAGAACAAATGGTATCACGCAGCTTTGATGAATTAATTTCTGAAAATACTGTTATTTCAAAGGAAAAAAGACACGCTGATCCAGATCCAGGTGGATCTAGAACAGCATTTTTAAATAACTATGAAGCATATAAACCAGATTCTAATCCCTCATCTGAAGATGGAGACTTGAAACCCATTAAAGTTAATGATGTTGAGGAAGAAGCTTTTTTTGAAAAATCTCGGGAATCTAGGCTTAATACTATTGAGCCTCATTGGGAGGATCATTTTAATAACGAACTAATTGGCAATCAACGATCTGGTGATCGAGATACAACTACCCCTCCATGGGATGATAATTGGCATGGTAGTAAAAAAGAAGGGGCATGTTATCCTCCTTTTTGCTGGCAGGATGCAGGATCAGAATCCGATGCTTATGATGGAAGTGCTTGGGTTTCATCATCTTGTGGAGTTGGAGGTACTTCTTATTGTGAGGCATGGTTTGGTTTTCAGGGTACGTGGACCTGCCCTTTCGAGGGTGTTTGGGATGTTCTTTTTCAGATTACTTATAGTGGAACTGCAATTGCAGCAAATATTCCAGTTGGAATGGGTGCTGGCTATATGGAGATTGGAGCTAAGGCTGTCTATCAGCTAGCCACTTATGAAGCGAAATCACAAACTTTATGGTATCAGGACAGTTGGGGTTTTGTAGGTCAATGGGATTATGGAGGCACAATAGGCCTTGTATATAATGATATAACAATTACTCCTGGAACTTATGAATTCGCTGTTGAGTTTCAGGTATGGATCGATCTATGGGCTGCAGGATTTGTTGTAGTGGGTGGTGGAATTAATATCTATGGTTCCTTTGATGAAGCAGAGTTTTTTTTTCCCGATTCACTGCCAGATTTATATGTTCCTCAATCGCTTATTTGGACTGATCCAGCACCAGGTTATTTCTGGCCAGGTGATACTGTTGATCTTTTAGGTACTGTAATGAACATTGGTGCTGCTGATGCTGGTCCGTTTACAGTCGCGGTGGAGTTTGACGACGAGTTAATTGCAACAGGTGATTTTAATGGACTTCTGGCATTATCCTATATGAATTTAATAGTGGAAGGTCACGAATGGCCAGATGATACTGACTGGCATAAGGTCACATGGATAGCTGATTATTACGGCGAGGTATCTGAGTGGAGTGAGAGTAATAATGAAGCCTCGGTTTGGTTTAGAGCGAGAGAGAAAGCTGATTTAACTGTGACACGAGTGTGGGCTACCACAACTGATTATACGGAGGTAGATGAAGAAATTGAGCCTGGCGATGATATTATTTTTTGGGCGAATATATCAAATTTGGGTGATTCATGTGGTTCATTTGTGGTTAAATTGTTTAAAGATGGCGAGCTTTTTGCTGAGGGCTCGGTACCTGGATTTGGTGGTCATAGTTATGGTTGGGCATATACCGATCCACCATGGTCATGGCCTGATTGGAAGGAATATACATTTACTTGGATAGTTGACTGGTATGATCAGGTCAATGAGTCAAATGAGGATAATAACGAAAAATCAAGGAAAATCGGTCCACCTGGAGGAGGAAAAGCAGAGTTATGGATTGGTAACATATGGTCCGAGCCACAAACATTTAGACCGGGTCAGATGGTTTATATTTACGCAGAGATAATAAATGATGGAGATGCAGACGCTGGACCATTTAATATTGGAATAAGAGTCAATGGGGGATCTTGGCAAAGAGTAAGAGCAGAAGATGGATTACCAGCTGGTTACTATATTGAATTAAAAGTTTGGTTTACAGATGGTTGGCCAGATGATAATTGTCATACCTTTACTTTCTACGCTGACATAGATAAAGAAGTACCAGAAGAAGATGATAACAACAATCAAAAATCAGCAAGTTTTTGTCCAAAGAATAGAAGCAGAAATACAGAGTCTTCACCCAAGAACTCTATGTTACCGAAAAGTTTGGAAAGGCTGCTTGATTTAATAAATGCATTTGCACAAAAAAGCATTTTTAGCAAAATCCTTTCCACTTTTTTTCCAAATTTCTTGACAATCCATTAATATAGAATAGGTAGCATAAATATCTAAACTAATCCTCTACTTTTTCTTTTTTTTAAAACAACTGTAATACTATATCATATGAGCGGTTATATCGCCATAGATCAAAACAGAATCTGTAAGGTGATGCCGAACTGCATAACCAATAAAGGGCTCCTCACTAAATGCTTTTTGCATTGGGACTATTCCACTCGGTGGCAAATCTCCTCTCTTTTCATATGGGTCAGACAATGACCATATCCCACCGAGAGTATAGTATGCCCAGACACCCTGTTTCATGTTTTCTAATGCCCATAATATCGATTTTCCACAGTGGTGGGCTTCTACAAATAATGCAGGTAAACCATTTTCTTGTATAAAGTTTGAGTATTCTTCTAGAGTAGTACTTACTTTATTATAATCCTGCTCTCCACCACTTAGACCAATTCCAATGGTTCGATCACTCCCGTGTACACTATACAATAAACATAGGTGGCCTCTTTTCATTTCCTCTATGATTTTTTCGTGTTGTGTATTATGTAATTCAACTTCGGAGAACTGGTACCCTGCTGGATAAAGAGTGAAGAAGGGATCTTTGATAAATAAATAGGTGGTATCGAATTGACTGAGAATATTCTGTGCATTGTTATGATAATCAGTATAAATCGAAATAACATTATTTATAAAATCGATTTTTTCTTCAACAGAATATGATGTGGGAGCAACTATCAAAGAAATAGCAATATCGAAATAAAGAGTAAACTTTTGTGGAGGTTCTTTTTCATTAATGTATGCTAATTCATGATTTATATTATAGTTAACATTATCTCCTAGGGGAAGATCGTCTCCAATTAATACAACGTAACCTACGTTTTTTTCATGATATAATTGTTCCATATAATGATCTAATTCATCAAGTGAATTAACATCAGTATGACAAATTCCAACATTTTCAATATTTAAATCCTGGTTAACTGCTTGAAGAAAATCTTCTAGTTTCTCTTGTATTTTAGGTATATCATAGATGCCGTTTTTCCTTATAATAACTGCAAGTTTATTTTTACTTTCATCAATTGTAAATAAGTTATTTGAACTTTTAAAACTGGGAATTATATAATAATTTAACAATAAACCTATGGCAAGTCCGATTACTACTACAATCCCGAATATTTTCCATCCATTCATGTTATTAATATAAGTTACACTCTTATTTAAAAATTATGGAGCAGGTTTTTGCTCTTTAGGAGAAGAGAATTTATATGGTATCTTATAAAGAACTTTTTTTTATCCTAAAAATAATCAAAATCTTGTATCAAAATATATTTATGCTAGATAGTTTTTAATGACAAATTAAAGAATTCAATAATAGGTGCAATCTTCATGAAGTTTTTCAAATTAAAAAAACATTCATCTATTTTCCTACTTTGCTTTATATTCTTGTTAGTTTTATTGAATTTTTCGGCAAGATTGACTGTTGGACAGGAGCCTTCAGATAATTTGAGTCCTTCTTATTACAAAGTAGAACCAATAAAAACATTTGACATTACTGAGATACCAACTGTTTCTATCAATGATTATACCCGGATAAATGACACCTTTGTATTAGATTTTAATGTAACAAATGTTAGAGAATTACCAGAGGGGAGTATCGCAGTAGAGCTTCCTAATGATCGCATTGGGATAAAATTAGCAAATGGAAGTACAAATGTTCTTCCTGTTGGTAGTACTATTGTTGAAAGAGCATCTGATGAAATTACAGCTATATTTTCTAATTGGACCAAGGCTGTAATAAGTGTAAAAAATCAGAGTGCGATTATTGGTGTACCTGAAGTTGTTAAGATTCCAATAGAAGATGCTATGACAAAGGCAAAATTCTCTCAATCCATAGATAACTTAGATGCCTATAAAGTGACAATGGTTTCAACTGAGTTACAAAAAACTGAATTACAAGAAAACATCATAAGTTATTCGGTTGACTGGGGAGATGGGACAATGGGAACATATAACGCTAGTAGAGCAGCCATCTCTCATACCTATAAACATAGTGGAACATATGTTCAAACGTTTACCATCACCGACTGTTTTGGCATGACGTACACCTTTGAAAAAAACTATACTGTTCATTATGAAGGACACTTATCACACACATATCTTTTGCTGAAAGAATACAAGGGACCTATTGCTACTACTGCCTCAGCTGGAATAGGTGCTACCCTTTTAGGACTAGTTGCTTTCACTGAAACAGGCAAATACAAATTCTTAGCGTTCCTATCCCTCCTTATGCCACTTTACACACGTATACAAAAAGAAGACGTACTAGATCAGTTTGTTCGTGGGCAAATTTATGGTTATATTAGAACAAATCCTGGCGTTCACTATAATCAAATTAGAAGGGGGATAGATATCAAAAATGGTACGTTATCATATCATCTTAGGGTTCTTGAAAAAACAGAATTGATAAAATCCCGGAGAGAGGGAGTAAGGTACAGGGCTTTTTATCCTTCTGGCATTAGATTCCCAAAGGAAGAAAGATACAGGCTCACAGAACTTCAAACTGAAATTTTAGAAGTAATTAAAAAGCATGATGGAATTAAACAGAAGGAAATAGCAAAAATTCTGCATAAAAAACCTCAAGTTATTAATTATAATGTAAAAGTTTTAAGACAAGCTGATCTAATAAACGTAAGAAAAATTGGGCGGAAAACACTTTGTTACTACAATGAATCATTCGATACAGAAGGTTTTGGAGAATAGTAATTTAATGATATTAAAAAACAGAAGAGCCTCTGATGATGCTTTTTAGTAATCTTATGCAAACTTGTTGATTTATTAAAAAAGTAATACCGATCTATTTATATAATAATCAAAAAAATGCTCCAAAATTAGTATATAAAGATAGGATATAATATTTTTTGTAGAAATGGGATAAAAGGTGAACATCATGAAAAAGAAAGGAAATACAATATGGAAGAAGCTATTGATACTATCAATATTATTTCTTCTTTTACTAAGTAGCGTACAAGCAGCAGATAGTAAGTTTTTCCGCAGAGATGATGAAAGTGAGGTTACCACACTATTTTATAGAGAAGTATCAAAAAACAATGCACTAATAGCTGAGAAAGCAAATGAGTTAGTTGTTGTTCATAATAATGAAATAGTTACTTTAAAAAATGTAGACAATTTAGAAGTAAAAAAAGCTAAACTTCTTGCAGGAGAGGCAAAGCCTCTAGTTGAACTAGAAAAAATTCGTAATCCTAAATTAACAAAAAGTGAACAATTTATTGTACAAGTAAAGAAAAATCACAATCTGTCATATAAGAAAAAAATTATTGAATCTGATAATTTTGATTTTATCGTTGTAGAAAGTAATGATTTAACAAGTTACCTGAATAATTATGAAGTTATAAAAATCGGTGACCCAAAGAATCTTGAAAATTTAGTAGAGTATACAAAGAATGAGTTTAAAGCTGAATCTGAAGAGATGATACGGAAAATGGAGCTTAAAAAGAACGTCTTTGATGTAATTGAAATCCCAAGATTAATTGAATATATGGAGGAGGAAGAATGGGATACTCAACCAGGCCAAGCATCCTGGTATCAGCAGTTTATCACACCAACTGATTCTGAAATACAGAGGACAAGTAATTTGATTAGTACACCTCAGGAGGCATATTCCTTAGCGGTAAACTGGCTCTGGGTCTCTGACCAAGCATTACATAACAAGGTGGAAAAATGGCTCTTTCCTAACGAGTTTCTAGCTAATACCCCAACTTATCCAAGAAATCCTGCTCCAGGTAGAGTAGTAAGTGATTGTTCTGAACAGGCTAACACGTTGGTTTCTATACTTAGAGCAAAAGGTGTTCCAGCAGAAGATGTAAGGGTTGTACTTGGAAAGGTGAATTTTCAAGGAACAATAGGCGGGCATTCTTGGGTAGAAATTAAAGAGAATGGTAGATGGATGGTCTTAGATCCAACATGTGGTCCTTATTATGATGAAGAAAATAAGATTGTTAGAAATAGAAACGGTATAAGCTATCGTTATTGGAAATATCATCCATATCCTGTAGAAGAAATATGGGTGTATTACAATGATGTATATTTCACAGATGAAAACGAAGAGGTTGCTCTTGGATGGTCTACCCATTATGATGTATTTACTGAAGCTGACCTGTACGCAGGAATTATCGTTCAAGGGTTATATTCATATGACCCAATAATCATATATGTAGGAATTACTATTATAGCAATAGTTTCTCTAATTTTCGTCCAACAGATTAAGAGGAAGGGATCTAAAAAAAGATAAAACATACTACCTCCACCTATCTGGGAGAACCTTTGTTCTCCATCCCCTTTTTTTAAATTTTTTATAAGAAAATGATTAAAAACACCAAAAGAATAAAGTAATTCATGAAGAAACTGATTACAGTATGTGGAAGTGACACTGAGGATGGTCTATTATCAAATTATACTATGGAGGTAGCCGAAGAGGTTGGTAGACTTGTTGCACGAAGAGGAGGTGTTCTCCTCTGTGGAGGGCAGGGTGGTGTAATGAGAGCAGCCTGTAGGGGTGCTAAAGAAGAAAATGGGATAACAGTTGGAATAATGCCATTTTCAAAAGATGAGGCAAATGAATTTATTGATATTGCAATTCCAACAACTATTGGTTATGTCAGGAATTTCATTGTAGCAAATGCAGGTGATGCCACTATTGCAATAGGTGGCAGATGGGGAACTCTTAACGAAATATCTTACCGAATGATTTGTGAAAGACCATTGATTCTAATAAAGGGGACTGGTGGCTGCGTTGATGAAATAGTTAATGGACACTTAATGCAAGATGTAGAATCTCATTATTTTGTTGTGGATAGCGCTGAAGAAGCAGTTGAAAAGGCTTTTCAGTTCTAAAAAACCAAAAATTAATATCTCAAACTTTTATTTCAATAATTGATTTTACATGAGAGAATATAGGATTAAAAGAGGACATGACGCAGATGTGGGTGCACTTGTTTCAAAATATTTTGGGGCAAAAGGTAACGTTACAACGGGTATGAAGTTTGAAGTTGAAGGTATCGGTACGATTGGCATAAGGCAAGAAAAGAGTTCTTTATTTGTAGGTATAGAGCCTCCAAAAAAAGTATGCGGTGATTACAGCGTAATAAAAAAATGGAATACATTTCTTTTTGAAGCGACTGGTAAAGGCACTAAGGAAAGAAAAAAGGATTTTGGTAAGATAAAAAAATAAAAATTATTTTTTTACTTTCTCCCAGTCTTTTAAGAAGCTTTTGATTCCAATATCTGTTAGTGAATGCTTTGCCATTTTTCTGATTATCCCTGGTGGGATTGTGGCAATGTCTGCACCAAGTCTTGCTGCTTCTATAACATGTATTGGGTGTCTAATACTTGCAACAATTACCTCAGTTTCAATATCATAGTTTGTAAATATTTCTGCGATTTCCTCAACTATTTGCATACCTTCTTGACCGATGTCGTCAAGCCTTCCAATAAAAGGACTAACAAATGTTGCACCTGCTTTGGCTGCAAGCAAAGCCTGATTTGCTGAAAAAACTAAGGTTACATTTATTTTAATTCCTTCTTTTTTAAGTTTCTTTGTAGCTTTAAGCCCCTCAGGGGTCATTGGTACTTTTATTGCTACGTTTTTTCTATATTTTTGATTAACCTTTGATACAAGACCTTTTGCTTCTTTGACCATGTCATCTGCTTTTTCGCTTATGACTTCAAGACTTATTGGTCCATCAACGATTTCGAATATTTCTTCAATTATTTCATTAAATGATCTTCCACTTTTTTTAACAAGTGTTGGATTTGTTGTCACTCCATCTACAATTCCCCACGATGCAATTTCTCTTATTTCATCTAGGTCTGCTGTGTCGATAAATATTTTCATAAAGCCTCGCTCCAGCCAGAGGTATCGTGTTTTTATTCATAACTTTTTGGTTTAAAAAAATTGATAAGGAGAATAAAAATTTTAAGGAGTGATAGATATGTTTGGATATATTTCAAAAAATCAAAACATATATATATTCAAGTATACATTACAGGTCTGTGGTGGATGGGATATGCCTCTAACTCGTAAGGCCCGAGTGGTAGGAAGTAGCCTAGTATTGACAATTCCTAGTCAATTAGCGAAGGCTCATGATATCAATGATGGAGATGAGATAGAAATAATTCCTACAGGAATCGGTGAGTTTAAAATTAGAAAACTAAAAAAATGAATTCCCCCCCCTCGTCTCTGTCTTTCTTTAAATTAAAGTCCAGATGCAAGATCACGTATAACGCTTTCTTTATCTTTTGCTTTAACTATACCGCTAGCTAATAAAACTCCATCGGCACCAAGTTCTATAGCTTTTGCAACATCTTTACCGTTTTTTACTCCTGCGCCACATAGAACTTTTACATTTTTATCAACATCTTGTACTGCTGCTACACTATTACTTATTATACCTGGATCGGCTGTTGTAACAGATATATCTCCTCCAATAAGTTCTGGTGGTTCTACAGCTACAAAATTTGGTGATAATGCTGCAATTGCCTTTGAGGTTGAAACATTATTTGAGCAGACTATATGATCTAAACCAAGTTCTTTTGCACGAGTGACACAGACATCAATATCTGCAAGTTTTAATCTATGTTCACTATGATTAATTAGAGTGCCAACCGCCTTAGCAGTTTTAACTGCTTCCGGTAAAGTCCATCCAGTATGACTGCCAGGTTTTATTGGATCAATATGCTCAGCCCAGACAGGAATTGAAACCTTTTCTGCGCATAAAGTTATATCAGTTGCTTGTACAGAAATAGCCATACTAGCACCTGTTTCTTTTGAAATTTTGTCCATCAAAATTGCAATGTCTAATGCCTCATTACCAGTTGCTTCAGCATATGTTTTAACATTTAGAACAATAGTCGGTGTTTTTAGCATTGTCTTCACTCCTCAAATAAAATAATGGTAATCGATGACCTTTAATATATTCTTCTCTATCCTTGCTGGATTATAAATGGAAGTTCCAATACAAGCTGCTTTATTTTTGGGAATTATTCCTGCCCTTTTTTTAATGTTTATATGTTTAAAAGGTTATGATAGTTATTACAAGGACAAATTAATATTTTTAACATTTATTGCAGGAATTATTTTAGGAGTTATAGCTGCTGTAGTCAGACTAAGGATTATCGCTGAGCCTTTAGTCATAGCTTTTCTAATTCTCTATGCATTTTTTGAACAATTATTTAAAACAATCATTTTAAACATTGGGAGATTCCAACTGAAAAAAGAGACGGTAATTTATGGGCTTTCACTTGGTTTAGGATTTGGATCATCCTTTACTCCTTTTTTAATAATAGTTGGAAGTTTATCTGGTGCTAGTAGCTATTTTTATTTATCTATAATTGGAATTGGATCAATTGGATTTATTTTATTTCATGCAGCAACTGGTGCGTATATAGGATTTGGAATTTACAAAGGAAAAATGATGAGATATTTATTGATCGCAATTCTATTACAAATACCATTCAACATAATAGCTGATTTAACTAGATCTTATACAAGTGTATATTTTTCATTTTATCAAGCAGGATTGGTTTTATATGGTCTAATTTTCTTTTTATATGTAGTTAAAAAAGTAATGCCTCAAATAAAAGAAGATAATGATAAAAGAAAAAGTACTAAAAATTAAGACAGAAATAAATAGAAATGAATTATAACAAGATTGGAAGTGTAAAATAATGAAAATAGAAAATCCATCTTCATATCAAGATAGCATAAATTATCCATATCAACAATCTTCAAATAAAAGTTCTATGCCGTTAATTGCTGGAATTTTACTAATTGTCGCAGGAGTTTTCTCCTTAATTTCTTTTATAACATCTTATTTAGTATTAGATTTAACAACTATAGAATCAATGGGTTTTGTCACGCAATTTCAGCAGATATATCCAGATATGACCGCTGAACAGATTCTTGGATTTGTAAGAACATGCACTATTGTTTTCTTGATAATTGCAATTTTTCCAATATTAGGTGGGATACTTGCGTTAAAAAAGAAAATGTGGGGTATAGCACTTGCTTGCAGTATCATAGGTTTATTCTCAATAGGTATCTTATTTACATCTAGTGTAATTTCACTTATAGCAATGATACTATTGATTATTTCAAGAAACGAATTTCAATAATTTTTTTAAAAGAAAAAAAGAAAGTGGAATTATTTTCCACAAATTTTTACTACTTTATTGTTGTCTAAAGTCTTTACCGCAGTATGGGCATACTTGAGCATCCATTGGAATTGGTCTTCCGCAACCTGGACACATTCTACCTGTTTGCTGTGGTTGCATAGGCTGCCCTGGTTGTCCTGCTTGCGCTTGTTGTAGGTTATCCGGCAGTGAGAAAAAGGCAATAATCATTAGTATTTCTGCAATAAAGATAATGAAATATCCAAATACAATTATTACTAGTATCGCTCCAATGAAATATACCATACCTGTAGTTTTAAACATATCAACTCTTGTATGGGCTGCAATTGAATCAAAACTTTTTTTCAGATACAACGCTGATATAACATTTATTATGTAAAATATAATGAATCCAGCAATACATAACATGAGCATTGCACCTAGATTATTTATAAAGGCTGTTGGATCTGTTACTCCACCTGAAGAAATTGCTGCAAAAAATGAAAAACCACCTAATGCAAGAAATATTACAACAAATAATACAACAACTGAAATGATATTCAACAAAAAAGATATCAGATAATTTGAAAAAATCTTTCCATCATTAACTGCGTCAGCTATGTATTTTACCGCTATCAGGACCAATATAAATCCTACTATTGATAAAAATGGTGTTACAAAACCTCCAATAAGGGCTAAAATTGCTCCTATTCCTCCTAATACTTTAGCATTTCCAATATTTCCCAAAATCTCTCACCTCCAAATAATTTTTAAGTTATACATAATTTTAACTTTAATTTACTTTTCGATTTTTTTGGATCTGAATATTTCCCGGGATTCATCAATTATTAATCCAATTGCAATACCACAAACAATACCAACTAATAACCCTGTAATAAAACGAACAAGGTTTGTACTTTCCCATAATTCAAAATGTTGACCAAGACCATCAATTGCAATTGGTATTAAACCGAATAATATTACTAATAGAAATTTTCCATTAAGCTCGATTTTATAAAAAATCATGGACGCTAAACCTATTGCTAAACCTAACCATATTGCTACACATCTAACACAGAACGGCATTTGGTTATCATTCAATATAAAAGATCTATGTTCTTTTTGATGACATAGTCTGTCACCACAACCATATATTGAACCCCATGGAGCAGGCATATTTTCAATTTGATCTTCATTATCCGCTAATCCAACAAATCCAGTTAAATCATTTACGCTTCCTTGTGGTAGAGCTAAAGGAGCTAAAAATTGTAGTAATATCCAAATGAAAAAACAAATGAAAAGAATAATGATTAATCTAGAAGATTTTTCCCTTCTTTCCATTTTCAAATTCTTCCTTAGATTTCATAATTAATACAAATGCAATAATACTAAGTATCGAGCCTATAAAGAAGAATCCAAAGGAGAATATTCCAATTAATGAACCTGCATATGCAACATCTATATGATGGCGTTTCAAACAAGTTATTGTACCAAGCAATGCAAAAACTGAAAAAATTGCTAAAATAAGTGTACAACCTATAGAATCAAATTCAACAGTATCTAATATACCTTCCCCCTCTTCCATTTTTACTGTAGATTCTGTGTTAAAAAAAGGAGTTACTACTATCTCCCGTGATTGTGTTTTATATCCCTCTCCAGATAGCTGTAAAGTATGGATACCAAGCTCGACATTTTTAGCAGAAAATAGGCCATTTTCATCTGTTTTTCCGGAGTAATTATCAAGTACAATATTTATGTCTTCTATAGAATTATTGGACTGATTAGTAACTAGTATTTCTACTGTTCCCTTAAGTCCGATTCCTGAAGCTAAGTCTGTTGAGGATATTACAAATGCTTCAGAAAAAACAGCTGTGGTTATTCCTAGTGAAAAAACACAAACCAATAGAATTGCAGCTATTATTGGTTTTTGTGTTCTAGGTTTAATCTTAGATAAAACAGTTTTTCGAGGTTCGCCATGTTCCTCCCAAGAGCATTCATCATTTGATTTGGAATCGGAACATTTAGGTTGAATTGAAAATTTCTTATCACATTTAGGGCAGACAGCTTCGTATTTGTCTTTATCATCTGTTACATCCACTACAAACTCATGTTTGCAATTTGGACATGTGGTCCTCCCCTTCATTAATTTCGTCACCACTGAGAAATATGCGTTCTCAGTTAAGAATATTTCTATAATTTCTAATTTTTTTGTAAATTAAAAACATTTACAGATAGAATGAATATTTCTACATCATATTTAAATAATATCTCTTTATTCCGATACACTAAACAGGCGGTTATCTTATGGCTAGGTTTCCAGAAGCAGAAGCACGGATATTAAACAAAAAAATATGCATGAAATGTGGAGCATCAAATGCAGCTAAAGCAGAAAGATGCAGAAGATGTAGGTCAAAAGAACTAAGACCAAAAGCAAAGGAAGGACGAGGAGTTTAATTTTTTTTTATACCGTCATATTTAAGAGTATACTTTCTTTTTTGGTTTGCAGGTTGAAACTTAATGCCCGAAACAAAAGTTAAAAAATCTGATGATTTCAACGAATGGTACAATGAAATTGTAGAACTAGCAGACTTATGCGATAAGAGATATCCAATTAAAGGTATGAACGTCTGGAAGCCTTACGGTTGGAAGCTGATGAATCATGTTGACCAGTTAATCAGAGAAGAAATGGTTATAACAGATCATCAGGAAGTTAATTTTCCACTTTTAATTCCAGAATCTTCTTTTAAAAAAGAAGAAGAACATATTGAGGGATTCGGTAGTGAAGTTTATTGGGTTACTCATGCTGGTCTTAATAAATTAGAAGAAAAATGGTTACTCAGACCCACCTCTGAGACAGCGATGTATCCTGTATTCTCACTTTGGATTAGATCGCATGCTGATTTACCATTAAAAACTTATCAAATAGTAAATACATTTAGATATGAAACAAAACAAACACGTGCTTTCATAAGAGTTAGAGAGATTCATTTCTTTGAAGCTCATACATGTCATGTTGATTTTAAGGATGCTGAAAGACAAATAAAAGAGGATAAGGAAATCGCAAATAGATTGTTTGAAAAACTTAGTCTTCCTTTTATATTTAATAAACGCCCTGATTGGGATAAATTTGCAGGGGCATTTTATACAATTAGTATAGATGTTCTTATGCCTTCTGGGAGAACGCTGCAGCTAGGATCTGTACATCAATATAAAGATAATTTTGCTAAACCGTATGAAATATCTTATGAAACTGAAGATGGAAAACATGCATATTGTCATCAGACAACTTATGGAATGAGTGAACGTATTCTAGGTGCGCTTGTTGGAATTCATGGTGACAATAAAGGACTTGTGATGCCACCTAAAGTAGCTCCGATTCAAGTTGTAATAATACCAATCATCTTTAAAGGAAAAGAAAAACCAGTTTTGGAAGCTTGTAAGAATCTTTGTAAAAAACTCGATGAGAGTGGAATTAAATCACATGTTGATAAAAGAGAAATCACTCCGGGGAACAAATATTATGATTGGGAAGTAAAAGGAGTACCATTACGTGTTGAGATTGGACCTAAGGATCTGGAGAAAAAAGAGATAGTTATTGTTCGTAGAGATGATGGAAATAAAAAATCTGTTTTACAAAGTTCTTCAATTAAATCTATAAAAGAAGAGCTTGATAAAATATCTAAAAGTTTATTCAAAAATGCAAAAAAACTTCTAGATGAAAACATGCACAGGGTTCAAACAATTGAGGAGGCAAAGGACCTAAAAGGAATTGTTGAGCTCCCATGGTGTGGAACTGAGGATTGTGCACTTGAAATAGAAAATATTTTAGAGAGAAACACATTAGGTGAACCAATAGAAAATGAAAAATGTAAATATTCTTGTCCAGTATGTGGTAAACCTGCAAAGACATGGATGAGATATGCAAAAACATATTGAAGGAGGATGAAGAAATATGGCTGGAAAGATTACAAATTTTTTTAGAGAAACTCAATTTTTGTTTAGTATTATTTTAACAATTCTAGGTTTTATAGTTCTTTATATAGGAATTACAGGTATGTGGAATCATGATCTAAGTATTTTATCTGAAGCCTATTATGATTGGAGTTTTTATTTCTTAGCAATTGGTTTTATTGTTTTAATCGCGGGTGTATGGTATCTTTATAGTTTCCTAAAAAACAAAAAATTTGTTTTAGATGAGCTTAAAACAAATAAGAGATCTGAACTCCTTAAAAGACATGCTGAACTAAAAAGTACAGTAAGGCATTTGCCCTCAAAATATCAAAAAATGCTTAAAGATAAGGAAAAAGAATTAAAAATTAAATAGGCATCCTACTGGATGGTGAGAAAAAATTCCAGATTTTTATGTTGTTCTAGTTGAGCCAAAATATGGTGGCAATGTCGGCTCTGTAGCTAGGCTTATGGAGAATTTTGATTTCAATAATCTTTATCTTGTAAATCCTTGTGAGCTAGATGAAGAATGCTACAGCAGAGCTATGCATGCTCATAAAATACTCGATGAGGCAAAAATTTTTAAGTCATTTGACCAGGCAGTAAAAAATATTGATTACCTTGTTGCTACCTCATCAATTGAGAGTCAAAATGATAAAAGACATCTGAGAAATGCTGTTTTACTTGAAGATTTATCTGAAAAACTCTTTGAGTTAGATGGAAAGATAGGTTTAGTTTTTGGACGGGAGGATTTTGGATTATATAATGAAGAAATTTCAGCATGTGATGTCATGCTTAGAATACCCACAAGTGAGGCATATTTATCTTTAAATCTCTCGCATGCAGTGGCTCTTGTATTATATTCACTCTACATTAAACGTGAAACTGCTCTTGTAGAAAAAAGAACAATTGGAAAAGTGGAGAAAGAAAAACTATACACCTTTTTTTCAGAGCTTCTAGATGTAATAAATTATCCGGAACATAAGAAAGAAAACACTGAAGTAATGTTTAGACGAATAATGGGAAGAGCCATACCCTCAAAATGGGAGTATCACACACTTATGGGTGTTTTTAGTAAAACTTTAAATAAAACCAAAGATAAGAAAAAATAATTATAATGTTTCTATTGTGAAGTACACATTACTCTTTTTTAAAGTTGAATGTACTTTATCAGCAAACCATACAAGATCTTCTACATTTGTAGATTCTTCATTCCAGTCATAGACAAAATCATAATTTCCTTTAGTTGCTTTGAATCCCAAATTTAACAGTTGATCTTTAATTTCTGAAGGAGAATTTCCTTCACTGTTAAACATGATTTTCAGGTATGTTTTCATATTGTTTTCACGCTTGTAATTATGAATCAATTTGAGAGTATTAAATTGTTGTGTTTCCGCCAAATTTTAAGGTATTGCATAGATAGGGAACGGAATAAAACAGAGTATTAATATTGCGATTGCAACAAGGAAGAGCAATTTTCTCTTCACACAAATTTCTGTATAATCATTGAGCGGTGGTGGATGTAAAGTCCCCATCATGAATAATATTATAAATGCAAAAAACCACCATCCTGTAAAAATCATTATAAAAATGGCTATCCATCCGACATATTTCTGTTTATCTCCTAGAACTGCTCTAAATATATGTCCTCCATCAAGTTGACCTGCAGGAAGAAGATTAATGGAGGTTATTAAAAGACCTACCCAGCCTGCAAATGTAACAGGATTCATATTTATTGCATAATTTGCCCCATATGGGATGTTGTGTATGCTATGAGCTAAAATTGTAAACAGAAATGAAGATCCCAACGCTGTTTCTCCTGAAACAAGCTCCGGTGAAATTACAACTTCTGAAGTGGCAATCCCAATAATAATTATAGGTAATGCTACAAAAAAACCAGCTAAAGGGCCTGCAATCCCAATGTCAAATAATGCTTTTTTGTTTGGCATAGGATCTCTGCTATGAATTAATGCACCAAATGTACCAATATTAAAACTAGG
>JAGMDE010000037.1 GCA_023128855.1 Thermoplasmatales archaeon | reverse complement strand
ATACTCTTTCTATGCATAACATACATTCCTTCATTCTTCAAACTTCTGACTGCAGCAGATAACAGAGAGCTAATAGAAGGATTATGGATGGGGCAAGGGAGAACCAACCGCTGGATGGGTATTCGTTATGCAGGATCCTTCAGTCTGTACTTTTGTATTATTTTTTTACTATTGATATAACCAGAATAAAACTTTACCTCAAAGAGTAAATGCTGTATGTAAGTTGTCCAAAAAAAACTATTACCAATTATCTTTTTATACTACTTTTTGACATAGGATGTGATGGCTGAACCATTATCAAAAGAAATTATCCAAAAAGCTCGTGAACTAGTCATTTGTGGTAAATCAAAATATCAGATAGCAAAAGAAAGAGGGTTACGTTTTGGAGTTGTATACCACCATACCAAAGATCTACCAAATCATGTATATCCGGCGGAAGGTATTCAAGGAAAAATGTTGGATATAATTACTCCTGTAAAACATGGTTTCTTTCTCATTTTTTAACATTCGGAACAACTGGTACTACAGCACTTCAAAGAGGCAGAGGTGTTCTTTCAACTTCTAACGCATCTGCAGTTGGATATTCCTCCACCATATAGCACTCAAAGCCTCTTATTTTTAGATCTTTTGAAATTTTTTCAAGTATCCAAAGAGCGATTTCAATTCTTTTCTTCTCATGGTTTAAAAAAATCAGGTTAGTATCTATTTCAAATTCCTGTCTTAGCAATTCAAAAAGTTCTTTCAATGGTGTTTTTTGTGAATAAATCACTCCTTTAAGTAGAGTACCTTCATCGCTAATAATCTCATAATCTTTTGCAATATTCTTTGCCCTACGTTTAATTCTGTTTCTAAGCTGTATCCCATCTTTAAATGAAGAAGAACAATAATGAACACCTATTTTCAAATTCTCATTAGAGGTAAGTTCAATAACATTATTTGCTGATTTTTGGCTACCTCTAACCGCAGCTGAAATATCATCCTTAACTGTAAAACACTTATTTTTTAATTGCTCAGCATTTGTTTCAGAAAATTCGAGTTCATTCAAATTAATCCATTTAATACCAATACCATTTGCCCATTTAATCAAAGAAAATATCTCTTTTTCCATACTTGGAATCGCTGGTATTTCAATAGCAACGTCAACACCTGTTTGTAGGGTGTTTTTAATTGAATCAACGATTGGGCTTTTATCCATATCATGCCAGTCTTTAAGTTCAGGATGAAATCTAATTTCATCTAAACCAGACGAAACAAGTTCATCTATATACTCACCATTTTTAGCACCTGATGTATAAAGATGAATGTGAAAATTGGAACCAAAAGCATCCTTCAGTAAAGAAATATACTCCTTTGTTCTCTTCCAAACAACAAGAGGATCTCCACCAGTAAAACCAGCACCTGATGCTTCAATATATTCCGCTTCTTTAATCAGTTTTTCAGTATCCTTTTCATTTGCCAATTCCCACTCATCAACAAAAATTCGATCCTTACCTATTTTCTTTTCACTTAATGGACAATAAAAACATTTTGCAGAACAAAGACCAGTTATTAACACAACCATCTTTGAACCCTGTGCACACATCTTACAAGCAGGAGATAAAGGTTCGATATAATTACTTTCATTAAACCAAGAATTGATTTTCTTCATTTATTCCAAGCCTCCAGATGTTATAGAGAAAATTGCTTTTTTTCCTTTAGGCTGAGATTGATGTTTAATAAGTGTTGCCTGTCGTTTTCCACGACTTAATTTTTCAAGTTTAATTATTGTTTTTACCATATGCTCAATAACCCAACCTCCAAATGGTTTTACATCATCGTTTTCAGTAGAATAGATCTGACCGGCAACAAGAACAAAAATATTTTTTTCATTAGCTGCAATTTGCAATTCTGTTACTTGTCTATTAAGTGAGCGATCAGCAAATTTTTCATCATCTTCAAGCATAAGACGATAAAATGAGTTAAACGTGTCTACGACAATTAGATCCAGATCTTTAATTTTTAAAGCATCTTGGATCATTTGTTCCTGTTCTTCAAAGGTAGATGGATTAAAAAACAAAATATTTGAAAGTATAGTATTACAATCTTTATCTTCACAGATCTGTTTTAATCTTTCTAGAGAAACCCCAACGCTATCAATGTATGCAACCTTTTTACCCGAGGCTGCACATTCTCTAGATGCCTGTAGGCAGAGATTTGTTTTACCGCTACCAGGTTCTCCATATATCTCAGTAACAGAATTTCTATCTAAACCGCCATCAAGTAGGTCATCAAGAGGTCTGCATTTGAGTTGTAAATATTTCATCTCAAAATCAGTCAGCAAAATTATGAATAAAAAGTTTTGTAATGCATAGATCATGCTATGTAATCTTAGCTTTGAGCAAACATGCCTTACAGAGCTCTTGAGATGTAGGTTCGCCACACTTCAAACATTCATTAAGCACAGCTGGAGGATATTTCTCCAATAACAAGTCTTTAATTTCATTATAGCTGTTTAAGATACTATGCCTAGTTCCAGGATTTTTAAATTCAAGATTATCAATTATATCTCTAAAAGTTCCACGTAAAGCACGAGTTGAATAAGGACATTCAGCATCATGAAACTCTATGTTTTTAATTATTGCATATAATGCAACTTCTTTCTCTGGAATCGAACGTAGAGGTAGCATACGAGGTACTAAGCCTGGCTGAATTTTTTTATGAGGCCCTAAACGTGCTAGTTTTTGCATATCTCCATTTACAAAATTCATCAATATTGACTGAGCCATATCATCTAGATTATGTCCTGTAATAAGCTTGTTAATTCCAAGTTCTTTTGATTTTTTGTTTAAACATAATCTTCTAAAAACTCCGCAATAGCTACATTCTCCAAGTTCATTTTTCTTGGAAGCAATTTCATCCATTGTTTTTCCAATCAAATCTTTGAATACCACAATATGATGTTCTATTCCAAGTTTTTTACAATTCTGAGCAGCATATTTTATGCTATCATCCCTGTATCCTTTTATTCCTTCGTCAACCGTTATACCATAAAGGTCAATGTTTGGCCTTTTTGAAAAGAGATCATTTGCTAGGTAAAGTGCAACAGTGCTGTCTTTACCACCAGACACAGCTATACCTATCTTAGTTTTATCTTCAGTTCTTCCTTGTTTTTTAATATCTTTTTTTACTCTACGTTCAAAATAATCTATAAAATGATCGCTACAAAGATGTGTACCATTATATCGAATAAACGTAATTGCAGGTTTCTTACACTTGGTACAAGTCTTAGTCATTCAAAATCGAGAATAACTTCTAAATAAAATAGTTATTGATTGAGAGCGTCAGCCTGTATCTCAAATGCTATGATAGGATATTCCAACTCAAACTCTGAGATAGTTTTAGGATGTAATTCGCCAAAGAATCCGATTTCTTTGTTTCTATTAACAATTGATGCACATCTGCCCTTTACAAAAGCAGGATGATCATAATCCTTAATTTGATATTTTGTTCCAGAATCTCTCATAACTGCATCTGCAAGAGATTTGCATTCAGTAAAATTGGCCTTTGCATCTATCTTAACAAAAGAAAGATAACGTTGATTTTTGAAATTCTTATCAACTATTATGCCAAGTTCAAAAATCTGCTGAGGTAAAGGATGATGTTTATTCTGATTTAAAATTTTAAGAAGTGAAGGAACAAGACCTACACGCATACAAGAATATTCTGCTCCTATGGGATTCTCAATCTGGGCTCTATTACTAGCTTTTAAACCTAGCTTTTTGAATTCATCTTCCTCATTGGAAATAGTAAAAGTTGTAACTTCATTAAAGCCAAGACCAATCATAATGTCTCTGAGCGCATCATAAAAACTGCGATTTGGCAATGATCTGCCAAAAGTTAGATCCTTAGGAAAATCTGTATCAAATTTATCATAACCATAGCCTACAGATACATCCTCTATAAGATCAATATCATGAAGAATATCAGTTCGCCAGGCAGGAATTTCAACATTTAGCCTGTTTTTGCTTGATTCACTAGCATTGTATCCCATTTTCCTAAGACAAGCAATTACTTCCTTTGCATTCAGTTTTGTACCTAGAATCTTGTTTACATAATCAACTGATAACTGTCTTTTTTCAGGATTTAAATCAGGCGTAATGAAAGATTTTCCACCATCTTTGACTGTAGTGCTATAAATCTGTCCTCCTCGCTCAGCAAGTGAAGCTACTACAATGTTCAAAGCATAATTTATTGCTTTTTTGTCATTACCTGTAACATCGATAAAAAGATCTGTAGTGAAAGGTGTAACCTCTGTGAGACTGCCATTGATTATTGGAGGATAAGAAAGTACATTATTGTAGTTATCAACAATCAATGGATGCTTGTCAAAATCTTCCAATATGAAAGCATAATCAACTCCTTTTTCATGTCGTTTAAGTATCTCACTCATGGTCATTGATTCAACTTTGTTTAAAGGAACAAATTCAACTGAATCTGGATCCACTGCCTTATAAGTAAACGGCGGTTCAACAGGCTCATAGTTATGAACACCAATGGCAACTTTTTTCCTATTTCTACCAAGTCCCAAATGTAGTTTTTCTTGCAACTCCATTAGAGATGCAATAAGTTCATCGGTCATAGTCACGTTTTTAACAAGAGCTGTTACCACAAAGGGTCTTACTTTTTTAACAGACGGTTCAACATTTAAGACAATATCTGATTTTTTGACATCATACTTTTTTAATCCTGTTTCAAAGTTAAAAAAGGCTCTAGATGCACGTGCTATGCCTTCAACAGATGCAAGATCAGGCCTATCCGGAAAAAATTCCATACTTATTTCATCATCTTCAACCTTATCCAAATCAGCACCGATCATCGGCAATCTTTCTATTAACTTCTCTTTTGATATCTTATATCCAAGGATATTTACAAAGTCATTATAGTCAAATGTTACAACTGGCATATGAAGGTGAAATAAGTTTTTGGTATATTTGATTTTGGTGGAATTTAGTGCGTGAAAAAGGTTATTAAAAAATTCTTTATTAGTGCAAGACGGAAGTTGGAAGTAAAATGAGCGGATTTAAACTAGTTATGTTTGACATGGATGGTACATTACTCAAAGATAGAGGCATCTTTGTAATCGCAGAAAAAATGGGTTTTATAGATGAGCTTGTACTATTGATAAATTATAATGGCATTGATTTTTATGAAAGAAGTATTGAAATTGCTAAATTATCAAAAGGATTTACGAGAGAAGAGTTTTTAGAAATATTTAGAAAAGTGCCTATACAAGATCATATGCAAGAAGTCATAAAAGAGTTAAAAAGTAGAGAGATTAAGACTGCAATTGCAACTGATAGTTATCAATTCTTAGCTGATGATTTAAAAGATAGACTGGGAATAGATTATGCGTTTGCAAATAAACTTATAATAAATGATAATGTTATCAATGGAGATCTAGAAATTCATAATAAAGAACTTGCAAAGGATTTTTACAGCGGTAAGATATATTCCATCTGCAAAAGTGATGTGTTAGAACAACTATGTGATAACCTTGGCATCCCTGTTAATGAGTCTATAGCGGTTGGTGATGGAAAAGTAGACATCGGTATGATTAAAAGGGCTGGACTAGGAATTGCAATCAATGCACCTGAAGAAGTTCAAAAAAATGCAGATGTTGTAACTAACGATATGAGAGTAATATTAGAATATATTTAGATGTGATAATATGGATATAAAACAGGAAGAAGTTACTACACTTCATGAGCTTTGTGTTGATAAAGAAAAGCTTGTGAAAACCGTTAGTGATGCAGCTGCTGAAAGACCTGTTTCTGTTATAATGCCTATGCTTTATAAGGAAATAAAAAGCGATGCGCTTAAAAATATTGTTAAAGGATTAAACAAGTGTAGTTATCTAAACGAAGTGGTTATTCCACTTGCTGCAAGTGATGAAAAAGAGTTTGAACATGTTAAACGATTTTTCAGAGATTTGGAGATTCCCAAGCTTGTTATGTGGTGTAATGGGCCAAAGATTGAGAAATTATTAAATGAGCTAAGATCCGGAGGAATAAATCTTTTAAAATATTCTGGAAAAGGAAGAGATGTATGGCTTGCTATGGGTATTGCTAGCATTAAATCATATGCTTTTGCACTTCATGATGCAGATATCCTTGGTTATACTGAAGCTATCCCCACAAGATTATTGTATCCAATTGTAGAGCCTGAACTTGATTTTAAATTTAATAAGGGGTACTATGCTAGGGTAAATCTAGAGAAACAAGTTATGTATGGTCGTGTTTTCAGACTTTTTCTTCACCCTCTCCTTAGATCTATTATCGACAATATTGGATATGAAACAAAATTCATTAGATTTTTACATTCCTTCAGATATCCAATTTCTGGAGAATTCGCTTTAACAAGTGATCTTGCTAGTGATGTTGATTTACCCGGTGATTGGGGTATTGAAATCGGCATCATGGCCGAAATGTACAGAAACGTGACCAGTAAAAGAATATGCCAAACTGACCTAGGTTTTTATGATCACAAGCATCAAAAACTAGGTGGTGACGATAAGGGTTTAATAAAGATGACTGGTGATATTTTAAAAACATTACTTAGAGCATTGATTGAAGAAGACCATATAGAAATTTCTAAGGAATGGCTTACGTCTTTGAGAGTTTTATATGTGAGACATGCTCGCGATAGCGTCAGAAATTATCATGCTGATTCACATTTTAACAATTTAAAATACGATAGGCATCTTGAGGAGACTATCGTAGAAAAATTTAGCAGACAAATTATGAATGCTGGAACAAGTTATCTAAGAAAACCAGTTGGTACACGTATACCAGACTGGTTGAGGACTATGTCTGCGCGTAGGAAAATTAGAGAGCAATTATATGACATTGTAGTTGCAGATAATAAATGAAGGAGGATGGGATATATGAACCAAGATTGGAATAGAGGACTTAGTTTAGATGAAGAATTAGTAGAAAAATGTAAAGAAATGAAGCCGATGGACATAATAGTCGGTGTACTCTGTAAAGATGTAGAAGCGACTGTTCTTAATGTTTTAAATGTGATAAATGAAGGACTTTACAGGTATTTTCCAGACTACAAAATGGCTATAGTAATTTGCTGTGCAAAGTCTTCTGATAAAACTGACGAAACAATAGATCTCTTTCAGCCGTACAGCTCGATAGAAAAGATTGTTACTCATGATATAACAGACGGCGGCAAAGGCGCTGGTGTGATGACTATCTTTGAGATAGCTCATGAATGCGAAGCTAAATCTGTTGTTTTAATGGATGGAGATCTCCTTAGCGCAAAACCTCAATGGATGCAAACTATCGCAAATCCTATCGTTTATGGCAGGGCTGATCTTACAGTTCCATATTACATTCGAGACAAAAATGATGGTGTTATTACAAATAACTTGGTTTATCCTTTTACTAGAGCACTATATGGAATTGATATTAGACAGCCAATTGCTGGAGAATACGCGATATCAAGAAACCTCTATGAATTACTTCGCGAACATCCTCTGTTTCCACCAGATTTTGGTATTGATATATTTATATTAACAGTTGCAGCAGCCGAGGGAATGTATGTAAAAGAAGGTTTGTTCTCTTTGAAAATCCATGAGTCTACAACCCGTTATCTTGAACCAGAGAAATTTTTAATTCCAATGTTCAGAAAAGTAACAGGAAGCATGTTTAACCTGGCTAAATACTATGAGAAACATTGGAAATCAAAACCACCGATGTGGCATGCAAAATATGATCGAGAATGCTTTAGTCAAAAACCTATTCCGGTGCGAGTCAATATTCCTGAAATGAAACAATCATTTGAAACAGAGTTTGCCTCTTCAAAAAAGATTATGAGTCACTATTTGCCAGGAGAAATCATCTCCGAACTAGAAAACGCTGTTACTAATAATGCTAATTTTGATTCTGAGCTATGGATCAAAATTGTCTATAACTATGCTGCTGCTTGGAAAGATGTTGAAAGTGATTCTGATAAATATCTACTTCTTGACTCACTTAAAACATTATGGATCGGGCGTTTTGTAAGTTATGCAACTGAGGTAAAAGACATGGATATCAATGAAGCTGAGGTTGTTATACAGAAACAAGCAGGGCTATTTGAGGAAAAATTCGATTATCTAAAATCAATTTATAAAGAACACTCTGAGTCTAAAGCGATGCCTCCAGAGAAGTGTGTACAATGAAGGTATTAGCAACAGCAGATATACATGGATCTCAACATAGGCTAAACATTCTTTTAAAAAATATCGATAGATATTCACCAGATCTTGTTGTTATTTGTGGAGATATAACACAGTTTGGTCCTGAAGAATTAGCTAGAAACTTTTTAGATCAAATACCTGTTGAAACACTTGCAATAACAGGTAATATTGATACCATCGATGTAGGAAAAGGAATTGACGATAGCAAAGCTACAAAAATTGAGATGAAAAGAGTAGTAAAAAAGGGCATTCCATTTGTTGGTATTAATGGAGTAGATACCAATCAATTTAAAATTATCGAAGAAAAAAAGTTACTAGATGAAAATAGTGTATTAGTATCTCATGTTCCCCCATATGGGGTGCAGGATAAAGCATTTATTGGGATACATGGTGGTAGCAAAGAATTAAAAATACTTGTTGAAAAATTCAAACCAAAACTTGTATTATGTGGACATATTCATGAAGATCCAGGTATTACAAAAATTGGTAATACAACTGTTGTTAACTGCAGTATGGGAAAACGTGGAGAAGGAGCTTTAATTGAAATAAATGATGACATAAATGTTAAAATGATTTAACGAAAACTCTCTAAGAGATGATATTATTAGAGTAGATATAGTAGGTGGAAGTATTGCAGGTCTAAGTACGGCCATCTCACTTAAAGAAAACAATAATTCGATAAAAGTAGTTGTTCATGAAAAACATAAGAAGATAGGTTATAATCACGAAGGAAGAAGATGTGGAGAGGCCCATAATATTGAAGGTGAATGGAGTAAATGGACACCAGAAGATAAGAGTATTTTTAATACTATTTTAAGAATAGAAGTTATAATAGGGAATTATAAAAAAGTGATTACTAGAGAACCTGGGACTGCATTTGTTTTAAACCGACAAGAATTTATAAATCAACTGGGAAAAAATGCTGAAAAACTTGGTGTTGAGTTATGTACAGATGATAAAATAAAATCGACAAATGACCTAGATGGTGATTATATCATTGATGCATCTGGTTGTCCAAGCTCGATAAAAAGAGAAATTGGAATTGATAAAGGTATAAAAGCAGTTTCTTTCCAACAAACTATAGAAAATTCAAACTGTTTTAAGCCCAATGAGGCAGTAGTAAAATTTGATGGAAGATATGGTTATTTCTGGATATTTCCCAGAAATCCCGAGAAAAAAGAGTTAAACGTTGGTGTAGGGTTCATTAAAGATTTTGGTTATAATCTTAAAGAATTCCTTGAGATATTTAAAAAAGAGTATAATATTACTGGGAACGTAAATTATGTTACAGGAGGACTAATTCCGGTCGGGTTACAGAGACCTTTTAAATATAAAAATATACTTTTTGTTGGGGATGCTGGTGTAGGAACCTTCCCATTTTCTGGACAGGGTATATACCGTGCTCTTTTAAGTGGCGATATTGCTGGTAAATGTATTTCAAAAGGAAAAGCAAAAAAATACCCTCATATGATAAATCAGGCATTTATTAAATGGGAAATTGTTGGCAAAACTTTCATTACTTTTAATTTAGCATTTAGAAGGATTAATCCAAGGTTATTTTTATTTTCATTAAGGAAACTAGGTAGTTTTGTAGAGATTACACATTTGTAAAAATAAATTGCTTCTTTGACTCAATGGGGAAAGTAAATATAATCCTATAAAAATGCTTTATTATAGAAGGATACATACCTGATGATATTGATTAACAGACAACGATAAGTTAAGGTGATACAAATAAAAATAGATATTGTAGGTGGAAGCATTGCAGGTATGAGTACAGCAATAGCTCTTAAGGAAAATAATCCATCTCTCGATGTTGTTGTTCATGAAAAACATAAAAAAATAGGTTATAACCGTGAAGGAAGAAGATGCGGAGAAGCGCATTCTATAGAGGAAGAGTGGTCAAAATGGATTCCTGAAAAAAATAGTATTTTCAACCATATCACTAGAGGGGAAGTAACAATTGGAAATAAAAAAATCATAACCGACGTGGAAGAAAATACGGGTTTTGTTCTAAATAGACAAGAGTTTGTTTGTCAGCTTGCAAGGAGGGCCGAAGAACTAGGTACAGTTATTAAGACAAATGATAAGATAAATTCAATTAATGACCTGGAGGGTAATTATATTATTGATGCCTCAGGATGTCCAAGTTTTATAAAAAAAGAATTAGGATTAAAAAAAGGATTAACTGGTTTATCTTATCAGCAAACCCTGGAAAATTCTAATTTTTTTGATCCACATACAGTTAAATTTTTCGCATCAGAAAAAAATGGTTATTTTTGGATTTTTCCAAGAAATCCAAAAAAAACTGAAATCAATATCGGAATTTTTTTATTTAGTAACCAAACTCACAAATGTAAAAATTTATTAGAGGAGTTTAAAGAAGAAAATAAAATAAAAGGAGATGTTAACTATATTACTGGTGGACTGATCCCTGTTGGTCTGAATCGACCGTTTAAATATAAAAATATATTGTTTGTTGGTGACTCGGCAGTAGGAACTTTTCCATATACTGGGCAAGGAATTTATAGGGCTTTATTAAGTGGTGATGTTGCAGGAACTTGTATTGCGAATGGAATTGCCCACAAATATCCAAGAATTATTAATCAAATGTTTTTAAAATGGGATCTAATAGGTAAATCGATCATTCTCTTTAACAAGGGTTTAACAAAGATAAATCCTAAACTTGTTTTAACTACTGACAGATATTTTTCATCATATGTACAGTTAACCCACTGAGTTTTTTATTTATTAAGGAAAATTGTCTGCGTTGGGAATGCCATTTCTATGCCTTCTTTTTCAAAGGCTTCTTTGATTTTGAAGTTAATTTCTTGTTGAGTATCTCGATATTTGACATAATCCTTCGTATTCATGTAAAAAACTATATCGAAATTTAGGCTGAAATCTCCAAATTCTGTAAAATGTACTCTATCTAAGCTGTGGACATGTTCAATTTTTTCTGGATCAATTATATTTTGAATTATGCCAGGTATTTTTTCCAATTTTTTAAGAGGAGTATTATAAGTTACTCCAAAAGAGAAAGAAATTCTTCTTCTACTCATTTTTTTGAAATTACGGACACTAGCCGTAGTTAACTCTCTATTTGATAAAACGAGCTCTTCACCTTGCAGCAGTTTAACTCGTGTGGATTTCATGCCGATTTTCTGAACAGTACCCGAATAATCTCCTACAATAATGAAATCCCCTATTTCAAATGGCCTATCAAAATAAATTGAGAAAGCACTAAACACATCGCTTAAAACATTTTGGAGTGCAAATGCAATAGCGATACCTGCTACGCCCATACCTATTACAACACCTGAGAGATCAATTTTAAGTACTGCTAAAACGACTAAAAACGCGATTATGTAAATAAAAGCGTTAATGATTTTCTTAAAAACAAATAGTATATGCTCACTCATTCTTTTCTTTCTAGCTTCTTTCTCAGCATACCAGGCAATTAAAACATTGACAACTCTTGTTATTATAAACGCAACTAGTAAAATCTCGAGTAAGATAAATGTTACCTGAATTGCTCCCCTATAACCCTGAAAGAAAGATAGAAATTCTAACCCAAAGTTGGCTCCCACTATAATAACAATATAATATATGGGTTTCTTGATGTTACGAAGTATCTCGTCATCTAATTTTGTTTTAGTTTTTTCCGCCCATTTAGAGAAATAACGTTCAAAAATATGATAAACTATCCAACCCGCAATAATAAAAATAGCAAATATCAACAATGAAGTAATAATCTCTGCGGTTCCCTCTGTTAAGTTAACTCCTAAATTTCTAAAGAATTCTATAATAATTTCAACTAAATTTGCTCCAAAGCTCATATGAATCAACTTCAGGTAAAAAACAAGTTATATTTAAGCTTTGGTTTAGATTTTTCTTAAATGATTTATTGGAAAAATTAATACATAATCACTTAATACATGAAGTCCAAGTTTTACCAATTTGAGTAAGGGCGGATAATATGACTATAGTTTTAGATGGATCAGGGCTTACAATCGAGAAATTAGTTCGAATAGCAAGGAATAACGAAAAAGTTGAGCTTCATCCTAATGCTCTGAAGCGTATTGAATTCTGTAGAGGGGTACTTGAAGATAAGATCAAAAAACGCGAGATTATGTATGGAGTTAATACAGGTATCGGAGAGTTTTCAGAGGTAGTTCTCTCAGATGAACAGGTGAAAGAATTTCAGAAATTTCTCGTATATAATCATGCAGCAGGTATAGGAGACGCTGCTCCTATTGAATACGTTAGAGGAGCTATGGCTTCTAGAGTTAATGTTCATGCTCATGGACAATCTGCTTGTCGCCCTGAAATAACAAAAACACTTGTAGAATTACTAAATAAAGGTGTAACTCCCTTTGTCTGTCAGAAGGGATCTGTTGGAGCGTGTGGGGATTTAGCTCCAATGTCTCAGATTGCTTTACTTCTTTTAGGTGAAGGTGAAGCATTTTACAAAAATAAACTTCTTGAAGGAAAAGAAGCCATGGATAAGGCTGGTATTCCAGTTCCAGGTTTACAAGCAAGAGACGGGCTTGCAATCATAAATGGTTCTAATCTTATAACAGCAATGAGTGCAATATTTCTTCATGATGCAAATAATTGGTTGAAACAAGCTGAAATAGCCGCAGCAATGTCCCTTGGAGCCTTAAGAGCAAATATGAAACCATATGACCCAAAATTACACGAGGCACGTGGTTTTATAGGAGCAGTTAGAACAGCAAAATCTATTAGTAAACTGATTAAAGATGGTGATCTCCAAAAGGAGAAAATCAAATGTAAAGTGCAAGATGCTTATTCAATGCGTTCTACTCCACAAGTGATCGGTGCCGCTCATGACGCGTTAGCTTATGCTCGTTCACAAGTTGAAATAGAACTCAATGGGGTAGGTGACAATCCTGTTTTTTTCCCAAGAGAAAACCTGCAATTATCAGGTGCTAATTTCCAAGGAACACCTGTTTCACTTCCAATGGATATGGCAGGTGTTGCTATAACAATAGTAAGTGTAATGTCTGAAAGAAGAATGAATAGACTCAACAATCCTGCTTTAAGTGTTGGACTTCCAGCATTCTTAACAAAAGGCGCAGGTATGTTTTCAGGACTTATGCTAAGTCAATATACCGCTGATACTCTGATAGTTGAGCAACGTATTCTTTCAAATCCTGCGTCCATTCAATCAATCCCTGCAGCAGCTGACCAGGAAGATTTTGTTTCAATGGGTATGAACACAGCAATTAAGAATTTCCAGATACTTGACTGTGCATATGGAGTATTGGGCATTGAGTTAATGGCGGCCGCCCAAGCACTTGATTTCCGTGACTATAAATTTGGAAAAGGCGTTACAAAAGCAAAGGAAGTAGTTAGAAAACATGTCAAGTTTTTAGATGAAGACAGGCCATTATACACTGATCATACTAAGATGAAAGAACTAGTAAAATCCTGTGAAATCCTTAAAGAAGTAGAAAAAGAAGTTGGACGCTTAGGTTAATCTCATTTAATCATTGGAGCGTTGAGATCAGTCTTTTTTATTACATCAATTGACTCTTCATATCCAGCGTCCGCATGCCTTATAACACCCATTCCAGGATCTGTTGTAAAAACTCTTTTTATTCGTTCATCTGTCTCCTCAGTACCATCGCAGATAACAACCATGCCTGCGTGTGTAGAGAGACCAATACCAACACCACCACCGTTATGGATTTGTACACTATCTGCTCCAGCTGCACAATTTAACAATGCATTGAGAAGTGGCCAATCAGCAATTGCATCACTTCCATCTCGCATATTTTCGGTCTCTCTATAAGGGGATGCAACGCTACCACTATCTAGATGATCTCTTGTAATAGCAATTGGGCCAATCTCTCCTTCTCGAACCATCTTATTTATTGCTAGTGCAAATTTCTTTCTTTCACCATAGCCAAGCCAACAGACACGAGCTGGAAGACCTTCCCAAGGTAGATGTTTCTCAGCTAAATTAATCCAATTTACTAGGGCTTTATCTTCAGGGAACATTTCAATAACTGCTTTATCTGTTTTTAGAATATCCTCTGGATCACCAGTTATTGAAAGCCATCTGAATGGACCGCGCCCAATACAAAAGAGTGGTCGAACATAGGCAGGTACAAAACCTGGATAATCAAAAGCGTTTTTCAATCCAGCTTTCTCAGCCTGACCTCGCAGGTTATTACCATAATCAAATACAACCGAACCATTTTTTTGGAAATCAAGCAATGCATTACAATGATTTTTCATGCTTTTCACAGACAGTTCAATGTATTCCTTTGGGTTTTCTTCTCTTAATTCTATGGCTTCTTTAAGAGAATCACCGTAGTATCCAGCGGGAACATAACCATTTAATTCATCATGAGCCGATGTCTGATCTGTAACAACATCTGGCATAAAACCATCAGATGCAAGTTGCGGCATAATATCTGCACAGTTACCAAGAAGCCCAATTGATAGAGGAAACTCTTCTTTTCTTGCTTTATTTACAAGCTCTATAGCTTCATCAATATCCTTAATTTTTTTATCACAAAAACCTGCTTTTATTCTTCTATCAATACGAGATTCATCACATTCAACAGCTAAACATATTCCGTGATTCATAGTCACAGCAAGGGGTTGTGCGCCTCCCATTCCTCCAAGTCCTCCTGTAAGTACTATTTTGCCTGTTAGATCACCATTGAAATGCCTTTGTGCAAGTGCTGCAAATGTTTCATAGGTTCCCTGTATAATACCTTGTGTTCCAATATAACACCAAGAACCAGCCGTCATTTGACCGTACATTGTTAAACCAAGTTGGTCATGCTTCCTAAATTCTTCCCAATTGCTCCATTTTGGTACTAAATTGGAGTTTGCCATAATAACCCTAGGGGAGTTTGTCCATGTTTTAAACACAGCAACAGGTTTTCCAGATTGTATGACCATTGTTTCATCGTTTTCTAGATTTTTTAGAGTCTCTACAATAGTATCATAGGATTCCCAGCTACGAGCAGCTTTCCCTGTACCACCATATATAATTAATTCCTCTGGAATTTCAGCGTTCTCAAGGTTGTTTTCCAACATTCTTAAAATTGCTTCCTGTCTCCAACCTTTACATCGAAGATTGTGGCCTGTTGTGGCTTTAATTACACGCCCCATAAAATCGCTTCTCAATAACTGTAGGTGATACTTAAATTTTATTTAAAAAATAATGACAAAAAGGAAGGATTGGCTGGCCTCACTAGGAGGGGATGGGATGCACTCTAACAAAAACTACCAGCCCGATTCCTTCCACTAATAACAAATGATTAACGTATATATATGTTTTTCGCTAAAAGGAGTCTACATGAGGGAAATACTTACAACGTTATTTCCTCTAAGAATAATTGTGCCAAGGCGTCTCTTATTCCCCTCACTGGTTTCTTCAACATCAGTTAAAACCATGTTCATGTATTCGTCATAACCAGATAGCTTTCCTTCAACAAGTCTTCCATCCTTTAACAGGAGAGAAAGCTTCTGATTTAGTGATTTTTCCAGTAAGTCCAAAGGTAATGTCATGAGTTAGGTGAAATACCTTTTCCTTTTTAAATTATTCCCCTATAGAGAATGGTAACAATTATATGTTATATGTTGATTACAGAACTGCCCAAATAGGGGAGGCATTGCCTATGTCAGATGGAAATATTGTTCATGTGGTGGGCACAGGGACTATAGGGGAACCTTTAATTGGTCTACTCTGTGACGCTAGGGAAGATTTAGAGATAGATGAGATTACTTTTTATAAACATAGTCCAGTTCTAACAGATAGACCTAAGGTAAAAGGTTTGATGAATAGAGGGGCTTTCTTATCTGTCAGAGAAGAAAAAACTGAAGATTTCCAAGAATTAGGCATGGATCCAATGTATGAGGCAGAAGAAGCGATTAAACGAGCTTCTGTAGTTATAGATTGTACCCCTAGTGGCACTGGTTTGTCAAATAAGGAAAAATACTATAAAAAATACAAAAACAAAGTAAAAGGATTCTTGGCACAGGGATCTGAGTTTGGCTTTGGAAAGATGTACGCCGTTGGAATTAATGATGAAGCCATTACTCCAAAAGACCAGTTTATCCATATAGTTAGTTGTAATACACACAATATTGCGGCCTTGATTAATACACTAGCAATTGACGGTAAGAAAAATAATCTTAAAGAAGGTAGATTCCTCTGTATGCGAAGAGCAAACGACATTAGTCAATCAAAAAGTTTCATTCCATCTCCAGAGGTAGGGGTGCATAAAGACGAAAAGATGGGCACCCATCATGCTGTAGATGTATATCACTTATACAAGACCCTTGGGATTGAACTCAATGTATTCTCAAGTGCATTGAAGCTGAATACACAGTATATGCACTCTATATGGTATGATTTAAAACTAAACAAGAAAATTACCAAGGATGAGGCTATACAGAAGTTTATTGATGACCCGAGAGTAGCAGTTACACATAAAAAAGCAGCTAATTTGGTATTTTCTTTTGGTAGAGATCACGGACATTATGGTAGAATACTGGATCAAACAGTCATTGTTCTACCAACAGTACATGTGTTAAACGATAACGAAGTGATTGGCTTCTGCTTTACACCACAAGATGGGAATTCAATTCTAAGTAGTATAACTGCCGCAGAACGATTCTTATTCCCAGATTGCTATGAAGAAAAACTCAGAGTTCTTGGAGCATTTTTACTACAAGAAGTATAGTTATTAAACAAACTATTTCAACCTTTTATCTATTTACTCATTACTAGGAACAATATGATAAAATGAATGATAAGATTAAAACAATAAGAGATCCAATTCATGGCGATATAAAACTTGATGGATTATTTCTTGAATTAATAGAAGCTCCAGAAATACAGCGTTTGTATCATATCAAACAGCTTGGTTTTGCACATCTTGTATTTCCAGGTGCACATCACACTAGGTTTGAACATTCTCTTGGGGCTTATTATGTGGCATCCCGGGCTGCAGAAACGTTAAATCTAGATAAAGAGGAAAAAGAAATTATTGCCTGTGCTTCTATGATACATGATATTGGGCACGGTCCTTTTTCACATACACTTGAGTTTATCCTTAGAAATACGTTAAATGTAGATCACGTAGATTTAACTGAGAAACTAATTCTTGGAGAATATGATATATTTGATCCTGAAGAAAAGGAATATATAGGGTCATCGAGTGTTAATGATATTCTTAACAAAAATGGAATTGATCAAAAAGAGATAATTAGCAATATTAGAGGCAAAACAAACAAAAAACCATATCTCGGCCAACTTTTAAATAGTTCTATCGATGTAGATCAACTTGATTATCTTGTTCGCGATGCATACTATACAGGTGTTGCCTATGGATTGATAGACACTGAACGATTTTTACAAACATTAACTATCAATAATAACAAACTTGCAGTTATCAAAAAAGGTGTTGGAGTTGTTGAAAATATC
>JAGMDE010000036.1 GCA_023128855.1 Thermoplasmatales archaeon | reverse complement strand
ATGTTTCACTTTCTTTAAGATATGCTTCGATGCCGTCATATGTCTGGTTGAATCCTACTTTCAGGATACAACCAGTTGTTACCTCTCGTGGATCATGTCCATTTCTACCACGTTTACATGGTTTCCAAGGAGCTGGTAGTTGTTCTACTGCTTTGATTACCTGTTTGGTGTAAAGTTCGTTGAAGTTACGGTTTATATGGTTCATAATTTTTGGATCTATTCTTTTCTTTGCACATCCCATCCTAAAAATAAGATAACTTTCATCCCTTAATTAGCCATTACGGGATGAAGCCACATCAAACTAAAACTTAAAGTATATTTATTGGAAAAACAATCAAAAAATTTAAACTAGTTATACATATTTCTATACACGGGGAGAATTATGGTAGCTATTGTATATTCCACTATGGGCTCAATTCAAGATGCAAGAAGAATTGCTCATACGCTTGTTGAAGAGCAACTTGTAGCATGTGTTAATATTATACCTAAAATAGAATCTGTTTACAAATGGAAAGGTAAAATTGAAAACGATGAAGAAGTAGCAATAATAGCAAAAACAACAGATAAAAATGTGAAAAAAACAATCCAGAAGATAAAATCTCTTCATTCTTATGAGCTACCAGATATTATTGTTTTGCCGATAATCGGTGGACTTAAAGATTACCTAGAATATATCACTAATGAGACGTCATGAAACTAGTATCACTGATATCAAGCGGTATTGATTCCCCAGTTGCTACTTATTTACTTTCAAAAAAAGCAGAAGAAATAATACTTATCCATGGGGATATCCAGCCTTTTACAGACAAAAGAGAAGTTAAGAATTTTTTGAAACTTGCAAAATACCTTAAGAAAATTACGCCGCGTTCTTTAAAAGTATATTTAGCACCTCACGGTCCTAGTCTTGCGGCTTTTAAACAAAATTGTAACAATAAATTTACCTGTGTTTTTTGTAAACGTATGCTTCTTAGATATGCAGAAAAAATAGCTAAGAAAGAGGGCGCTGAGGCTATTGTTATGGGGGATTCTCTTGGACAGGTTGCATCTCAAACTCTTCAAAACATTCGAACAATTGAACAAGCTGTAAACATCCCTGTTTTAAGACCACTTATTGGTCTTGACAAGGAGGACGTAGTAAAAATTGCTAAAGAAATTGGAACATATGATCTTTCAATTCTTCCTTCTGATGGTTGTAATGCAGTTCCAAAAAAACCTTCTACAAGAGCTAGACTTGAACAGATTTTAGATGAAGAATCAAAAATAAATATTAACGATTTAGTAAAAATTGCTGTAGAAAAATCAGAATTAACCAAAATATAAAAAGAAAAAAGAATGATTTATTTTTTTAGCGGTTTAGGAGAATTCCTATTATTGGAAATCGTTCCATTAGTCTTACTAAGAAATTGTTAAATGGTACATTTCTTGTTTTTGGTAACCATATATAAAATGGATCAAGATTATATGTCTCTCCAGGCTGCATTTCGTCTATTTCGTAGTATCCATCTTTTGGTCTGATAGGTTTAAAAGATATAAGATGATGATACACAAATTCTGCATAGACATGTGCTCGTACTGGAAGATATTTATTATCAACTGTCATTTCATAATATCCAGTTTCATCTACATCATCGGATCCATAATCTTGAATATGTCCACCGTTATGTGAATCAAAAACCCAAATGCGTATATAACTGCTATCATCATTAATTATTATTGGATTGCCATTTTGATCATATACATATCCAGTAACTGTTGCGTGTCCATCCTCAATACTATTACTTGTTATATTATCTGTATTGTCTTTTTCTATAAATGTTGCACTTGTGGATATCGCTCCAAATATGGTCGCAATCATAAGACTTGCCATTATGATAGCTAACATTTTTTTCTTCATTCTTTTTTGTCACCATCCACCGTCTGTTAAATTAAATATGCGTCAGAATCGACGGCGCACCAACACATTTTTATAAAAGGTTATGTATTTAATTAGTATATACGTTTTCTGGTACAAATATCCTCATGAAAACAAAAAAAGAAATTTAAACTCCGATATTAGATATACTCTCATTTTTATTTTATTTAAATAAATCTTGTCATAATGTCGAAATGACAAATTAATATTATTCTTGATTTATTTAAAAAAAGAATAAAGCAAAAATAACGTGTCATTAAGGGTTTATGTATCGTAAATTATGCAATTTTATACAAAAAAATCAAAATGTTTTATAATTTGATACAAAAGTTATTAATTCTACAAGACAGCTTTACATAAAATTGGTGTTAAATTTTGCGTAAAATCAAAAGATTTATATAACTGCCATATATACAACATAATGTAGAATAATATTTTGTTGATACAATATGTTGTATCTGAAGGCTATCTGGAGAGAGTTGAATGGAATGCCCTTATTGCCATAATATTGAGACGAAAGTAACTGACTCCCGAGATACCGGGACACTATCAATTCGAAGACGAAGGGAGTGTCTCAAATGCAATAAGAGATTCACCACGTACGAATACATTGAATTAACCCCAGTATACGTTAAAAAGAAAGATGGTCGTTTAGAAAAATTTGACAGAAATAAAATTAAAAACGGCATAATGAAAGCATTAGAAAAACGCCCAGTCGATCATGAAAAAATAGAGGAGATACTCAATTCTATCGAAGAAAAAATAAGACGAATTGGGTCAGAACAAATAGAGAGTAAGCTAATTGGGGAATATGTTATGGATAGTTTGAAAGAAACAGATCATGTTGCATATATCAGATTTGCTTCTGTTTATAGATCATTTACTGACGTTTCTTCTTTTCAGGAGGAGGTTAAAAACCTAATAGAACAAAGCACAGGAGGAGTAAAAAAATGATACGAAAAATAATAAAGAGAGATGGAAAAATCGCAGATTTCAACCCAATAAGAATAACAAATGCTATATGGAAAGCCGCACAAGCCGTAGGTGGAAAGGATCACAGGAAAGCGGCAGAGCTTACTGATAAAGCCCTTGAGATGCTAGATAAAGAACTTAAAAAAGGAGAAATTCCTACTGTTGAACAAGTTCAAGATGTAGTTGAAAAGACGCTTGTTGAAGAGGGGCATGCAAGAACTGCTAAAGCCTATATTCTATATCGTAAACAGCATCAAGACATGCGTGAAATCGGCGGTCTTCTTAAGGATATAGATGTCGTTGATGATTATCTCAGTATGATGGATTGGAAGGTACAAGAGAACAGTAATATGGCATATTCACTCCAGGGATTAAACGTGTATGCAACTGAAAATATTATATCTCATTATTGGTTGAATAAAATATATCCGCCAGAAATTGGAGAGGCACATAAAAGGGGAGCATATCATACGCACGATCTCGGCACACTTGGGCCGTACTGCGTGGGGTGGGAACTAAAGGATATATTACTACTTGGTTTCCGAGGAGTTTCAGGAAAAATAGAAAGCAAACCAGCTAAACACTTTGGAACAGCACTCATGCAGATTGTAAACTATTTGTACACGCTCCAAGGAGAAGCAGCAGGAGCACAGGCACTATCAAATTTTGATTCCCTATTGGCGCCATTCATCAAATATGATGGATTAAAATATAAAGATGTTAAACAAGAAATGCAGAAATTCCTATTCAACATGAACGTACCTACAAGAGTCGGATTCCAATCTTTAGCTCATGATGAACCCATAATTTTTAGAAAAGATGGTAAACTAAAAGTTGAATTAATAGGAAAACTAATCGAAGAAAACTTTGGGGAAAACAGAAAATCAATAATAAACAATGTAGACGGCTACGGTAACCCCTCTAAAGATTCGTTTGCAGTAATACCAAACGACAAATTCGAAGTAATCAGCTTTAACAAAAAAGGTGAAATTCAATGGCGTCCAATAAAGGCATTGATTAAACATAGGGTAATCACTAATGGATTTAAAAGAATAAGAACCGGCTCGGGAGATCTAAAAGTTTCACCAGCTCATTCGCTCTTCAGAAGCAATAGCAATCACATTAAACCAGTGATGGCAAAAGAGCTAGAGTGTGCTAAACCAAATTCAACATTAAATGGAAAAAACCACATACTAGCGGTAAACAAACTCAAACAAAACATGTTAGGTGATAAAGACAAAATTGATTTATTTGATCTAATAGAAGAAATCCCTGAAAAAATAAAAAAACGAATATTCATCCAAGCGAAGGATGTACCATCAATAAAGGAAAAAATTGGTAGGTTATATGGCTCATTAAAGGAATTTCTTTATAAAAATGGAAGATCTGATAGATCTACTTTGTATGAAGGTTTTAGGAATAATATTGTTCCTTTTGAGACTTATATTAAATATTCAGATGAGTTAAGAGGCGATGTAAAAATTTACATAAAACCATATAACGAAAATTTTTATGATAGATATCTAAGCGGAGAGAAACTTAAGAATTTTGTAAAACTAGCCGCCTGGTATATAACAGAAGGAAAAGCGTCTCATTCAGGAATAGTAGTTTCACAGAGAAAAAGTAAGAGCAAAGAAATCCTTAATGTTGCAAAAGCATTAGGAATTAAAGTAACCATAGACGAAACCAGAGGATTTAGCAATAAAAACAAGAGTATAACAAATACGATCATTTCAAATATGAAAATGAGCGGATTGTACACTTATTTACTTCCATATCTTGGTGGTGCTACATCTAAAGAGAAAACAGTACCGTCTTTTATATTTGATCTGAACTCAGATTATAGAGATATTTTCCTGGAGACTCTTTTTAAAGGTGATGGATATTTAGATAAAAAAGCTAGAAGGATAGCATATTCCTCGATGTCTGATAAACTCCTAACTGGCATATCGATGTTGGGCATAGTAAATGGATGGAGAGTTCGAGTCATTCCAAAAAATAAAGATAGAGCTGGAACTCTGCTTATTTATAAAAATCCTAGGAAAAAACTTGATATAATCATCCAGGAAACAGCTGGAGTTCCAGTTTACGAAATAAATGATTATAAAAACGACTCGGAATGGGAATATGATATCTCTGTCGATATCAATGATTGCGAAGAAAATTTTGTTGGTGGAACTGGTCTAGTATTTTATCATAATTCACCATTTACAAACATTACTATGGACCTTACAACACCAGGTTACATGGTTGAAGAACCAGCCATTATTGGTGGAGAGCTAAAAGATGATAACTACAGTGATTTTGTTGATGAAATGGACATGATAAACCATGCATTTGCAGAAGTCATGCATGAAGGCGATGCAAAAGGAAGACCATTTACGTTTCCCATTCCAACTTATAACATTACAAAAGATTTTGATTGGGACAATGAGGGACTTGATCCTATTTGGGAGATGACCGCAAAATATGGTGTGCCCTATTTCAGTAATTTTATCAATAGCGATATGAAACCAGAAGATGCAAGGAGTATGTGCTGCAGATTGAGGCTTTCGAACAGAGAACTCAGAAAACGTGGCGGAGGCCTGTTTGGTGCAAACCCAAAAACTGGAAGTATTGGTGTTGTCACAATTAATATGCCACAAATTGGATATCTAGCAAAAAACGATGATGACTTTTTTGAAAAACTTGATAATTTAATGGAACTAGCAAAAGAAAGTCTTATAATTAAACGTGAAGTTATTGAAAATCTTACTTTTAGCGGTCTACATCCCTATTCCAAGTTCTACTTAAGTGATGTCAAAAAGACATTTGGAGAATATTGGAAAAACCATTTTTCAACAATTGGCTTAATTGGCATGAACGACGCTCTTCTTAACTTTATGAACAAGAGTATTGCAGATAAGGATGGTAAAAATTTTGCAGAAAAAGTAATGGATCACATGCGTGATAAAATGGCTGATTTCCAGGAAGAAACAGGTGATATTTTTAACCTTGAGGCAACTCCTGCAGAGGGCAGCCTTGCCCCTGATGAAAAAGTACTTGTTTCTCAAAGTGACCCAAGATTTAGTAAAATTGGACCATTAATTGATCATTATTTGGATAATAATAAAGATGATATATTTATGGTTAGAACTAGCGAGGTTCTTAAAATTCCTTATGGCACTATGTTTACTTATGGATTTAATAGGAAAACACAGAAAATAAAAAAATACCCTGTTACCGCTCTTGTTAGGCATCCTGGTAAATCAATGTATGAAATAACTACATCTTCTGGTAGAAAAGTTAGAGTTACCGGTCAACATAGTGTTTTTTCTCTGAGCTCAGAGGGTTTACCTGAAGAGGTTTTAGTAAGAGATCTCGATATTGGTATTCCTATTGCCATTCCTAAACAAATAGAGATGGAATCAACTAATAAAGAATTTAATTTAATTGAGGTGCTTAAAAACTCTTCCTTTAAACAATATTTATATGGTATTTTTCCTTCTGTTTTTATTGAGAAACTTGTTGATAGATCTGATGTAAAAAAATGGTGTGGTAATAACTATAAATTTAATTGGAACAATGTTAAATATATGTGGAGGAAAAAAGGAGTTATACCCTTAAAATTGGTTTTTGATCTTAATATTAAAATAAGTAGAAATATTTTGAAAAATTCAAAAATATTTTATCGTTTTTCAAAAAATACTAAACCAATCAATGTATTAATGCCAATTAACGAAGAATTAGGTTTTGTAATTGGTTGTCTTCTTTCTGAAGGATGGTTAAGTGAAAGATGTCAGTTTACTAATACTGACAAAGATTTTGCTAAACAATTTCTTAAATCTGCTGAGAAAATTTTTGGTAATGGTTCTGCTCATCTTGCTTTTAGAGAACGAAAGAAACCACGGAAACCTCGTTACACTGTTACTTTGAGTAAATCTATAGGGTTATTCTTTAAAGAAATTGGTTTTCAGGGGAAATCCAAAGTAAAAGAAATACCAAATTTTATATTTTCATCTTCTCTTGGTTGTGTTGCAGGTCTTTTAAGAGGATTTTATCTTGGTGATGGTTATTTCTATGAAAATAGAGATAAAAGAGATTATTCTATCAGGTTATATACAAATTCTAAAGAGTTATCTGAAGGTTTAAATATACTTCTTTTGCGTTTTGGTATTTTAGCAAAAATGCGAGAGGATAAAAAATCTACATATGCTCCAAATTGGAATGATAGCTATATTCTCTCGATTACTGGTGCAGATAATCTAGAGGTATTCTTTAAAAATATTCTCAAAGAAAAATTCCATTTGGATAATGTACATTCAGGGAGATGTATTATTCCGAATGTTGCAAAAATTTTAAAACAGATTATGCAAAAATATGGAATTAAACCAGATGATATTAACATTCATAAAGATAGCATTAATAGAAATGTCAGAATAAATAGAATAAGTATTCAGTATCTTAGAGAAATCGTTTTGAAACTATCATCTTATGTCAATGAAAAAGATGAAACATTGGAAAGACTAAAAACACTAGTTAATTCTGATATCTACTGGGATGAAATTAAAGAAATTAAAAAACTAAAACCTACTAAATATGTTTACGACTTTGAAGTTGATGTAAAAGATGATCAAGTTAATAATTTTCTCGGAGGAAGCGGATTAGTTTGTCTACATAACACAAGTTATCGTCTTGCAAGGATTGACAAAGCACAATACCCAGATATCCGTGTTTATAATCAGGAGTTTTATGGTAATGGTGGAAAAGTAGAACCATATTATACCAACTCAACCCAGTTGCCTGTTGGTTTTACTGGTGATATTTTTGAAGCATTGGACCTACAGGACGAACTGCAGTCAAAATATACTGGTGGAACCGTTATTCATGTTTTCTTGGGTGAAAATGAGCCAGATCCAACGGCTATTAAAAAACTTGTTCGTAAGATTGCAGAAAATTACAAATTACCGTATTATACTATGACGCCGACATTCAGTGTCTGTCCAGATCATGGTTACATTGCGGGTGAACATAAAACCTGTCCGATTTGTCAGAAGGAAAACAAAGCGACTGAGTGTGAAGTATATTCACGCGTTGTTGGATACTTGCGTCCTGTAAGACAATGGAACCTCGGTAAACAAAGAGAGTTTAACGACCGTAAAATGTTTAATATGATGGAAAAACAAGTTAAGGTAAAGGTTGCATGAAAATAGGAGGGTTTCAAAAAACATCACTTTTGGACTACCCTAAAGAGATTAGTGCAATAATCTGGACAGTTGGATGTGACTTTCGCTGTCCTTTTTGTTATAACAAAGATCTAGTTTTAGACAATGTTGAAAATATTCCTAAAGAAGAAATTTTTGCATTTCTAAAAAAACGAAGAGGCCTTCTTGATGGACTAGTGATATCCGGAGGAGAGCCACTTATGCAAAAGGACATTGTCCAGTTTGCAGAAAAAGTCAAAAAACTTGGTTATCTAATAAAGATTGATACAAACGGTATGTACCCTGAAAAACTCAAAGAACTCATTGATAAAAAATTAGTTGATTATATTGCTATGGATGTTAAGGCTCCAAAGAATAAATACGATAATTTAACCGGTGTCAAAACTAACATTAAAAAAATCGGAGAATCAATTGAAATAATAAAGAATTCCAATATTGATTACGAGTTTAAAACTACTTTTGCTCCTGGGCTTTTAGGAAAGCAGGATATCATAGATATCGCTAAATGGCTTGAAGGTTCTAAGAGATACTATCTTCAACAGTTTAAGAGCGATGCACCTCTTATTTCCTCTAAACTTCAAAATGTTGAGCCTTATTCTAGAGATGAACTCATCGAAACATTAAATGATATAAAGCCCTATTTCGAAAACTGCGAAGTGCGAGGAATATGACAATTGTTAATCAAGAAGTTGTAAAAGATTTGGAGTTAGCCCGCGAGGTGTTGTCAACTACTGATTCTTCTATTGTAGTAATTAGCTATGGAAAGATTTGGAAAAAGAAAAAAGGCGAAGGCATCAAACCAATACTGGAAGTCATTGAAGAGATGGGTGAAGATATCTATGGATCTGTCATTGGTGATAGAATCCTTGGACGGGCATCTGCCCTCCTATGCAGATATGCAAAGTCACAAGGTGTTTATTCCCCTCAAGGAACTAAAACTGGTATTGCTCTTCTTATTATGGGTGGTGTTCCATGCCAGGTTGGTGAATTGATACCACAGATTATGAATAGAAATGGTGATGGTCTCTGCCCTTTTGAAAAAATGCTTAAAGATGTGGATTCGCCTGATGAAGCATACAAAATTTTAAAGGAAAAAGTTATTGGGGGTTAACATGGACTATGAGTTAGCGATCGTTGGAGCTGGAGCTGCAGGGTACTCTGCCTCCATTTATGCCGGCCGATCAGGGATAAAAACTGTAGTTTTTGATAAAGCAATAGGCGGTGGATTAGGTATAGTTTCCCCTAAAATTGAAAATTATCCAGGTTTTGAATCAATTTCTGGTATCGATTTGATGGAAAAAATGAAAAAGCATGCTGGCAAATATGCTGATATTCATTTCAATGAGGGAGTAAACGAAATTGAAAAATCCAAAGATGGATTCGATATCCAAACCGATAAAAAAACGTATGGAGTAAAGGCTATAATTCTATGTTTAGGAACAGATTATAGAAAACTAAATGTTACTGGTGAGAAAGAGCTGACTGGTAAAGGTGTTTCTTATTGTGCAACCTGTGACGGTTTCTTCTTCAAAGATAAAAAAGTGGCTGTCGTAGGTGGCGGCAATTCAGCTCTTATTGAAGCCATTTTTTTAAAACAAATTGGCTGTAAGGAAGTTTATGTAATTCACAGACGAGATCAACTTCGTGCAGAAAAAACATATGAGGATGAAGCAATTGAGAAGGGAGTTCAAATCATTTATAACACTCATGTAGAATCAATAAATGGGGAACAAAAAATTGAAAATCTCGATCTACACGATGTTAAAGCTGACAAAAAATCTAAATTTCCTGTTGATGGTGTTTTTATCTCAGTTGGCGAAGAACCTCAGAACAAACTAGCAAAAAAATTAGGTGTAAAACTCGATGAGATGGGTTTTATAATTACTGATGACCAGCAGCGAACAAATGTTAAGGGCGTTTATGCCGCTGGTGATATTACTGGAGGTTTAAGACAAGTCGTTACGGCTTGTGCTGAGGGCGCAATAGCTGCTCTTGCATCAACTGAAGTTTTAGGTAAAAAATATCCCTATTAAATATTGGAATCCAACTCTTTTAAAATCAAATCTTTTCCATATGAAAAAACATCAAAATCATCGTCTATGGTATCGCCTTTTATCATAGCAAAACTCTTTTTACCACCTGACTTACCATTTATTTTTTTAGCAATATCTTCAGCGATCTTTTCTGAATCAAATCCTTTTTCTACTAGATCATCTGATGCACAAATTATCGAAAAAAACTCCTTCTTGTCCTTAACTAAAAATAAAACAGCCCCATCATCCTCTGTTAAGGCTGCACAGATCTCTCTTAGATCATCTTCTTCGCAATAATTAATTTTTTCAAAGTAACAATTACAATCTTTAAAATTATGAAGATTTTTTTTCAAATTCTCAATCGTAATTTTAATAATTTCTTTTTTTAATTCTTTTGTCGATACTTTGAGTTTTTCTGACTCACTTTTATAACGTTCTGCTTTCTCCACGGTTTCTTTTGTTTTCTCTGGAACATTTTCAACATTAGAACCTACTATTGTTGCAGTTTCGTTAATTAAATCTAAATATGATTTTTTTGTATATTTGTTATCTTTAGGTATTGCTTTATTTTTTTCTAAAGTTCTTACTGTCTTCAGTATTCTTAAAACCCCGTATAGTCTAAATGACAAATAGATTATTATCAAAATCAGTAGAGAAATTAATATTAGCAATATTACTTCTAAATCCATTTTTAACTCCTAATATTTCTTAATAATCTTTTTTTGTATTTTAAACATTAGCTCTAATAACTCTGCAGCAATCGGATCAAATTGGAAATCATATGAATGCCATGTTGATATATTACTTGAAAACCCTTCTTTAAATATTTTTGAATGATGCAATCCACCAAGATCACAATAATTATAATTATTATTTTTTAACCACTTTATTACTTCCCATTGTAAAAAATGATCCGGACATTTATCAATATTTATTTCATCATTTGAAGAAAGCCAAACGTATGCAATTTTATTTGGAGAAAACATCACAAATAATCCTGCAATTATTTTATCATCAAGATATGCTAAAAACAATTTTCCTAAATCTTTTTCTTTAAAAATATATTTCAAAAATTTGTATCTTTCTTGTGTGTATTTCGTTCTTTTAACCCAGGGTATATAGTTATTTTCCCACCATTCATCAAACTCTGATTGGTCCTGGGAAATTTTTACGTTAAGATTGTTTGAAATGGCTCTGTTTATACGTTGTTTTGTTGCTTTTTTAATTGATGAATAAATATCTTCAATTGATTTTGTCAAATCGATATATATTGTATATTCAATATCATGTTTACAGTTTTCTAAATTTAATGGATCATCAGTAATCAATCTTAAAAAAGCGATTTTTTTTTCAATAGCTTTATCTATTGCTTTAAATAAGAGTTCTGTTCCATAATTAAAATTTGCATATACAATTAAAGCCTTTTCAAGTCCTTTTGGAGAATAAAAAAATGGAACATCATCAACAAATTCTATTATACCATTACGATATTTGGTCCAAATATCTGAAAAACGTTTATCCATGAATAATTTCCCAAATGAATCCATCTTTCACTCGCCTACTAACTGATATCACTAAAATGATATATGATATTAATATAAATTACGTAAAAATGGAAGTATACCCTGCTTTATCAAATATTTAACAAAATTATATATACTTATCTAGTCAATTTATATTAAATATGAAAATTTTATTTGTTCGATCGACAGAAATTTCCTCCCTTGATAGAATGTTTTCTCATTTACCAGTTCGTTTTCCAAGTTTAATATATTTTTATCATAAAGCTTTAACAATTCCAATATTAGCAGCTTTAACTCCAAAAGAACATACAATTGAAATTGATGAGGGACAATTTAAGGATATTAACTTCGATAATCCCTGTGATTTAGTTGCAATATCCACGATAACACGTTATGCTCTCAATGCCTATGAAATAGCTGATGAGTTTCGTAAAAGAGGCATACCAGTTGTTCTTGGCGGTTATCACCCATCAGCATTACCTGATGAAGCAAAACAACATGCGGATAGTGTTGTAATCGGTGAAGCTGAAGAAACATGGCCACAGCTTTTAAAAGACTTTCAGAATGGAAAAATAAAACCATTTTATGTTCCAACTAGACCTGTAGCTCCTTCCTTAATTCCTCATCCTAGACTTGATATTTTACCAAAGGGGGCAGGAGTTGGAGTACATGCAACGAGAGGGTGTCCGTATGGTTGTGATTTTTGTTCTATTACGCATATGAAATTTCGAAATAAATTTCGTATGAAACCCGTGGATTTTGTAATTGATGAGATAAAAATGATTCCTAATAAGACCTTTTTCCTTTTTGACAACTCTGTAACTATTAACAAAAAATATTCAAAAGAACTTTTTAGAAAAATGAAAGGACTTAATAAAAAATTCATTGGATATGGAAATATAGATCTATTCGGTAAAGACGAGGAATTCTTGAAATTAGCAAGTGAAGCTGGGGCAACTATGTGGATGATTGGTCTTGAGTCCATTTACCAAGAAACATTGGATTATGTCGGTAAAAAAACAAACATTGTAAAAGAATATATCTCTACAATTAAAAAAATCCATGATTATGGCATGTTGATATTTGGATTGTTTGCTTTTGGTTTTGACACCGATAAACTGGATATTTTTGATACAACAGACGCGTTTGTGAGTAAAAGTGAAATTGATGTACCCTACTTCCATACATTATCGCCAGAGCCAGGTACACCAATTTATAAAAAATTAGATGCTGAAGGAAGAATTTTAACAAAAGATTGGAGCAAATATAGTCAGGCGGATGAGGTTGTATTTCAACCAAAACATATGACACCTGAGGAACTTCTATACAATACATATCGACTACGTGAGAATCAATATAAACTTTCAAATTGTTTTAATAGAATATATAGGGCTAGAAAAATTGGAACTTATGTTTTTTTTGAATCAGCATGGTCAAATCTATACATGAGGCATATAATACATGCATACGCTCCAAAACAAGGACCAGCTTGTTAATTTAAAGTTTGAAATAGTTTATAAACTACAACTTTTATAAATAATATTTAGAACCAGGTGTCTAAAAAGGAGTTTAGACAGAATATGGAATTATCTGATGCGAACATTGTAATAACAGATAAAGCAATGAGAGACACATATAATTCGAAATTATTAGAACTATCTAAAAGTGAAATTATTAATCCAGAAAATACCAGACATTTAAACTTATATTCTAATACTGATGACGTTCTAAAATTAAAAGACAAATTGAAGGATCACTTTTTTTTCATTGCAGGATCTTCTAACTTTCATCATATTGATATAGCAAATATTAGTAGAATTTATTCAAAAATAAATCAAAAGCTACAGCTGATTCTAATAGATCAGCATATGGATTGTGATGTTTTTTTAGAAGATATTAAGAGTTTAAACTGTGGAAATTGGGTGTCTTATGCTTCTCGTGTTGGATTAGTTGATAGAGTTGTTATGATTGGAAATAATGACTATAGAAAAAACCCTCGTTTTGATCACGATATAGAGCAAAAAAACAAATTATTATACCATCCAAATATTGAAAACCCCTTCGATATTAGATTTCTAAAACCTGATGCCCCAACATATATCTCTATTGATACAGATATTTTAAATGTACCTTCAGACTGGCAGAAAGGAATACATGATTTAGAATCAATATTAAACAGTCCATTTTGGAAGCAATTATCTGATTTCAAGTTAGTTGGAACTTGTATACTTGGCCACGTTACCGACAATCGCAGAACTTTAGATTTAATTAAAAAACTAAGTAATAAAGGCTCTCCTACTCCAAAAAGATATAAATTTTCCCAGGGAGATTACTCAGTAACTTTTAAACATCTTTTTTTTCAAAAAGTTAAAGCTAGTTTGACGTCTATTCCTCTTCCTCTTGAAAAACAACTAGAAATAATTTTAGCTTTTTATGAAAAAATCCAAAGTATTAGATAATAGTCTGTTCTGCTATTAATTTAGTTTTTCGATTTGGTCAAACTGTTTACCTTTTATTATATTTAACAAGTGATCAGCACTTTTTTGAACAATATCAGTTAAGTTGGTTCTGGTGTTTCAAGGGGTGGTCATTTTGGGTTGGTGTTTTTGTGTTGGTGAAGCTACTCCTATTGATAAGGAGAAACAATAATATAACAAGATTTATATATAATATAAGCCAAGGATATACATGCATTATATGGCACTAAGAAAATTCCTAACTTTATTTATCATATCGGTGATGGTAATCACACCATTTTTGTCTAGTTTATCTGCTGCTCCTATATTTTCTTCCAATCTTAATACTTGCGAGATCCCAGATAGCCATCTAATAGAAGGTGTATCTCACATCAGTCAGGAAACAGGCTTCTATTGCCATTACGCAAGTACCACCATGGCAATCAAGTATTATGGAATAAATACGACATTAGATGAAGTTTTGTATAATACTGGAACGGGATATTCACTCGCCTATCCACTTCCTTTCCAACCACGTCTTCCTTTAAGTGGCAGCCAGCTTTCTTGTTGGGCTGCTGATCAGAAATTTTTAGCAGATCTTTATGGTCTTTCCTATGAAAACTGGCGAGCTAATGAAACTATTCCTGACGATGAACGTTGGCAAGAATATTGGACTCGGGTTAAGCAAAACATTACAAAAGATATTCCGGTATTGGCTCATGTAGACTGGTTTCGCCTAATCTATTTTAATTTTAATAAGAATACATCTGTCATACCTGACTGGTTATTGGATTATATACCAAGCTTAAGTGGACATATAATATTAATCGTAGGATTTAATGAAACCAATCAAACAATTTGTTATAATGATCCAGCCCCTCCTCTCTGGGGGAAACCCTCAGATGGTTATTACAATTGGATGGATATAACAGATTTTAAGAAAGCACTTCGTATGGCTCAATTGCCTTATTTAATAAGTATATTTGAAAATACATCGAACAGCCCTTTATCCCGTGAAGGGAGATTTGAAAAAGTTCATAAGAGAAACATCGAAAAGCTCAAAGGCAACTCCTCAGCATATGGTCTCTCAGAATATGAAGAGTTTTTTGGCGATCTATGGAATGACATTAAATTCGGTGTTAATGCATCTAAGATGCTAAAAAAGGATTTTGAGAAAGGAATACAAAACCGTTTCAAAACAATACTTATATACAAACTGAAAGGAATAAAAGGCATACGAAGCCTGATAATGAATCGACTCTCTCCTCGCTTATGTAACGTCTTAAATATTCCCCAAATTCTCTTGGAATTGCTTGACGGTAGTTTAAAGATGATTGAAATAGATAAACGCTATACGGCTGAGTATCTAAAGGAAAATATTGGTGTTGATGATTTTATTGAATTCGAGGCAATTCTTTTTGAACATGAAGCAGAGAATTGGAGCAAGCTAGCATCTTACTACTCTCAGTTTAAGAAGAGAGGGGTTTTCATGTCGTTACCACGTGCAATACTGCTCATGAATAAAATGGCAGATACTATGGATAACATAATAGCAATTGAAGAAGCTATCTTAGTGGGTCCATCTGAAGATTAATTGGTAAACAATTTTTATTACCAACCCTTTTACACCAACCCATTTTTACCAACCCTATACACACCAGAACCGTTAAGTTTCCAGACATTACTTTCGGTTGAATACCAATAAAAATTATATTTTCAACATATTGCTCTAAATAATTTATTAAAACAGATATCGGAATACCATGAGTGCTAATGTGCATAACACCGATCTTTTCCTTTGGAATTATGCCTGTTGCAGCTGAGGCAACAATACCCCTTGAAAGTCCAGCTCCATCTCCTGCAACAAAGAAATTTGGAACATTTGTTTCAAGATTTTTATTTACTAAAAATATCCTTATTAAAAATTCAATTCAGACAAGAGTTGTAGAACATTATTTATATACCATTTTAAATAAATTTTTATTAAATATAATTTAAAAGGGAGATCTAACGACCAATCATGATTGATGCAACGAGAAATGGATCCTTGAAATACTATCTTTTCTTCAGCCTCTATTTTTCAGAAGGATTGATGATTGCAATAACCACTGCAGTCACAGCTGTTTATCTAAGAACACAGGGTGTATCTATTCCATTAACCACTCTAATTGTTGGTATCGTAAATATACCCTGGATACTGAAATTTGTCTGGGGGCCAATAGTTGATTATTTCATAAAATACGGAAGAAAGACCTTTATCATATTTGGAGGAATACTATCTATTACTGCAATGCTGTTGGTCTCTCTTGTTGACCCTAGTATTTCTTTGATACCATTTGCTCTTTTGATATTCATCAGCCACATTGGTATAGGTTTTGTTGACGTTGCAACAGATGCCTGGGCTATTGACGTTTCAACAGATAAAGATCGTGGAAAAATAAATGGTGCAATGTTTTCAGGGCAATATTCTGGTTGGGCTATAGGCGCAATCTTACTCCTTTATATTGGCTCTACTTTTGGATATAGTTTTGCTTATTTAACTAATGGAATCCTTATTCTTCTCATTCTAATATTCCCATTTTTTGTAAAAGAAATAGTCAAAATCAAACAAAGACAAAAAATCGCCTCCATAGCTGTTAAAGAATTTAAGAACAGATCAACCCAATTGGTGGCTCTTTTTTCCCCACTTGTTTTTATGAATGAAGGTATGCTATCTTTCATTATGCCAATTTTTATGAAAGATGGTCTTGGGCTTGAACCTGTCCAAATTGGACTTATTACCGCCATTCTTCCTATTACTCTAGCTATCGGTTCAATAATTGGAGGGATAACGACAGATAAAATTGGTAGAAAACGAGCATTATATATTTTCCTTGGATTAAGTATAATTTTTACTGCCTCACTTATTTTTGTTAATAATTGGTGGCAATTATCAATAAACTATGGTATCATTGGAATCTTAATGGGAGGACATTCAACAGTTTCATGTGCATTATTCATGGATGTCACAAATCCAAGGATTGGAGCTACTCAATATGGTGTTTTTACAGGTCTTGGAAATCTTGGCTTAAATGGCGGCGGTATGGCCACTGGAACAATGGTAGCTATGCTTGGTTTTTCTCGTACATTCCTTTATGCTGCTTGGGTATTTGGACCAGCATTGTTAATCCTTTATTACATAAGAATGAAAAAAGCTAATAGAAAATAATCACTTTAGTCGAGTGTTTTAATATTTTTTAATTTATTTTCCTTCAATAGTTTTACTAAATCATCTCCACTTTTTCTAACAATCTCAGTTAAATTTCCAGACATAACTTTCGGTTGAATACCAATAAAAATTATATTTTCAACATATTGCTCTAAATAATTTATCAAAACTGATATTGGAATGCCATGTGTGCTAATGTGCATAACACCAATCTTTTCCTTTGGAACTATTCGAATTTCTCCTGGTTCAAGACTCATATCAACAGCATCGATAATAAATAAATTTTTAGGATCATGTTTTTTCACAACAGACGTATAATTTTCCGGAACAGTCCCTGCATCAATTACTGTAAAATCGTTCTTTAATTTGTCAGCAACATACGGACCTACTGCATCGTCACCTCCATCTCTGTTGCCAATGCACATTACAAGGTAATCCATTAGCTAACTCTAACGGTAAAAAATTGATAAACATTACGACTTAGTTTTTATTCATAATTCCTTTAGCTGCAATTATCCCCGTTGCAGCTGATGCAACAATGCCTCTTGATAGTCCAGCTCCATCTCCTGCGACAAAGAAATCTGGAACATTTGTTTCAAGATTCTTGTTTACTAAAAATCTCATAGAGTAATATTTTATTTCAGGAGCATAAA
>JAGMDE010000035.1 GCA_023128855.1 Thermoplasmatales archaeon | reverse complement strand
AAGTGAATAATTTATGCTTCAACTTTTGGATTTCAATGATTAATACATTGTAGACTTTGGAAAATAAGAAATGAAAAATAGTGTCAAATTGTCCAAAATGACATAAAACTTATATACCTTTGATTATATAGATATTAGTGTACGAGTAAGACCTACCGAATGGATGACGGCTCCCTGGTGAGCTTAGGACAAACGGTGGGGATCGTATAATTTTATTTTTTATTGCTGAAATATTCTCTATGATTTAATTTGTTTTCTATCATTTTGATATAATCTTCATTGTTCTTTTTAAGACTATGAGCATATTTATATTGAATTGCTCCAGCAATAAAATCTACAACTTGTATTGCTTTGTTATCTTTAGAATTCTCATGGAAAAATTGAATTATAGGTGTTTTCCGTAACTTTGAAGCATATGTCCACATTATATAATCTTCAAAGTCTTCTTGGTTTTTCTCTGGTAAAAACCTATCAAAATATATGTAAATAGGTACTGTAAGTTTTCCTCTAAAACATCTTTTAAAAAGTTCTTTCATTAAAAAATTATATAATGCATATGGTCTTTCTTTTAAATAATCACTTTTTAAGTTCTTTTTGAATAAGGTAAGGGAAAATATCCGAATATCTAATTTTGCAACTTCTTTAAGTACAGCTTTTCTAATAGTATCGTTTGAATTAGAAAATTTAAATTCATCAAAACGCCGATATTTTTTCTTTAATTTTTTTTGTCTAATTTTTTTATGTTCGTCATCTTTTTTTATTTTAATAGCCGCTATAGTATAGTATTTAGAAGAAGATTTTTTTGTTTTAAAAGAAAAACCTAGATCTCCACTTTCATCTATATATATGTAAATCATTTTTCTCCTTTTACTTTTCTAAGTCTTAACTCATTAGTACCAATAGGCTCAAGCTCAAATTCGTCACCAGGGTTAAATTTATAAAGGTCACATACTTGCTTGGGAATCGTTATAATGTATGAACCACCAATTTCACGTAACTTACGTATCATAAATAAAACCATATGGAAATCCATATGGACTTATTTAACTTTTACTAAAAACCAGGAAAATAAGGAGAGTGAAAAAAATATCCCACCTTGAACTATTAGATTTCAATGAAAATCCTAACGTAGGCGTTTTTTGCAGAACTAATGACAACGTTGCTTTTATTCGTAAAGCTCTTTCTAAAAAGGTTAAGAAAAAAATTATTTCAGCAATAGATGTTGAGCTTGTTGAACTGAGTATTGCCGATGCAACCATTGTTGGATCTTTACTTGCTTTTAATTCTAAAGGTGCAGTTGTTACTGATTTTGTTGATGTAGATACCATTAAAGTCATTAAAGATCAAGGTTTTGATGTCTGTGTTATAAGTGATAAACTAAATGCTGCTGGTAATGATATCTTGGTAAATGATCATGGTGCATTGGTTCATCCTGATCTTGAAAAAGAATCGATAGAAGAAATTGAAGCAACATTTAAGGTTCCTATTTCAAAGGGTACTATTGGTTCTCTGAAAACGGTTGGTATGGCTGCTGTTGTTACAAACAAAGGTCTTCTATGTCACCCTAAGGTTTCTGATGAGGAAAAAAGACTTCTGGAGAAGGTTTTTGACGTTAATGTTATGATTGGAACTGTTAATCATGGGTCCCCTGTGATTGGTAGTGGGCTTGTCGCAAATACCAAAGGAGCCATTATTGGTAAACTTACCACTGGTATTGAGATGGGTCGTATAGAAGAAGCTTTAGGATTTTTGGAATAAAAATAAAACGATTAATATTTAATAAAAAAGTTTATAAAGGAATTACATATTATAACTCTGTAAATATAATAATAAGGGTGATAATTTGAAAGACCATAAGATTCATAATCTAAGTCCTCAGGATAAAAAAATTGTTAAAGTTTTTTCGGAGCTAGGCATGCCCAGAAATCTTGCAAAGACACTTATGTATATCTCACAAGTTGAGGAATGTCGCTCAGCTGAAATTGAGCATGGTGCAAACCTTAGACAACCTGAGGTAAGTGTTGCAATGCAACTTTTACAAGACAAAGGCTGGATAAGACGAAAGGATCTTAAAAAGAAAGGCAAAGGAAGACCTGTTCACCTTTATAGTTTAACCTCCTCTATTGACGATATAGTAAAAAATTTTGAAAAAGATAAGATAAAACAAATCGACTCTATCAAAAAAGATCTTTCAGAACTCAAAATTCTAATAGACCGCCGATAAATCAAATATCTTATTTACACGCCCTTATTTTAAAACTCTAATAGAAAGGAAATTTTATAAGTAGAAATTGTTTGCCATCTAATAATTTAAAATCTGATTATGGAGCAAAAAATGGCAGCGTATGATCAAATAGCACTGGAAAAAAAATGGCAGAAGAAATGGCGGGATGATAAGATCTACCATTTTGATTTTAATAGTGATAAAAAACCCTATAGCATCGATGTTCCACCACGATACGCCTCTGGTCCGCTACATGCAGGTCATGCTGTTCATTATACTCATATTGATTTTGCTGCACGTTACAAACGTATGAGAGGTTACAACGTTTTCTTTCCACTATGCTTTGATGTAAACGGTATACCAATAGAGGAACGAGTAGAAAGACAACTAAACATCACTAGAAAAGATATTGATAGACATAAATTCATAAAGCTTTGTTCTGAGTTTGCTGAAAAAAACATTAAAACAATGACTGACCAGTTTGCCATACTTGGGGAAAGTATGGATTCAACTATTTACTATCAGACAAATGCAGAGTACTACCGCAGGCTTACTCAGATATCCTTCATTGAACTATATGATAAAGGTCACATTTACAAGGGTAAATTCCCTGTAAACTGGTGCCCACGCTGTATGACAGCTATGGCAGATGCAGAGGTTATATACACAGATAGGAAGACCAAGCTTAACACAATAAAGTTTTACTTTAAAGAACAACCATCTGAGCAGATTTTTAAATATCACAGCATTGGAAAAGATAAGAGAGGTGCATATGTTGAGATTGCTACGACAAGACCTGAGCTGCTTCCATCTTGTCAGATTGTAGCTGTTCATCCAACAGATGAGCGTGTGCCATGGCTTGTTGACCAAACACTTGTTGTACCAATATTTGAAAAAGAGGTAAAAATCGTAGAAGATGATGCTGTAGACCCAGAGTTTGGCTCTGGAATAGTAATGATTTGTACAGTTGGAGATAAAGAAGATCTTAACTGGGTTTTCAAATACAAACTTCCAATTGATATGAGCATCGATGAAGAAGGATGCATGACAGAAATCTGTCAAAAATACAAAGGCATGAAGATAGAGGACGCTCGTAAAGCTGTTATTGAAGACCTAAAGAAAGAAGACATCCTAATTAAACAAGAACCACTTGATCAAAACGTTGGTGTTTGCTGGAGATGTAAAACACCCGTAGAGTTTGTAAATGCAGAGCAATGGTTTTTGAAAACTACAGATTTCAAAAAGATGGTTCTTAAGAAAAGCGATGAGATGAACTGGTACCCAAAATTCATGAAAATACGACTAGAAGACTGGGTGAACAGTCTTGAGTGGGACTGGGTAATATCTCGTCAGCGTTACTTTGCAACACCAATACCGCTATGGGAATGTAAGAAATGTAACGAAGTAGTTCTTGCAAGAATAGATGATTGCTATGTAGATCCTACAATTGATAAGCCTCCGGTTGACAAGTGTCCAAAGTGTGGTGGTAAACTCATCGGGTGTGAGGATGTTTTTGACACATGGATGGATTCATCGATTTCACCATTGTATAACACGTTTTGGCATAGAGAGAAAGAAAACCCACAGGCATTTGAAAAACTTTATCCAATGTCACTTAGACCACAGGCTCATGATATTATTAGAACCTGGGCGTTTTATACTATTCTTCGTTGCACTCTTTTAACAGATAAAAAACCCTTTGAAAATATTATGATGGGTGGTTTCATTCTTTCAGAAGATGGAACACCAATGCATGCAAGCCTTGGAAATGTCATTGACCCATTGAAAGTAATTAATAAACATGGCTCTGATGCATTCAGATGCTATGCGGCAAGCTGTGCGCTTGGTGAGGATAATCCGTTTAGAACAAAAGATGTTGTCCGTGGTGTTAAACTTCTAAGAAAGATATGGAATGTACAACAATTCATAAAAAATGTTGTCAAGGATAAAAAACCAAAGGAAACAGAATTAATTGATATTGACAAATGGATTCTCACAAAATATAGCAAGCTTGTAAAAAAATGCACTAAACAAATGGATAAGTTTGATTGCTCACAAACAATGAAGGAAGTAGAGTACTTCCTCTGGCATGAGCTAGCGGATCATTATATTGAAATGATTAAAACCTCAATCTATGAAAACAAAGACATTGAGAGTATCAAATACACCCTTTATACAATTGGTCTTGGAACTCTTAAGTTATTTGCAGTATTCTTCCCACATATTACAGAGGAAATCTACGCTGATTTCTACAAAAAGTTTGAAGCTGCTAAAAGCATTCATATCTCTGATTGGCCAGAACCAATACTAGTTGATAAAGAAAAAGAGTCAGCTGGTGAATCAGTTAAGAATTATATCTCACAAGTAAGATCATGGAAAAGTGAGCAAGGTATAGCATTAAATGCCCCGCTAGAGTCTTCAGCAACTTATTCAACATCTAATTATATTTCAAAAATAAAACCAAGTGGAGCAATAATAAAATCGACATTAAAATATCCTGATTCACATGAGTTTATTCCTAGAAAACCAGATGTTGAAGAAAGAATAACTAAAGTTACTCCGGTTTATTCAAAAATTGGGCCAACCCTTAAAAAAGATGGTAAAAAACTAGTTGAATGGATTAATAAAAACCAAGATGAAATAATTAAAAAGATAGAGAAAAAAGGAGATATAGCTCTTTCAGAGATCTCATTTTTGGGCTCTGATAAAAAAGATGGACTCTTAAAAAAAGGTTATATCCAAATTCAAAAGGATGCCAAGGTTAAAGGTAAAAAAGATAGCACTATTCTATCTTTTGATAAGTTCTATTTAGAATTAAAGGAAAAATAATATGAAAATTACAAAGAAAACATTGAAAAGTTGGCTTTACAAACTAATTGTAATTGCTATTGTAGTTGCAATGATACTATCTGTTTTTGTAGTTGTTTTAAGATAAAAATATAAAAAAAAGAGAGATTTTATGTAAATGTATATGTTCCGAGGACTTCATCATTTGGATCCCATATAATTTGCCATGTACCTGCAGTGAATCCTGAGATTTCATCTCCTGCATCTATCGTGTCAGTTGATAGATTTGTCTGGTCAGTGCTTATACTTAGATCTGATTTTACATAATAGCTTGTTGTATTTAGTTTGAATATTAGGTTTCCGTCTGTTGTTGTTTCACCGTAAGTGTGTGATGATGATCCTGATGTTATTGTAATTGTATTATCAGCATCATCATATATCCATGCAAGATTTGGATAAGGTGTTGTAAACTCGAATGTTCCTAAAGATGTTCCAGTTGGTTCCCAAATTATTTCCCATTCACCTGTAGCAAACCCTGTAATAATATCTCCTGCTTGAATTACTGCTGTTGATAAATTTGATTGTACTTTTGTGATTGCTAGGTTAGATTGGACGTAGTAGTAAGTTCCATTATCTGTAACATGTTTGAATATTAGGTTTCCATCTGATTGTGATGCTCCATATGTAAATGATGGTGCTCCAACTGTGATTGTTATTTTATTATTTGTGTCATCGGCTGTCCATGATATATCAGGATAATTAGCAGTAAATGTTGCTTGACCTAATGTTGTACTGGTTGGATCCCAAATAATTTGCCATGTGCCAGTGGTGAATCCTGTGATTGTGTCTCCTGCATCGATGGTGTCTGTTGAGAGTCCTGATTGTGTTGAGCTTAATGTTAAGTTGATAGTAACATAATAACTTATATTCTCAAGGTGGAATTTTAGATTGCCATCGGTAGGTGTCTCACCATAGGTGTGTGCTGATCCAACTGTGATTGTTAATGTATCAGCGCTATCATCTATTGTCCATGAGAGGCTTGGAGTTGAAGCTGTAAATGTTGCTTGTCCTAATGTTACAAGGGTTGGTTTCCATATGATTTGCCATGTGCCGGTGGTGAATCCTGTGATTGTGTCTCCTGCATCGATGGTGTCTGTTGAGAGTCCTGATTGTGTAGAACTTATTGAAAAGTTAGTGGTAACATAGTAACTAATGTTTTCCAAATCAAATATTAGATTTCCATTAGTAGAAGTTTCAGCATAATAGTGAGATGATGATCCTGATGTGATTGTTATGGTGTCATCTACATCATTTACTGTCCAAGAAATACTTGGAGTTGAAGCTGTAAACGTTGCTTGTCCAAGTAATGTGTTAGTTGGATTCCATATTACTTGCCATGTGCCTGTAGTAAAGCCAGTGATTATGTCTCCTGCATCTATAGTGTCTGTTGATAATCCTGACTGAATTGAGCTTAATGCTAAAGTTGTTGTTACATAATAGCTGGTTGTGTCCTTTTTGAATATTAGGTTTCCATCTGTTGCAGTTTCACCGTAAGTGTGTACTGATGATCCAGATGCAATTGTCAATGTATCAGCACTATCATCAGTTGTCCAAGCAAGATTTGGATAATCTGGAGTTGTAGTAAAATCTATTTCACCTAAAATTTCACTAGTTGGATCCCATACTACCTGCCAAGTGCCAGTAGTAAAGCCAGTTATAATATCCCCTGCATCTATAGTATCGATTGATAAACCTGATTGATTAGCACTAATACTAAGATCGGATTTTACATAGTAGCTTATCGTATCCTTTTTGAATATCAGATTTCCATCTGTTGTTGTTTCACTATAGTGATGTGCTGAAGATCCTGATGTAATAGTTACTGTAAAATCATCAGAGTCATAAACCCATGAGATATCTGGGGTTTGGTTAGCTACTTCCCGCACAATAACTTGTGCAGTAGCAGTTTGAGTTGAATTTTCATCCCTTGCTGTTAGAGTATAAGTTGTTGTTTCAGTTGGTGTTACTATTCTCGTACCTATTAATGAAACATTTCCAATACCATTATCTATTTCAACAGTTGTGGCACCTGTAACTATCCAGCTAAGAGTTGATGTTTCACCTTCATTTATAATTCCAGGGGTTGCTTGGAACGAATCAATTGTCATTTTTCCAACTATATCACCAAGTTGATCAGTAATATCTGTACAACCACTAAACATTCCTAGACTTATTACCAGCATTCCAATTAATAAAATTCCTATTTTTTTCATTTGCTCTCCTCATCCTTTTTTAGAGTGAAACAAATAATTATTTATAAACTTCTCCTTTACTATAGTTAAGTATTATTTTCAAATCTTCTCGATAGATATTTATATATAACCTTTATTCCTGCCGGCTAGAGACAAAAATGACAGAAAAAGAAACCAAGACAATTAACAGATGGATTATCGTAGTTGGAGCAATACTGATTCAACTTGCACTTGGTGCAATCTATGCATGGTCTGCATTCACCACGCCATTGCAAGGAACTAACACAGCAATTTCTGAATTTGCATTTAATAAAACTCAAACCCAAGCCATTTTTAGTGCAGGTCTAGCAACCTTTGCTATATTTACAATAATTGGAGGAAGGCTACAAAAAAAGTTTGGCCCCAGAAAAATTGCTTTACTAGGCGGAATTGTTCTTGGAATGGGCTATATAGCAAGTAGCTTTGTTGGTGCAAACTTCCCATTGAAACTGTTATGTATTGGAATACTAGGTGGTGCAGGAATTGGTCTTACATATGTAGTTCCAATAGCAGTTGGTATTAAATGGTTCCCAGATAAAAAAGGACTTGTGTCTGGTCTCGCAGTAGCAGGTTTTGGATTTGGTGCATTTATCTGGATATTAATGGCAAACCCACCAAGCATTCTTGGTTTTAATGGTTTTATTACACAACAAGCAGGATCATTTGCGTATACAATAACAAATGTTGATGCGACGTTTAGATTGTATGGAATTGCGTTTTTGATTTTGGTAGTAATAGGCTCAATTGTTATGATTAACCCACCTGCTGGTTGGAAACCAAAAGGCTGGAACCCACCCGCGGAAAGATCTGATAAGAAAAAGACATCAAAAAGTCTTTTTCCAAAGGAAACGCTTCGAACAAAACAATTCTATCTATTGTGGTTAATGTTTTGTATCGGTGCATTAGCAGGCCTTATGGTTATAGGTAACATTCAGAATTTTGCAAAAAATCCTGCTGATGGATTTATGGAATATGGTTTTACTGCTGCAGAGGCAATTGATTTCGCAGTAATCGGTGCGGCAGTATGTCTTCCGATCTTTAATGGAATAGGCAGAATTGTATGGGGTGAAATATCAGATAAAATAGGCAGGAGGCGGGCACTTTTTTCAATGTTTTTGTTCCAAGGAATAACAATGATTATATTCTTTTATTCAACGACAAACCCGTACTTCTTTTACATATTTGCAGCACTCATTGGTTTTAACTTCGGTGGAAACTTTGCACTGTTCCCTGCAGCAACAGCAGATTCGTTCGGCTCAGAAAATGTTGGTTTGAACTATGGATTTATATTTACTTCATATGGTATTGGTGGAATAGTAGGTCCAATTCTTGCTGGAGCTGTTCAGGATGCAGGTATGAGCTTTTTGTATGCTTTTATCCCCGCAGCCATTATGTGTTTCATTGCAGCATTTCTAGCAATTATTTATAAAAGTGAAGTTAAACAAAAATGAGAAGATCAACTATATTTCGATTGATTGATATTTGGTTGAACCAAGCCCGATTTCCTCTCCATATTCTACTTGTTTCAATGGATTAATATGAGTTACTTTTTCAAAGATATCTTTTTTTACATCATGGATTAAATCGATTGATGCTTTATCTACTGCTACAGGGTCATCTGAAACAAGGTACCCGATATCGGGACAAATTATGTTTTTTGCATAGGCATCACAATCACAGCTGTCAGATATCCTTTTCAACTCATTTAGATAAATAACATTCTTGTCTTGCACACATGCTTTAGTAGAACAAGCAAGAGCATACTGTAAGTCCGCATCTTCATATTCTAATGCATTTTGACTACAATTTTCAACGCATACTCCGCAACCAAAACATTTGCCATTGTTTTTTTGCCAAGAATTATCTTTAACATCAAGTGCACCAAAAGGACAGACCTCAGCACAAACTCCACAATATGTACAGGCATCTTTCTGATATACAGGTTTACTACCATCATGCATCTTTCTTTTTGTCTCTTTAGTTACTCCACCCATTCCAAAATTCTTAATGGCACCACCCATACCTGTTGCAACATGGCCTTTAACATGGGATAATGCAAATATATAAGTTGAATTAAAAAGATGCTTGGCTACTTCGTAATCCTTTCCTTCAACTCTTACTTTAACACCTTTGTCATCAATTATTACGTTACAACCTACTTTTTCCTTGGTAAATCCATGCATTTTAGCTACTTTTTGGTAACCAGATACTGTATGTCGTAATCCTGGATAAGCAACGGTTGTATCATGGAGAAATGGTTCCGCTTTTACTTTTAATAGTTCATCAACAACAACTTTTACAAAATCAGGTTTTGGAAAAAATTTGTTTTTTTCTTCACCCATGTGTAACTTAACTGGTACCTTTTTTTCTGCAAAGGTTTTGATACTAAAATTGTCAAGTGCCTCATGAAGCTTGTTTAAATCAGTAAAAAAAATTACTTTTTTCACCCTATCTTTTTCTCCCACTTCTTCACTTTTACCACTGTACCAAGTGATCCTCCACTCTTGATCTCTTCACGTATACGATTCTCATGTTCTTTAACATCTAGTGCACGATTTGCAATCTCTTGTGCAATTTCTTGTGGTACAACTACAACACCTGAATCATCACCAATGATCCAGTCACCAGTTTTTACTGTTTGATTACCACATGTTATCTCTGCACCTATCTCACCAAGGCCTTTTGGTTCACCAGCATTTGGAGAAACATGTCTTGAATATACTGGGAAATTAATCTTCACAAGATCATCTAGATCTCTAATTGCACCATCAATTACTACACCTGCTAGTTCTTTTTGTTTAGCACTCCAAGTTGCTAGCTCCCCCCAAATCGCTGTTTTACCACCGTTTACATCAACAACAATTACCTCTCCCTTCTCAGCTTTGTCAATTGCTTCAATAGGTTTTGCCCAGTCTCCATCAATTGTACGAACAGTTAATGCTCTACCAACCATATGAAAACCAAGTTTCACTGGCTTAATATCTTTCATTGCACCTTGTTTATGCATAGCATCTGATACGTTTGGAGTTGAAACAAGTGAGAATGCTTCCCTTAGTTCAGTCTTATCATACTTCTTAAATAGATCTGTTTTAACTGACTTCTTTTCAGTTACTGCCGTCTTAATTAGCTTTGTAGCCTTAGTTACATCCTTTGCTTTAGTAATTGCACCGCCGACTATTACTATGCTGGCGCCGGCTTTTACAACATCTGCTGCAGTCTCGCTGTTTATTCCACCGGCAACTGCTAGAGGAATATTTGTGTTTTTAACAACAGATGTTAGAATCTCAACAGGTTTTTTACCGACCATCTGTTCATCTATACCAACATGCATACAAAGATAATCTACACCAAGTTTCTCTAGATCTTTCGCACGTTTTACTTTATCTTTAACACCGATGAGATCAACCATTATCTTTGCACCATACTTGCGAGCCGACTTTAAAGCATCAACTATTGTAATATCATCTGCTGCTGCTAATATACATACAACATCTGCACCTGCTTTTGCTGCCATCTCTGTTTCAAAAGCACCTGTGTCCATTGTTTTCATATCAGCTACAAGTATTTTGTCTGGAAATAATTCCTTTAGTTTTCTAACTACTTCCATTCCTTCGCTTTTAATAAGAGGAGTTCCAGCTTCAAGCCAATCTGCTCCCCCTTTAACGGAATCCTTTGCAATTGCAAGTGCTCTATGTTCATTTAATAGATCCAGAGCAACCTGTAGGATGGTTCTCATCAAACTGGGAAATAACAATTATTTATTTAAAAGGTAGTGCTGAAAAGAAAGATTTATACTAAATAGCCCATTATTCGTTTGAAAATGAAATCACCTAATAACGAATCACATAAACGTTCAAAGGAAGACTTTGATGATTTTATAAAAAAATTAGAGCTTCAAGCACTAGAAACAGCTGAAGAAAGATTGCCGCTCTATCTAGAAGTTGGACTTAAGGATGCTAAATCAATTTTAGATGTAGGCTGCGGCTCAGGAATGGTAACAAGAGATATTGCTAATCTTACTAAAGGTAAGGTTGTAGGTATCGATGGATCTAAAGATATGATTGATGTAGCAAAAAACATTCTAAAAAGCTATAAAAACGTTGAATTGAAAGTTGGCGATGCTGAAGATCTTCCTTTTGAGGATAACACCTTTGACGTTGTTACATGTAACTTGGTTTTAATGTGGGCCAGTAGTCCACAAATCGTAGTTAATGAAATGGCACGTGTCATAAAACCAGGCGGAGTAGTTCTTGCATCTCTTGAACCAGATTACGGTGGAAAACTTCATTTTCCAGAAAATCCAAAGATAGATTCTGTATTTGCAGGAGCTGCTATACGTGCTCGTGGAGGCGATCCGCATATTGGTCGTAAACTAAGACTTTTATTTGTAAGAGCTGGTCTTGAAACTAAGGTTGGTATTGGAAATAATCGTATATGGAGCTGTGAAGAAGATAAGGCCTATTACCTGCACGCTAGGGATTTTTATGTAAAAGCATTGAAAGATGCAGGAATATCTCAGGATAAAATTGATAAATGGGAATATGATTATCTTAGATCTCTTGATGAAGGGGTACAGCTTAATTTCTTCCCACAGTTTTATGCAATTGGAAAAAAACCAAGAGGTAGAAAATGACTGCAAAAATAATCGATGGTAGAAAAATAGCAGCAGAGATTAGAAAAAATATTTCAAAAGAAGTTGAAGACTTAAAATCAAAATATAACACAGTTCCAAACGTTACAACGATTAAGGTTGGTGATGATCCTTCGTCAAATCTTTATCTTAGACTAAGGGATAAAGCATGCGAGGAAGTAGGAATTAAACCAAATCGTCTTGAATTTCCTGAAACAGTCTCTGAAAAAGAAGTATTAAACTCGATAACGAAGTTAAATAATGACAAAAATGTCCATGGGATCCTTATTCAACTTCCTTTACCAGCTCATATGTCTCCAGATAAATTGATAAATGCTTTAGATCCAAAAAAGGACGTAGAAGGATTAAATCCATGCAACCTTGGAAAAACATTGAATGGCGATGAACAAATTGTCCCTTGCACTCCATTATCGGTTCTTACAATTTTAGAACATGAAAAAACAAAACTTGAAGGTAAAGATGTTGTAATTGTTAATCATAGCAATCACGTTGGAAAACCAACCGCTGCTTTGCTTTTGAATAGAAATGCAACTGTTTCAGTTGTCCATGTTTTTACCAAGGATTTGAAACACTATACAAAAAATGCTGATATTTTAATAACTGCTGCAGGTGTAGCAAATCTAATAAAAAAGGAAAATGTAAAGAATAACGCTTTTGTGATTGATGTAGCAATTGTTAGTACAAAGGATGGAATCTGCGGTGATGTAGATTTCGAATCAATTAAAGATGTAGCTGGAAAGCTAACACCTGTACCAGGTGGAGTTGGACCGGTGACAATTGCTTGTTCTCTTAAAAATATGATAAAAACTTACAAAAATTGTCTTTAAACTTCACTTTTACTAAACAAATAACTTCCAATACTCATCACGACAAGACATATTATTAAAAGAATACCGAAGTCCAATAGTGGTGGATATATATTGTCAACACCAATTAAGCTGCCACGTAAACCATCAACCATGTAAAATAATGGATTTATTAGAGTGGCATAAAATGCCTCTTTAGGTAAGTTACTCAATGGAAAAAACGCTGATGAAACTAGCAAAAGCGGCATTATGACTAGGTTCATAATTATGGGATAACTCTGCATATCTCGCATTTTTGATGCAATTACTAGTCCAAAACCTACTGCTGTAAATGCAATTAAAACCATAAATAAAAGCGTCATAATAAATCCAAAAGGGGTTGGAAAAGGAATACCAAAACCAAATATTATAAGTAGAATTATTGACCCCTGGATAATAGCTGTCGTAGCACCACCAAGTGTTCTTCCGATTATAATAGAAAAACGACTAACAGGTGCAACTAAGACTTCTTGAAGAAAACCAAACTGCTTATCCCATAAAATTGAAATACCTGCAAACATGGAAGAAAACATTACAGACATCGCAACAATTCCAGGTGCAAAGAAAAAGATATAATCGCTTTCCATCCCTGGTATTTCGATATTTCTAAATCCTGATCCAAATATAGCTAAGAAAAACAAGGGTTGTATAAATGTTGCGAGGATTCTACTTTTAAATCTTAAGAATCTTTTCATCTGCCGGAGCCACATGACATAAATTGCTTGTAACTCTAATCCTCTCAAGTATTATGCCCTCCTTGGCGACAAACTCAATACTTCCTTTTGTGGAATAGCTACTTCCTGATCACGTATACTTCTACCCGTAAAATAAAGAAATACATCGTCAAGTGTTGGTTTTCCTACACTAATTGATGTAATTTTAATATTTTGGCTTTGAGCTATTTCAAAAATTTTTGGAATTTTTTCTTCTCCTCTTTCAACACCTATTGTTAAAAAAGAATCATGTTGTTTCACTTTTTTAACCCAAGATTCCTTTTTTAATCTTATAACAAGTTTATCTAAATCTGAACATGAAAGTGTGATAACATCATTACCTATTGAATTCTTGAGATTCTCAGTAGAATCAATAACAAGAATCTTGCCTTGATCGATAATTCCTATACGATCACAGAGGTAATCTGCTTCATCCATGTAATGAGTTGTTAGAAATATAGTCGTGTCTTCATCTTTGTTCATTTTACGAATGTAATCCCAAATTGCTCTTCTAGTTTGAGAGTCAAGACCAAGTGTTGGTTCATCTAGAAATAAAACAGTCGGAAAATGCATAAGTCCTCGAGCAATCTCTAAGCGTCTTTTCATACCACCTGAGTAGTTCTTTACATATTCATTCTTCTTATTATCAAGATCAACGAGATTAAGAACATCGTCTATCCTTTCTTTTCTTGTTTCTCTGCTTAAACCATACATTCTCGCATGAAAATCAAGGTTTTCTCTACCTGTTAATTCTGTATCTAGTGCAGGATCTTGAAAAACTACGCCAATATTTTTTCTTACTTTATCCCTATTTTTAAGTATGTCATAATCTGCAACTTGAGCGGAGCCACTTGTTGGGTTTAATAATGTTATAAGCATCTTTATTGTTGTTGTTTTACCAGCGCCATTAGGGCCAAGAAAACCAAAGATTTCTCCTTTTTTAACCGAGAATGATATATTGTCTACAGCAGTAAAGCCATCAAATTTTTTTGTTAGTTTTTCTGTTTTTATAATATCCAAAATGTTAGCTCCTTTTGGGCATAAAATATAGATTTTGTTAATAAATGTATCCAATTTTATTACAACAAAAGATTTTTTATCTAATGTTGCTATCGTCATTCCATTATGTCATTCTATTCGGAGATTATAACTCTCGTTCTTTCTAAAAAAATCCAGTCTAAGGAAGATCTACATAAGACCAAGGTTAAACTTTGTAAAAAATACAAACTATACTCAGTACCTCCTGATAGTGAAATACTAGCTAAATTACCTGATGATTTCTCTGATGAAGAAATGGAAACCATGGTCTCTATATTGCGTAAAAAATCAATGCGTACAATATCTGGTGTTGCAATTGTTGCAGTTATGACATCGCCTGAGGAATGCCCGCATGGTTTATGTATCCCGTGCCCTGGTGGACCACGGAGTAATACCCCTCAAAGTTATACTGGTTATGAACCAGCAGCTATGAGAGCATTACTTAATGATTTTGATCCTTATATGCAGACAATAAGCCGAATCGAGCAACTAAAGGCTATAGGGCATCCTGTTGATAAAATTGATTTTATAATTATGGGCGGTACTTTTACAGCAAGAAACCCGTATTATCAAGAATGGTTTGTCAAACGTTGTTTCGATGGTTTGAATAAGCGAGATTCTAATAATCTATCCGAAGCAAAAAAGATTAATGAAACTGCTAAATCCCGATGTATTGGTCTAACTGTTGAAACTCGTCCGGATTGGTTCAGACTTCAGCATGCTGATAATGTTTTAAATTTAGGTGCAACCCGTGTAGAGCTTGGCATTCAAACAGTGTTTGATGACATCCTTAACAAAATGGAACGTGGTCATACTGTTACGGATTCAATTAATGCAACTCGAATTGCTAAAGAATGCGGTTTAAAGATCGTTTATCATATGATGCTTGGTTTACCTGATTCTGATGAAAAACGGGATGTTGAATCCTTTGAAACCATTTTTAATGACTCAAATTTTAAACCAGATATGATTAAGATTTATCCAACTCTTACAATCAAGGGTACAAAACTTTATGATATGTGGAAAAAAGGCGATTATAAGCCATTGACTACAAAGAAGGCTAGTAAACTTGTTGCTCAGCTTAAAACACTTGTTCCTGAATGGGTGAGAATTCAAAGAATACAACGGGATGTTCCATCTCAATACATTGATGCAGGAGTTGACAAGAGCAATCTTCGCCAGTTCGTAAGTGATGAGATGGAAAAACAAAAACTGGAATGCAGATGTATAAGATGCAGAGAGGTTGGTCATAAATCGCTGAAGGAAAAAATCGAGATTAATGAGGATGACATCAGCCTTAATTGTAGTTATTATGATGCTAGTGGTGGGGAAGAGGTGTTTATTTCTTTAGAAAATGAGGAGCATGATGCACTTATTGGTTTTCTAAGACTCCGTAATATTGCTAATTCTCATCGACCTGAGTTACAAAACAGTCCTTGTATTATTAGGGAGTTAAAAGTAGTAGGAAGAGAACTACCAATTGGTCAAAGCTCCAGTAAAGCATTGCAGCATAGAGGATATGGTAAGGAATTAATTAATGAAGCAGAGCGAATTTGCTTAGAGGTTTTTGATCAAAAACGCTTATATGTTCTAAGTGGTGTTGGTGTTAAACAGTATTATAGAAAGCTTGACTTTAAAGACAATGGCGTTTATCTTAGTAAGACTATAATATAGGTTTTTGTTTCAGGTTTTTGTATGAAGATACAGCCAGAGTGCGTTCCTTGTTTACTTAAGCGGATAACATTTGAAGCTGAACAGAGTACAAAGGATAAAAAACTTAGAGTAAAAACAGTTCAAAAAGCCTGTAAGCTACTTGCTGATCTTTATGATCCTAATGTTTGTAGTGCAAGTATTGCTACTAAGGTTCATAAAATAGCTTATGAAACTCTTGGTGATAATGATCCATATAAGGATCTTAAAAAAGCCAGTAATAAAATTGCACACTCTCTAGTTCCTAGAGTTGAACATCTAATAAAAGGCTCTGATGATCCTTTAAGAATAGCTATGCTTTGTTCAATTATTGGAAACCTGATGGATTTTGGAATCTCTGGGGCTAGTGGCAATCCAGAATGTCTTGGTGAAATTTTTGAAGAAACCTTTGTTGAAGATTTGAAACATGATGATACTAAGGATATCAAAGAGATATTGGCAAAATCTAAACGAGTTGTTTTATTTACAGATAATTGTGGCGAAATTGTTTTTGATAGAGTATTATGTAAAGAATTAAAGAATTTTAATTCTGATATTTTTCTTACTGTTTGTGTTAAAGGTGAGCCAATAATTAGTGATGCAACAATGGATGATGCTGAAGAACTTGAGTTTGATGAAGTTTGTGATGAGATTCTTACAACTGGTGTTTTTGCCATTGGTCTTGATTTTGAAAAGCTTCCATCTATTCTTAAGAAATCACTGGATGAAGCGGATCTAATTATTTGCAAAGGTATGGCAAATTATGAGGCTTTTTCTGAAACTGATTATCGGCCTGTTGCTTATCTTTTAAGAACAAAATGCACGGCAATTGCAAATTCGATGGATTTACCGCTTAATATCAATGCCGTTAAATTGTATAGGTAATCATCTTAAAGAAAACCCTTCACTTCTAACCATCCTTCAATAGCTAAAAACATGAACTGTACAGCTATTGCAACGGTTAAAAGCCCCATCACACGAGTAAAAGCATCCATTCCTTTTTTTCCAAGTGCTTTTATTACAAATGTTGAACTTAAAAATATCAAATATGTAATAATCATAGTAAGTAAGATAGCAATAACAGCAATTATAATTGCTAACCACCAAGCAATGTTATATTCAACTGGAACAATTTTCATACTTACTATTATAACAGTTATTGCACCAGGTCCCGATAAACTTGGCATAGCAAGTGGAACTAGTGCGTAATCTGCCTTTTGTTCTTTTCCAGGTGGACTTTCACCAAATTGTTGTCCTCTACGGGTCATATCAAGACCAACAAATGCAAGTAGTATTCCACCAGCGATTCTTAGTGAGTAGATTTCAATACCTAAATATTCCAGAATAGCAGATCCTGCAATAGCAAAGATTACCAGAAGAATTGCAGCGTATATTACTGCGCTTTTTGCAGTTTTCTTTCTATCCTTTTTTGCATAGCTGCTTGTTATTGCTGAAAATAGAGCAAGTGTTGATGAGGGATTTACAATAATGAATAGTGGTATGAATGTTGCAAGAAAAGCTTCAATCATAAAAAGGGTTTAACATAATTAATTATATCAATGTTTTTATTCAAAGGCATTATTGAAATAAAAGAGAATTATTTCGCTATCATCGCTCTAAGCCAATCAGCAACATTCTCTGCGTGATCAGCTATGTCATCAACCCAATCAGCCATCTTGAGTAGATGATACACATCCATTGGGTTGAGTTTCTTTTCTAACTTATAAATGCCCTTAGTCATTTCATATTTCTTTTGATCTGCTTCCCATTCATATCTATGAACCTTACGTACCAACTGTTTAGTTTGTTCTCGTTCACGTTTCACAAAACTTGTTTGAACAA
>JAGMDE010000034.1 GCA_023128855.1 Thermoplasmatales archaeon | reverse complement strand
ACTATATCTGGTTCGTTATCTACGACCATTATTTTTTTCATATTTCCAACTCACCACTTTTTTTAAAGGAATTTAAGTAATATCAATTATCATATATCAATAATATGTTTTTAAATTAACGCATTTAATAAACATATATGTTTATTTTTGTTATACTTTGAAAAATTAAGGAAAATGTTTTATAGACAATCATTAATTAAGAAAAGTATTAAATATAGGAAGTAATAATAAAAAAAAATGCGGAGACGCAGATTAATATGAAATTTTTATTTATTTATCCACCATCCCGAGTAATGGACATTGGTCCAACGAAATCTGTATCTGTTGGTGGACATGTTCCTCCATTAGGAATTTTATATTTATCAAAAATGTTAGAAAATCATGGCTATGAAGCAGAAGTTATAGATTTTAATAGTGAAGAGTTAAATAAAGAAAAACTGCAAAATAGGATACGTTCAGCTGATGTTGTTGGAATGTCACTTTTTAGCGGTGAAATGGTTCAAGAAAATACAGGAAAAATCGCTCAAATTGTTAGAGAAACAGATCCTGATATTCCACTCATTGTTGGTGGTCCACATTGCTGCTATTACCCTGATACTGCATTAATTGATCATAATGCAGATATATCAGTAAAGCGAGAGGCAGATTGTACAATAGTTCCTATCGCAGAAGCAATTCAAGGAAAAAGAGAATTATCTACGATCCCTGGAATTTATTACAGAGAAGGCGACCAAATTAAGCAAACAAAACCAGCAGAACAAATCAAAGACTTGGATAAATTACCATTCCCAGCACGTCATCTTGTTGAAAAATATGAATATGGATATATGTCAGGAGTAAAATTTTCAATAGGTAAAGCAACCTCCATGATGACATCAAGAGGATGTCCGCATAAATGCAGATTCTGTGGATTACACTATATAACTCAAAGCTACCGAATGAGATCTGTTGAAAACATTACACAAGAAGTACAAGAAATTGCAGATCAAGGTTATAACACTTTAATAATTGTTGATGATAACTTTTTACAACAAAAGAAAAAAGCACAAGAAATCATGGAGTATATAATAAAAAATAAGATTGATATAAGGATATGGATTGAAAACGCAAGGATAGACTCAGTTGATCGTGTTTTATATGAAAAAATGAGAGATGCAGGTGTAGAATCTATATATTATGGTATAGAATCAGGCACCCAAGAAGTCCTTGATTATTATAATAAAAGAATTACATTATCAATGATACGTGAAGCTGTAAATCTTAGTAAAGAAATGGGTTTTTATACAAACGGTAGTTTCATAATAGGGGCGCCAATAGAATCAAGAAAACATATTCAAAAAACAATTAAATTTGCTAAATCCCTACCACTTGATGCAGTTTTTTTCTATGATTTCCAATACCTAATTGGTTCACCAATATGGGATGAAGCTGTTAAAGAAGGTAAAATCACCCCTGATCAATTTATTGTGTATAGTGATTCAAGAAAAAACCTTGGTAATTTTACACCTGAAGAATTAAAGAAATTCCTAAGTAATGCTTTTATAAGTTATTATGTCAATCCAAAACTATGGGTAAGGGAATTAGCTGAAGCTATTTCAAAAAAAGATTTTCGTTTAATTAAAATAGGATTGAATATCTTTTCTCCAATGTAAATTAGATAAAGTAATTTTTCATAATTTCTTTTCAAATACTCTATAAATCTTAGATAGTTCTCCTCCAATTTTTTCTCCTGCCTTCCTTGAAGCAATATTTTCTTCATCTATCCAACCATACTCAGCGCTTTTATAACCACGCTTTTTCATCTCGATAAGAGTATGATAATTCATACAAGTTCCAATTCCTCTACCTCGATACTTTTTCTTAATGCCCATTATGATAAATCTCCCTCTATAAATGGATCCTCTTTTAAACAATATTTTTAGAATACCGATAATACCTAATTTTCCATTAAGATCTTTGAATAATAAGTTATAGTCAGGCAGGGACCATCTAAATCCAATAGGTTCATTATCTATTTCTGCTATTAAAAAAAGAGCTGGATCAACAATCCATTTTAACTCTTTTAAGCCAAATCTTGTTTTAACTTCTTCTCGTGGAACAGAACTATACCCCCAATGATCAGAAAATTCTTCGATAAGAAGATCAACAAACCAGTTTAGTTCTTTTTTTGACTTCCATCGTTTAAATTTTCTAATTTTTATACCCTCAGCTTGGCACTGCTCAGACGTTTTTTGGACAGATGCAGGAATTTCTTTTTGCAAATTAATATGATATGAAACATGTTCTCTACATTTCTTCATACCAAAATCTTTTACAAAATCTTCATAGTAAGGTGGATTTAAATAAGCAATAAGAGATGGAATTGAGTCGAAACCTTTTACTAAAAAACCACTGCCCATGTCAACACGAGCATTAGTGGGTCCTTGCATATGGGTTGCTTCTTTTGATGTTAACCATTCTTCAGCAGCCTTTAAAAGCTCTAAAGCAACCTTTTTTTCATCAATGCATTCAAAAAATCCAAAAAAACCTATCTTTATATTTTTTGGATTGACTAACGAGTGATCAATAATTGCAGCAATACGACCAATAGCAGAATTATTTTTATATGCTATAAAAAGGCAGCTTTCTGAATGTTTCCAAAATATGTTTTTACTTTTAAAGAAATTCTTAAATTCTGTCCAAAAAGGTGGAACCCAGTATTTGTTATTATTATAAATTTTCCATGGTACTTTATAAAAAGTCTTAAAATTTTTAAGATTATTTATTGTAGAAATATAGAAATTTTCTGAAATTTGGATTTTCTTGGATGGTGTTGTTTCAAAAACATATTTTTTGTATTCAGGCATATTAGCATCTCTTATTGTTAGTATGTAATATATGTAAATATTAAAATAATGCTGTTTTCTTAAGCTTATGTGATATATGATTGAAAAATCAACAAAAAATCATACAATAAAAATTGCAATATTAGCAGAGGAACCACTTAAATGGGGATCTGGTAAACACTATTTTCCTGTAATCTTAGATGGTTATACTTGGAAAATTAAAGACAAATCATATAGATTTGAAACTGAATATATTTATGATACGGATATCCTTGATGGTAAACTGAATATTTCTACATATGATGTGCTCTTAATTCCTGGAGGTGGAGTAGGTGATGGGTTATCAATTGTAAAAGGATTCAAATCTTTTAGAAAAGTGAGAAAGTGGAAAAAAAACATAGCGGATTTTATTAAAAATGGTGGCGGCTGTGTTGGTATATGTGGTGGTGCAGCTCTTATCACAGGATTAAGCACAGGAATTGATAGTAAACCTCGGACATTGGTTGAAAGATTATACAATAATAGCTCTATTGGAATTTCATGTGTCAAACATTATTATAACAATCTCTCAATGCCAATTTTTTCCTTATTTCAAAGTAAATACCCTGAACAAATAGGTGCAATGGCATATGTCTTTTCATTTGCACCTGGAGAAACAGAAAATGGAACTTATATTCATTCAGGTGGTGTCCCAATAGATTTTCAACTCCATAAGGATAACCCGATTTTTTCAGATATTTCTAAAGATACAGAACGTATTAGATGGTGGGGTGGCCCAGCAATTTTCATTCCTAAAAATCCTGATAGAGATGTAAAGATTCTTGCAAGATACCCCAAGCTTGATCTGTCTGAAAACAAAAATACAAAAATCTATGCTTGGAAATATACCAGTGGCATACATGGAATAATTAGAGGAATGTTTAGAGCAGCTAAAATAATTAAAAAAGAAAACAATAGTCTAAGAAACCTACTACTCTATGCATTTTTTCTATCAGGAAACTGGAAAAAAACAGAGAAACTTATTGAATTAGATTTATCCAATAAACCATGCATGACATCTGAGATTTATCCGAATGAAAACAAGGGTAGAATAATTCTTAGTACCCCACACCCAGAGTACATGATTTGGTGGGGTGGTAATATTGAAGAAGTACCTGATACTAAAAATAATGATATGGCACATGGTTTTCATAAATGGAAAAACATAAAACCTCTTAGTAAGACTCTAGCTGATGAATTAACTTATACATGGTGGATTGTTCGTAGAATGACAGCTTGGGCTGCTAAGATCCCAGATGATCATATGCCGTCAATAACAAAAGAAATAATAAAAGAAAAAACCCAAGAAATCATCAACGACAACATATACTGGGATGGTAGCCTTATTGATCAAATGAATAATATTTAAGAAATATATTGTACTTACCGGAGAAAATTAAAAGGAGGAAAACCTGCTGAATAAAAAAACTACCAAGGGAATAAAAGCACCAATTGATTTCTTAGCACATTGGCGTTCATTACCCGCTTATGAGCTCATCAGCTATGTTTTTATGTTTGCAAGTATGCCCATGCTAGTTTATGGTATCAAAGCTTATGATACGCCAATAATTAAGATAGTAATTTTTTCGATTTTTGCTCTATATTCAGGTTTTTTTGCAGCGCTAATATGGAATGATATTACAGATGCAGATATTGATAAAGTGGCTCATCCTGATCGCCCTATACCATCTGGTAGGATATCTTCAAAAAAGTTTTTTGCGATAGCACTGTTTTTCTCAGCAACTACCTTTATTTTTTCATATCTTGTTAGTATTTGGTGTTTAATCCTTGTTGGAATAACTGCTCTTTTTGTAACATTTCATGATAAGTATCTAAAAAAGAAAGTTCGAATACCTGCTTATTCAGAGCTATTTACACCTATTCAATGGGTTATTGTTCCAATTTTTGGATATTTTGCAATATGGAGCGGTTTGCCACCAGCTGGGGATATAACAATTAATTTTTCATTGTTTGGTCATATATCATTTAATAGTTTTAATTTACAAAATATGTTATTGTTTGTTTTATTTGTCTATTTTGCTGATAATGCTCATGATCTACCTGAAGGAATACATGATGCAGAAGGAGATAGAAAAACAGGAGTTAGAACATATGCAACATCTTTTGGAGAAAAAAATGCAGCACGGATTTCTTTTGCAATGTTTTTTATTTCAGGAGTCATAGGTATTATTTTATTTTTCAGAACCATCTTAAGTTGGGTTTTTCTAGTACCATTTTTAATACTCTGGATATACACACTATATTATTCCTATAAACTTTTAAAATCAAATGAAAAAAATATGAAAAATTTAAGTAGTATTGTCGGAAGAAAAGGATTTAACTATTTCTTGTTCATCTTTGATTTAATATTCTTAGATGTATTTGTTCAATTACTATTATATAATTTATGAAAACTGTGATGTGAGAAATTTATGGCGATGAAATTAAGTGAAAAATGTTTTTCCTTTGCAAAAACAGTTTTTTTTGATATTATTTCTTCAAAGTTTCGTGCTGGTTCATTAAAAAGGTCATTAGATTTATCTTATGTAATTTTTGAAAAAATTGCATATAATTTTGAAATTTTTTCTTCAAATTATATTAATATGTATTGTGAAATTGTTGAAAAAGAAATCAGACTAGCTAATATTACTTCAAAAGATAATGTTTTAGTTATAGGTGCAGGTTCACTCCCAGCAACTTCTGTCCTAATCGCACAAAAATCTGGTGCTAGTGTTGTTTCAATTGATGTAGACAAAGCTGCTATTAATAAAGCTAACGTGCTTATTAAACGTCTTGATCTATCAGATAAATTAAAGCTTGTTCATGCTGATGGAAGATATTATGATTTTGAAAAATTTGATGTCATCTTTGTATTATATGCTATTAAGCAACTTGATGAAATTTTTGAAAAGATCTCAAAAAAAATTAAAACAGATACCCGGGTTATTTATAGAAGTGTGTTTGATAAAGAAACTAATACGATTAAGAGTAGAATTGATTTATCAAAGTTTTTAGAGGTTAAAAATATTGTTAAATCTGAAAATATTTCCCCTGCGGCTTCAGCTTTGTTGTTAAAAAAAGATACATAGCTCTAACATTTATTTATAGGGGATTTTATTTTTGAAATAACTAATCTAACATAATCTGATCTTACACCTTTAGATATTTCATCTACTTCATTTACCCTTATTTTTACACCTTCACCTGTTTTTTGTTCAAATCGTTTTTTTATTTCCTCAATTATTTTTTCAACAGATGGTCCCGTTTTTCTAAGATTTTCATCAATTACAATAAGAACCTCTATATCATCAACTTTATGTTGAATTATTTGAAATTGTTTAATTTTATAAGATTTAAAATCATCCATAACAGAAGCAGGAATAGTGGTTACATGAAATGGAGCTACTGTTTTTCCACTAGGCAGAATTATTTGATCCATAGCTCGACCACCTATGCATTTAATTGATTGTGAAAGAATACCACATTTTGTTTCTGATTCAACAGGGGTGGCTACATCTTCAAGCCCAGTGTATCTTATAATTGGTGTACCTTTTCCATATAGTTTTGTAACAATTACATTTCCTGATTTACCATATGGGACAGGATCATTTTTTTCATCTAGAAACTCGATGTAGACAAAATCTGAGTTAACATGATATACACCACGTTTTTTACATTCAAAAGCTATTGGGCCTGCCTCGGTTGTAGCATAAACATCATATAATTTTGTTCCAAAGGTTTTCTCAACAAACTTTTTTGTGTAATCATCTAACATTGCACTACTTGAAAACATAAGATTAGGGTTGATATTCTTACCATATCCATTATTTTTTAACTGTGCAAGTTGTTGTAGCATAACAGGATCAGATCCGATACATTCTGGTTTAAATATCTCGAGTTCTTTAATTATGTCCTCTATTTTTTCTCCGACATATAAAATTTTAATATTTTTTAATGAAACGAATTTTTTTAGAAAAGAAGAGAAATCACTGTTAAAAACAGTGTTTTCAATTGTTCCAGGTTTGCTATCAATAATTTGTGCAATCTTTGTTTTATTCCATATTCCACCATATGCTTTTAATGCTCTTACATATCCCGCTAGAGCTTTTATTGCTGTAAATTGATCATAATAAACAAAAACTGGTTTACCCATTGAACCAGAGGTTGATAAAAGAGGATTTTTATCTTTATTAAAACCCGGAGGTATTATTCCATCTGGAAAATTGTTTTTTAAATCGTCTTTTGTGATAAATGGAAGTTTTTCAATATCCTTTATTCCTCTTATATCATTTGGATAAATACCTGCTTTTTTGTATTTTTTATGATAAATTGGAACATTATATGCATATTTGACAATTTTTCTTAAGCACTTATCCTGATATTTTTTTAACTGTTCATTGTTTATTTTCCAGATACGATTTACATCCGTATAATAACTTTTAACAATACGAAGGAGAAATATTGGATTTAAAAATGAACTCATTGTTTATCAAGCTCCTTTTTTCTGTTTAAAATATTATAAATATGTTATTTAAACCTATCCAAATGTATAGCATCTTATGATTTCTTTAAATATGATTTTTTATTATAAAACTGCTCACTTTTCTCTTTTTATTTTTGTATTATTTATTTTATTAATCTTAAATTTCATCTTAGGATTTGGTAAAAATTGAATTCTTGTAAATAATCTTTTTTTGAAATAATGGGAATCAAAGTTAATGGTAATTCCAAAACCTTTTGGTGGTTTTAGAAAATCTAGCTTTAGCATATTATGCCCCATGATTGATACTTGACGCTGTGGCTCTATCTTACAAATACCAGATAATTTTATTTTTGTTTTTCCATCAGAATAATACCCATCTACTTCACCAGGTGATTCAACTATAACAAACCCAGTCCAATATTTACTATCGGGAAATCTAGCAATATACTCTTTTGTTTCACATGTCATTTTAAACCTTAAAGAAAATTTTTCTTCTCCTTTTCTTGCAGTAATTGTAAGATCAGTAGGATAAATAAAATCAAAATTTTTAGCATATTCTGTGTGGTTATAATGAAATTGTACATCTGCATATTCCTGATAAGTTTCATCATCTTTTGAAATAATCAACGTTCCCATTGAAGGACCATCCATAAGCCAAAACATAATATTTCCAAAAAATACTGTCCAACCGTTATCCAGTATTGCCCATACCCAATCATATCCAAAAGGATTATTTTCACTACCGAACGTAATCGATTCAGGAATCCGAGGTTTTAGTTCATGAATTCTCCATCCAATTAGTTTAGTATAAACCTTAAGAGTTTTTGGAATATTTTTTATTCCAACAAAAATCTTGTCATACTCAAAATTCCCCCACACATGTTCAATATAGCCGATCCCTTCAATGTCGTATTTTTTATCCTTTATCGCCATTGTTCCTGTTATTTTCGTTTTGGGAATAAATCCATATCTATATGAACCAGATCCTAGCGGGAGCCAACCGTCTGTTATATCTTGCGCAATCCAATGAGGTATTGATATTGCTTCTTGCTTCATGTCAATTTTAATATCGTTTTTATTATCCTTAAAAATCATACTGTAATCTGGAAATAAACCCTTCATGAAAGACTTTTCAAAACTCACATCAAAATTATCTGAATCAGTTTTTAATTTATTTTTTTCGTCTCTTTTATGATAATTATAGCTTTTATTTTTTGTTTGATCAAAAATAGTTGTAATAATAAATGAGCCAATACTAGATCCTTCACACCATTCTGTTAAAACTGCCTTTAAATTCCAAATTTTCTTATCTTTTTTAGTTTTAAAAAAAGCTTCTGTACACCACCACTCTATATTACTTGGAAAATGTTCTTTTTCATCATCAGATGTCCAAGGATTTAATTTTTTATTTATGCGTTTCATATTTTCAAAACAATAAATACAATAGTTTAAAAATTAAAATCTCTTTTGTAGTACCGTCTATAAACAATATTACCACCAGCTGGGAAAAATGCCATTAGGCTTTTTGTAATAGAAAAAATTTTTGCAGTTCTTTTAATGAGATTTAATGAACTGTAAAAATCTTTAGCTACTTTTCTTGTACCCTCATAAAGCTCTTCTGGAGTCATATGTTTAGGTTGAAAAACAACCTCTACTTGATTATATCGTGACCAATCCCTGGAAATTATTCTTCCAGCTTTTTCAAGTCTGTCAAATAATGGCGTACCAGGATAAGGAGTTAAAATATTAACTTCAACAATATCTATATCAAGATCGCTCATTTTTTCAAGTGTTAAATCAAATATATCTGGTTTATCTTCATCAAAGCCAAATATGATTCCACCTTGCACAATCATACCATGATCATGTAAGCGTTTTATCAATTTCTTGAAGTCTTCAACTTTGTTATGGGTTTTTTTAATACTATTTAATGCTTCTTGACTTACTGATTCAAAACCAATAAACCACTCGAGACATCCTGCTTTTGATGCAAGATTCAAAAACTCCTCGTCAATTTTACCTAAAACGTTTGTTGTCCCATTTGCCAACCATTTCTTATTTACTTTTTGCCGAATCATTTCTCTGAAGAGTTCTTTTGCATGTTTAGGATGTGATGTCAAATGTGGATCGTGAAAGATAAATATTCTATTAGGCATCTGTTTTATTTCTTCAACTACGTTTTTTACAGGGCGCTGCTTCACGCCATGTTTACAAAAACTACTGATAGCACAAAATTCACATTTATTGTTACATCCTCTGGTAGATTGAACTGCTCCTAATAATGGACTATGTACAATAAGATCTCTTCTCATTAAAGGTATATCATCCATACTAAAATCTTCATTTGGCCCGTAGAATTGTTTTAAATTTCCATTTTCAGCATCCTTTAGAAGTATAGGCCAAGAAGCTTCTGCTTCTCCTAACACAATGCTATCAGCATGTTGAATTGCTTCATCAGGCATTGCAGTTGGATGATAACCACCTAAAACAACTTTTTTTCCTCTTTTTCTGAATTCATCTGCTATTTCATAAACGCGAGGAGCCGTCATTGTATAGCAAGTTATTCCAATTAAATCGACATCTTCATCAAAATCAATATCTATATAATTCTCATTGGCAATTTTTACGTCATATTCCCGTGGAGTTATAGATGCTATGTGTGGAAGAGTTATTATTGGGTTACCAAAAAGAAAAGTATTCCAAGTTTTTTTGTCTTTTACTGTTGTTTGCCCATGTTCAACACGTGGAAACACTAAGAGAATTTTCATTGTTCCAGCTGATATAAGATATAAATCCGATATTTAATGTTTTTTATAAGTATAACAAAATCATTTTAATCTTCATTTTTTAAAAATTTCCAATAATCTTAAATAATATTGAAAATAGTATACTATTCATCATGAAAGTTTTGTTTATAAATCCGCCAATAGACTATGATGTAGTGAAAAAAGAAGTTTCATTTGAGGCGTATATGCCGCCTTTGGGCATACTATATCTTTCAAGTGCCCTTGAGAAAAAAGGGCATCAAGTTAAAGTGATTGATTATGTAGCTGAATCTTATTCGATTGAAAAACTAAAAAATGATGTTTCAAAATTTGATCTCATTGGTATAACAGTTGCTAGTCTAGTAGCAACTTCAGTTATGAAAATTACTGATTTAATCAAACAATTCTTCCCAGATAAAACTGTGATAATTGGCGGACCTCATTGTACGATTCAGGGTAAAGAAACGCTTAATGAAATTAAAGCAGATATTTCTGTAATTGGAGATGGGGAAAAAGTAATAATTGAAATTGTAGATGCTTTGGATAATAAAAAGGATCTTTCAAAAGTTCATGGTATTTTTTATAGAGAAAATGGAAAAATAAAGAATGGTTTACCTCCCGTGGAAATTGATGATTTAGATTCTATTGATTTCCCAGCTCGTCGTTTAATAAAACATTATGCATATGGTAAGGATTCTCTTACGGGTATTACGTATTTTGCTAGAGGTAAACTAACAACTATAATTACTAGCAGAGGCTGTCCATTTGATTGTAGGTTTTGTGTTTCCAAATCCATTTTTGATAAATGTCGTTTGGGATCTGCTGAAAACGTTGTAAAAGAAATGGAAGAAATATCCAAGGATTATGATTCTGTTTTTGCAGTTGATGATAATTTTCTTATGGATAAAAAAAGAGCTCATGAAATAATGGATCTTCTTATTGAAAAAAAATTGAATTTGGATATATGGATATCTGGTACACGAGTTACAGATGCAGATGAAGAACTCTATAAAAAAATGAAAAAAGCCGGAGTTAAATCAATGGAATTCGGAATCGAATCAGGTAATCAAGAGGTAATTGATTATTATAATAAAAAAATTACATTAGAAAAAGTAGAAAAAGCAGTTAGACTGAGTAAAAAAATTGGTTTTTTAACTGTTGGTAATTTTATAGTAGGTGCTCCTATTGAAAATGAAAAACATATCCGAGATACAATCAAGTTTGCTAAGAAATTAAACCTTGATTTTGCATTTTTTTATCAATTTATGTATTTGAAAGGAAGTCAGATATGGGACGAAGCCTTTAAAGAAGGTAAATTAAAAGAAAATGAAATGTATGCTCTACTGGACTCAAATAGAGGATTGGGTAATTTTACACCTGAAGAAATACGCGATTTGCAGCATAAGGCATATTTAAGTTATTATCTTTCTCCAAAATATTTAATATCTCAAATTCTCCGTTCAATTTTTGTTTATCATAATTTTAGAGTTGTTAGAGCCGGCTTAAAATTATTAGTTGGACAAAAAGAAGAGACCGTATTTGCAAAAAAATGAGTCTATTTTGATTTTTCTATAATAATTTCCCAATCTTTTTGTGATAAACGTGAGATTACAAGAGGTGCTGGTTTATTGGGATCTGATTTAATATTTTTAACTTCTTTGACAGAAATTGTTATCCCTGGGCCCACTTTTTCCTGATAAATTTCTTTTATCTTTTTGAATAGTGTATCAATTGGTGGGTCCTTATTCCTTAGGTCTTCATCTATTACAATTAAGATATCTATTTCATCTAATTTATTTTGTATTATCTGAAATTGTTTTACCTTTCGAGTTTTCATTTCATTTAATACCACTGATAAAATTGCAAAAGATGCAGAAGGAAATACTCTTCCATCAGGTAAAATAATACTTGTATTTCTTCTGCCCTCAACACCATCCTTGAATGTTGGTGTGCACAACCTACAACCGCATTCATAATAATCTGTTAGTTTCACCCAATCGTCAAGTCCTGTGTATCTTATAAGAGGCGTCCCTTTTCCAAAAAATCTTGTCACGACTATATGTCCAATTTTTCCCGGTTCTAAGAGTTCCATGTTTTCATCAATCGTTTCAACGTGATAATAATCATGATTAATATGCCATGTTTTCTGTGGACATTCAAATGCAACACCTGCTTCAGACGAAGTCTCTGCTGCTCCATATCCATTAAACATTTTACACTTAAATGCATCTTCAACATAAGATCTAGTATAGTCATCAAGAACATATCCAGATACTAGTAAGAATTTTGGATTTACATTTTTACCGAACCCTTTATTTTTTAAAAAGGCTAAGTTTTGATATGTAACTGGATAACTTAACATAATATCTGGGCTAAAGGCATCTAGTTTTTTCATAACTTCTTTAATTGGTTCAAAAGCACTAAAAGTGCCATATTTCTCTGATGAATATGCAAATTTAGCATTTGTAAAAAAAAGCCTACTTACAGCTTCATCTGCTTTACCTGGACTAAAATTTCCGATATTTGCAAACTTTGACTTTCTCCAGCTGACATTATGTACAAGAAATGTTCTAATAGCAGCTCCGATACCTCCACTATAAACAGAGAAATCAAAAAAAACAGATACAGGTTTACCAGTAGAACCACTAGTACTTACAACGACAGCTTTGCTTTTATCATAATTAGGTGGAATTATTCCATCTGGATAATTATCTACAAGATCTTTTTTAGTAATAAAAGGTAATTTTGTAATATCTTTAATTCCTCTTATGTCTTCAGGATGAATCCCTGTTGCCTTGTATTTTTGATGATAAATAGGGACAGTATAAGCATATTTGACAATTTTTCTAAAAACCTTATTTCTATATTTTTCTAACTGTTGTGGGTTCATTCTTTTTATTCTATTAGGATCAAAAAGAAAGCGTTTGAGAAATGGAATTCCTGTTATTGGATTCAAAAATGGATTCATCTTGTCTCTGAGCTGATATTATACTATGCATTAAATAATTTATGATTTACAACCAAATTTATAAAAGATTACACGATGTGAGATTTTATTGAAGCAACAAACGAATAACAAAAAATACAAATGCAAATATTGCGGAAAAAAGATACATAAGGTTGATTACGAAATAAACAATGGTTACTGTGGTAAATGCCGAGAAGTTCAAGATTGGAAAAAGACATTGGGTGAATTAAAGGATTTTAAAAAATAATGGACTGGACGGGATTTGAACCCGTGGCCTCCACCTTGCGAAGGTGACGATCTTCCACTGATCTACCAGCCCTTAGATAAGAGCTTAGAAAATAAAAAGAATATTTGATAGTTTCCTTTATTTAACTAAATCTATTTTTTGCAGCTTTGAGGGCCTCAATAACAGGTAGTTTTTCACCCATCATGAATTTTTCAAGAGAGCCTCCACCGGTACTGATATGAGATATCTTCTTACCAAGACCAAGTTTTTCAACAGCTGCAACTGTGTGTCCACCGCCAACAATAGAAAACACACCAGAATTTGCGACATAGGTAAAGATTTCCCGGGTACCTTTCATAAATGCAGGCTTTTCAAATACGCCACATGGCCCTGATAAGAAAACTGTTTTTGCATCAGACATTATATCTTTGAAATTCTGAATTGTTTTTTCACCGATATCAAAGAGATTATACTGAGTTGGAAGCTCTGAAATATCTATCTCGCTACGTTCTGTGTTTGACTGTTGGGCAAAATCTGTTGGTAAGTAGATATTATCCTTGTATTTCTCTAAGAGTTTCTTTATTTCCTCGTAGTTTTCTGGTTTTCCTTCTTCTGCAAGTAACTCTTCGTTTTTTTCTCCAAGTTGTATTCCCTCTGCTTTCAAAAAAGCATTTGCAGGAAGTCCTGTTAATATTATCTTATCCGCGGTTTTGTTATCAAGAAGCCGTTCTATTGTAACGATAACATCTGAGAACTTTGCGCCTCCAAATAAAAAAACTGATGGTTTTTCAGGATTCTGGATTATCTCTCCAAGTGTTGTTATCTCCTTTTCCATTAGACGTCCAGCTGCAGATGGTAAAACTGCTGTAAAACCAATAAGTGAACATTGAGGGCGATGTGCTGCTGCAAATGCATCATTTACAAACAAATCTGCAAGAGGATAAAGATTTTGCACTAGATCTGATTGAGAATGTTCTTCTGCTGGTTTTTTCTCTGTTTCACCATCGTATTTTCTTACATTATCTAACATTAATATTTCGCCTGTTTGTAAGTTTTTAATAGCATTCTGTGCTTTTTCACTGAATATGTCATCTATGAATTTCACTTCTTTACCTAAAAGATTTTGCAAAGCTTTTGCATGTTTTTCCATGCTGATGAAGTCCCAACTCCCTTGCCGTCCTTGATGAGCAATAATTACTGTTTTAGCATTTTTATTGACAAGTTCTTTTATTGTTGGAAGCACTCTTTCAATTCTAGTTGTATCTAAAATTTCAAGTGTATCTTTATCAAGCGGCATATTGAAATCCACTCTTAACAAAACAGTTTTATTTTCTAAATTAAAATCGTCTAAAGTGTTGTAATCCTTCATAATGCTCCTCCTTGAATTGATATCAAAATTTGTTATATAAACTAAGTGGTATTATATTTGGAAAAAGCATTTTAACTTAACAATTATTCAATACCGCGAAAGACATCATGAAAACAATGGACCAAAAAGAAAAACCACTTGTAGGGTTCTTTCCTCTTTTTTACAATTTATCAGAATCTGGAAGAGCAGTATTAGTAGCAGAACGATTCACTGAACTTGGTGGGAAGGCAATCTTCTTTAGTCATGGTGGAGAATATGAATATTTAGCTAAAGATTTGGGATTTGAAATAATTAGAGTTAAACCATTTTTTACAAAAGAAATTCTTGCAAGATATCAAAAGGTTGTACGTGGAGAAAAAAATCAGCAATTATACCCTAAAGGTTTTATCGATGAAGCTATAAAAAACGAAATTGCAATTTTTAAAGAGACAGGTATTCAAATGATTGTATCAACACATAATTATTTCTCTGTAATTTCTGCTAGAGCAGCAAAACTGCCTCTTATTGGTATTACAACAGCACCGGGTTCTTTTCATCATTTAATTCCAGATTTTGCAGAAAATATATTTACACGTCTTTTACCTCAATATATAAAAATACGTTTTGCTAAACTACTTTTAGAAAAACCATTATTTTATTTAAAACCATTTAATTCAGCTGCAAAAAGATATAATGTTAAAAAGATAGGAAGTCATCATGATTTACTTTATGGAGATATAACACTTGCTACAAATTTTTTAGAATTCATTGATATTTTTCCAAATCAACAAGAATTTCCATCTGAGGATTATATAGGCATCATAGTCTTGGAAGAGCTTTTTGAAAAAAATTTCTCTGATAAAAATACACAATTAATCAATCGAGAAATTATGGATCATATTAAAGGATCTGAAAAATCTATTCTACTCTCAATGGGAAGTAGTGGTGAAAAAAATCTATATTTAAAAATATTACAAACATTAAACAAAACTAATTACAAAGTTATTGCAGTTTTAACAAATATTTTAGACGAAGCTGAAATTCCAAAATTAAACGATAATATTTTATTTAAAAAATATGTCCCATCTATACGAAAGCTTCATAGTATGGTTGATCTGTCAATAATTCATGGTGGGCAAGGAACAGTATATACTGCTGCATATGCAGGCAAACCAATAATCGGTTTTCCAATGCAGTTTGAGCAACATCTTAACTTAGAAAAAATGGTTGGTCATGGAGCCGGATTAATGTTGTCTAAAAAATATTTTGATGAGCAAAAACTTCTTGATACCCTTAATACTATCTTTGATAACTATGATCAATTTTTATCAGATTCTCAGGCTTTGGCTCAAAAATTACCCAAACCTGAGGGTGATAAAAATGCAGCAAAAAGAATTATGGAGATTTTAAAAAATATTGATAAATCTAATCAATAATCTTGTTTTATACTGCTCTTGCTATTTCAACTTCACTTATTGGTTTTGAGTTATTTACGTAGATATAATTTATTAAATCAACTATTCTGCAGGAATATCCCCACTCATTATCATACCATGAAAGTATCTTGAGAAAATTTCCACTATCGCCATTTACTTTAGTACTTAATCCATCAATAATGGCAGAATGTGGATTACCAACAATATCGACTGATACAAGTGGTTCCTCAGAATATTGCATTATTCCTTTTAACTTTCCTTCTGCTGCATTTCTAAATGCATTGTTAACTTCTTCTTTCGTTACTTCCTTTTTTAAGATGCATGTAAAATCAGTTAGAGATCCATCTGGTGTGGGTACTCTTACAGCCATACCATCCATTCTCCCTTTTAATTCTGGTATTACAAGAGTCACTGCTTTTGCAGCACCTGTGGTGGTCGGGATGATCGAGACCGCAGCAGCTCGCGCTCGTCTCAGATCTTTATGTGGGAAGTCAAGGATACGCTGATCACCAGTATACGAATGTATCGTGGTCATGAATCCTTGTTCAACCCCAAAAGTGTCATTTAACACTTTTACAGGTGGTGCCAGACTGTTGGTTGTACATGATGCATTAGATATTATGTTATGTGCGTTTGTATCGTAAAGATGTTCGTTTACACCTAAAACAACCGTTATGTCTGGGTCTATTGCTGGAGCAGATATAATGACTTTTTTTGCTCCTGCTTCAAGGTGTTGTGAAGCCCCCTCTCTTTTACGGAAAAGTCCTGTAGATTCGACAGCAACGCCAATATCCAAGTCTTTCCAGGGTAGTTTTGAGGGGTTCATTTGAGAAAAGAATTTAATCGACTTACCATTGATTTCCATTCCATCATTTTTGACCTCTATATTTCCGTCAAACCGTCCATAGATGGAATCATATTTTAAAAGATGAGCAAGAATCTCGGTATTACCAAGATCGTTTATTGCTACAATTTCAAATTTTGTTCCATATTGAGAATGTCCTAATGATGCTCTTAAAACGTTTCTACCTATTCTTCCAAATCCATTAATAGCTACTCTAATCATCCCTTCCACAATTTGACAAACATAAATATTCTATTTAATACTTCCGACTAGATATGTAGGAGCAGCTTCTTTTACTTCCAATGATACAAATTTACCAATTTCAATATTTTCTTTTATTACGATAGGTTTGTAATTCTCAGTTCTTCCTACAAATGTATTGTTTTTCCCTCTTTCTGTAATCAGAGAGTTGTATCTTTTTCCAATATGTCTAAGGTTATTTTCCTTTGAGATTTTGCTACATAAATCCGTTAATATTTTCGACCGTTCTTTTGCAATCTCTGTTTTTATACGGCCTTTCATAGTTTTAGCTTTTGTATAAGGTCTTGCAGAGTATCTGGTAATATTTGTAATATCTGGCTTTACAATTTTTAGTAAGTCAATTGTATGTTGAAACTGTTGTTTTGTTTCAGTTGGAAAACCAACAATTACATCTGTAGAAATAGTGATATCTGGGTATTTATCTCTAAATTTCTTGATTATCTCTAAAAATTCTCCAACTGAATATTTTCTATTCATCTTTTTTAAAATAGCATTATCGCCTGATTGAACGGGTATGTGTAAAAACTTGTAGATTTTAGGGTCATCAAAACCTTCGATAATCGAATCAATATTTTTCAAAACAGTATATGGATTCATCATCCCTACTCGAATTCTATATTCACCTTTAATTTGGCTAACATTTGGTAGAAGCTCACCAAGATTACTTCCAAAATCTAATCCATACGAGCTAGTATCTTGGGCTGTTAATTGTATCTCTTTACAACCTTGTTTTACTGCGGAACAAACATCTTGAGTTATTTCATCCATTGGATAACTTTTCAGTTTGCCTCGTGCTAGAGAAGTAATGCAGTAAGAGCATGAAAATAAACATCCTTCAGCTATAGCTATAGGTGCAACTATATCTTCATAATATTTGGGAAACAGTGTTTTATTTTTATCAATAAAAGACGTTTCCTTGTTTTCTAAAACATCTAAAATTTGGTAAGAATATTGAGGCGGCAAGAGCTTTGCACTTGGTAATGTTGATCTAACTAAATCAGCTTGAATAGATGCCATACATCCTGCAACTATAATGTTTTTACCTGTTTTTGTAAAGTTTTTCAAACGTGATAACATACGTTGTTCAGTAGTATCTATAACAGTGCATGTTAGCAGAACTATAGAATCTGCATCATCCACATTTTCAACAATTTCATGACTGCTCTCTTTAAGAATGCCCTTTATCAAACTAGCATCGCTTTTGTTTGCAGTACAACCGTAAACTTCCAAATAGAT